>JAHIFE010000056.1 GCA_018901125.1 Pseudomonadota bacterium | reverse complement strand
CGAGGAACTGCACTACATGTACCAAGGGAGTCATTTACCCTGTATGGAAGGGTGTCCGGAAGTTTTAGATTTACCTCAATTGAGTGTCGCCACCTACATTGAAGGACAGGCCACAAAGCGCTTCGAAGTTGCTCAGGATGACTATCTCGAACTGATGCAAAATTTAGCTGATATCGCTTTCGCCCTTCTGCTGGAAAGCGGTTTGGCCGAATCGGGTGACCGGCAGACATTGTGTCTCTGGCGAGAGATGGGTAGTGAAGAGCCCGAACAATTGCAGGACCGGCTTGGTCCCGAGTGGATCGACCTGCTGATGCTCCCTGAGTTAACGGATGGCTTAAATGATCCCATAGCTTTTTCTCGCCAGCATAACGATCTACTCCTATTGAAAGCTCAAGAAGCATTTAGCACACTGGACAATCTCACCGATTTCTGCAAGGCATCAGAATTATTGATGGGACTGGCGCTGCACCTTGGCCGTGGTCTGGGCGCAAATCCTACCGAACTGGTCGAACACTGGATCAAGACTGCAAAAGGATATGGGGCGCTTGACTAGCGGCATCCAGACTGGGAACCAATAGGAAGTCGGGGGCAGGCTTGACTTATTGATATTCTGAAAGAGTCAAACTTTTATCAACAACAAAAATGCACCAGATGAACCTTTGATTTTCACGTTTGCGTATCCAAATCGAGTCACCCAATTTATAAAAAAGTTTGTTTTTCAGGTTTGTTGGTAGTACATGTAAAAGTACCAAAGGAGGTACAGTATGGGCAAGCTATCAAATATCATTCCGGTGAGTGATTTGCGTCAAGATGCGGCAAAGCTGCTGAAACAATTACGAAACAGCAAAGAGCCATTGATAATTACACAAAGAGGTCGGGCAACAGCGGTAATAATCGGTGTTGATGCCTATGAGAAATCTGAACACGAGAAAGAGCTGTTGCACCTTTTGGCTAAGGGCGATAGGGAAATCGAAACGGGACAAGGGTACGATCTGGATACAGTTCTTGCTGAAGCCGATGCTATTTTGGGCGAGGAGTCCTCGTGAAGGTTCGATTTACACTTTCTGCCAAAACTCAATTCCTTTCTGCGCTATCATACAGTCGAAAGGATAAACCTTCAGCGGCTATTATTTTTCGTAATAAGGCTGAAAAAATTCTGCGAAGACTTGAGGATTTTCCTGAATCCGGAAGAATTATACCTGAATTTCCAGAACTTCCCTACCGAGAAGTGATCATATCGTCGTACCGGTTATTTTATAAAATCAAAGACGATGTCGTTTGGATTGTTGCAGTATGGCATGGCGCACAAATTCCAAGATGACCATCATCTTAACGCCAACCTGTTACTTCACCAGAAAGCCAGTGCGGGGCGGGGCCGTGCAAAACTCAAAATACGTATTGCCCTGGCTTCTGGTGAGTTTATCGTTCTGGGGTATGAGGTAGATAAAAAATGGAAGCAAATCAATTTTGGTTTGGAAAGATTTTAAATCATTTCCAGTTCCTTAGCTGTATTGAATCACTTGGCGATAACCCGCGGTGCTGATTTAGACGGTTCGAGATTCATATGATACATAAATCAATAATTTTAATATTTCTTATAGCATCCGTCGTACTATTTATGTTGGTCGGATGTTCTTCGATTGAGAGGAAGTTGCTGTTTTATCCTACTCATCGACCTCATGATAACAGCCTTACGCCATGGATAAGAAACGGCGAAGTTATTGGTTATTCGCGAACGGTGGAATCGCCAAAGAATGTATGGCTGATGCTTCATGGAAACGCAGGTCAGGCGTCTGACCGTTTATACGCGGTACCGAGTTTTTCAGCCGAAGATTCCGTCTTTATTCTTGAATACCCTGGATACGGGAATCGTAAAGGTGTCCCCTCGAAAGAAGCCTTCAATCGGGCAGCTAATGAAGCATATGTACTTCTTAGAGAAACTTACCCGGCCATTGCGGTATGTGTGGCCGCCGAGTCTATCGGGTCAGGTCCTGCTTCAAATCTTTCCAGCCTTAGCAGGCCACCGGACAAATTCGTCCTCATCGTTCCTTTTGACAAACTTTCTTCGGTAGCTGCAGATCATTTCCCATCTTTTCTTGTTCGTCTGATACTTAAGGACAACTGGGATAATGTGGAGGCACTTTCGAATTTCAAAGGCCTGGTCGAGATTATCGGCGCTGAATCGGATACGATTATTCCGGTAAGTCATGCGAAGGCTCTTGCCGCTGCCATTCCCGGGGCGAAACTAACGATCATAGCTGGTGGCCACAATGATTGGTCTTACGAGGGCCGGGTGAGAATAAGAAATTAGTGATGCCCCTTTTGGAGAAACCTGGGGATTTTTTCAATGAAAAGTAGCGCAGGGAAGGGGGGTGGCATAGATTGATAGTGTCATGCAGAGATCCCAAACCATTGCTTCTTGCAAAATCTTGCAAATATTTCATGTGGAGAATCTCAGTGCTTTAAGAAAAGAAATGCATCTAAATGATCGCTGATATTTTTCTATAAGATAAAAGTTGAAATCTTTCCTGTAATCTGCTGTTTCGGAACTGCTCCTACGATTGTATCCTTAAGCTCTCCTTTGTCAAATATAAGCATTGAAGGAATACTGCTTATTTGAAATCTTGAAGATGTTGCCGGGTTTTCATCGACGTTGAGTTTGCAAATCCTGATTTTACCACAATATTCTGCTGCCAGCTCTTCCATAACAGGCCCTATCATCTTACATGGCCCACACCAGGGAGCCCAGCAATCAAGCAAAACCGGAATAGGGGAGTTTAAGACTTTTGTCCCGAAATTATCATCCGTCACAATTACAGGTTTTTGATTTAAAAGATCACTTGTATCAAGCGGGGAAGAACATTTTCCGCATTTAGCAAAAGCTCCGGCTTTATCCAGCGGTATCTTATTTTTAATTTTGCATTTCGTACATCTTATCGTGCGTATATTATCCCGGCTCATTTATATCTCCTAATGTATCTTATGGCATCACCCCATATTTTTTTAATTTCTTATGAAGGGTTCTTCTTGTTATGCCAAGCCTTCTGGCGGCCTCACTTTTATTTTCATTTGAAGACTCCAGGGTTTTTAATATACTTGCCTTTTCAATTTCTTCAAGTGGCATATCCCAGCTATCAAAAGATTGCGTTATTTCACTTTTCACGGATTCCCCTTGGATTATTTCAAAATCATTTTCATCCAGGTAATCGGAACGGGCAAGGACAACAGCCCTTTCAACAGCATTCATTAACTCCCGTACATTTCCGGGCCAGTTATATTTTACTATCTCATCCATAGCCTTTGGAGTATATCCTTTTATGTTTTTGCGGTTTCTTTCAATAAACAATTTAAGAAAATGTACAGCAAGAAGAGGGATATCTTCTCTTCGCTCTCTCAAGGGAGGAACCTTTATATTTACCACATTTAACCTGTAGTAAAGATCTTCACGAAAAGTTCCGGATGCAACCATCTCCTGAAGATCACTGTTGGACGCGACAATAATTCTTACATCCACTTTTATGACATCATTGCCACCGATTCTGGTTATTTCCCTTTCCTGAAGCACACGCAAAAGTTTGACCTGCATTGTAAGCGGCATTTCAGTTATTTCATCGAGAAAAATGCTGCCGCCTGATGCCTGAAGGAACCTTCCGTCCTTTTTTCTATCTGCTCCCGTAAAGGCTCCTTTCTCATGGCCGAACAACTCTGATTCAAGAAGGGTTTCCGGTATCGCAGCACAGTTTATTTTAACAAAAGGACCCTTTACTCTTGCGCTGTTAAAATGAATGGCACCCGCAATCAATTCCTTACCTGTCCCGGATTCACCTGTAATAAGAACTGTTGCTTCTGACGGAGCAACCAGGGCAATAGTATCAAATAATTTTGTAATAGCCAGACTTTGTCCGATAATATTTCGCCTGTCAAATTGCATTCCGAGATTTTCCTTAAGAAGGCGGTTCTCTTCTTTAAGGTGAATATGTTCCATAGCCCTTTCGATAGTTAGCTTTAACTTGTCAAAGTCGAGCGGTTTTGTAAGATAATCATAAGCGCCGTATTTAATAGCTTCAACGGCCGATTCAACAGAAGAGTAAGCAGTCATTATTATCACCGGAATTGCAGGATTTAACGTTTTAATCTCTTTCAGCGCTTCAATGCCGGATAGCTTTACCATTCTTACATCCATTAGAATAAGATCATAAGGTTTTATCTTTACTGCATCAATTGCTGCAATGCCGTCGTTAGCTTCGGAAATTTCATACCCCCAGCCGCCGATAAGCGTGCGCAACATGATGCGGTGCGCCGTATCGTCATCTACAACAAGAATTGTGTTTTTCTTTTTCATATTGATATTTATTCCCGTAAGATTAATAATTCTGTTTAGCACCGGGCAAAAAAACCGTAAATACAGTTCCTTTGCCCGGCAGGCTTTGTACTGTAATTTTGCCGTCGTGAGCCTCTATTATATTATGAACTATAGCAAGTCCAAGGCCTGTTCCCGTTGATTTTGTGGTAAAATACGGATCAAAAATAAGAGCAAGATCCTTTTTGCCAATGCCCGATCCAGTATCTGAAACCTTTATAACTGCCCCATTTTCTTTTTCAGAAACATCGACAGAGAGTTTGCCACCTTTCCCCATGGATTCAATTGCATTAAGATAAAGATTTAATAAAACCTGTGTTATCCTGTCTTTATCAAGTGCTATTTCAATTTCTTCTGACGGAGTATGAGTTGTTATTTGAATATTTTTTTCTAGAGCTTCTCTCTCTAAAAGTTTTATTGAATTTTCGATCACAGATTTAAGCGGGACAGGCTTTTTTGATACGGAAACCGGCCTTGCAAGCTCTACCAACTGGCTTACAACTCTGTTAAGCCTGTCCACTTCCTGTATAATAATTTTAGCAACTTCTTTATCTTCCTCTTTTTCATTGTGCTCCATGAAATAGGTGGCTAGTCCTTTTATGGAACTCAGTGGATTTCTTATTTCATGTGCAACGCCTGCAGCGAGGCTTCCAAGAGATGCGAGGCGCTGGCTTCTTGCAATTTCTCTGCGAAGAGATTGAACTTCGCTTAAGTCTTTAAACAGAATTATATGTCCAAGAAAATAACCGTTTTCATCTTTGAGGATAGAAACGCCGACTTCAAGAGGAATGATTTCGCCATTGTTTAAGACGCAGTCTATATTAATTTCAACCGCACTGCTTTTATTGTGGTTACCATCTATAAGATTCAAGAGGCCTTCAGGAAGTATTTCTTTAATATTTTTACCCATAACTCCTGAAAATGGAAGAGAAAGAATTGATCCTGCGGCATTATTAAATGAAGCGATTCTCCTGTTGCCATCTACTGCAATAAGGCCGATAGGCATATTTTCCACAAGATGGTCAGAGAAAACCTTTATTCTCGATAAAGAGGCTTTCGTGTTTCTATAGCTTTGAGTCATGAAAAGCAGTACAACACCTGCAAAACCTATAAGCAGCAATACTATTCCGGTAAAAATATAATGCTTTGTATCTGCAACTCTTGCCTGCTCGGCAGAAGTCATATCGAGACCGACAAATATTATAAGTTCTGACTGCCTGGGATTTTTGATATCATACCGCGGGTTGAATAATTTGCGGATTATGCCATCGCCGTAAATTCCACCTACAGGAGTAAATTTTTTATATACTTCAAATATTTTTATTTTGTCAGGCCTTTTAATGATATGCCAGCGTATTTCATCTGACTGATAGACTTTTTTCAGATCAATATCAGTATTATAGGTTCCACCTTCATAGTCGGGGTTATTATGTGCAACAATTGTTTTTTCGGTGTCTGTTATAAGAATATACGACACATAAGGTTGTATCGCGATTTCGGTTAAAAGATTATGGAGATGGAAACTTCCGATATAATCTCCCAATATTCCGGTTCTTGTGCCTGCTTCAAAAGAACGGATAAGCGAAGTGCCTTTTTCAAGCAAAAGGCGAGTGTTGTATGTATCCCACCGTTGTATGTTCTGCACAGTCATGAATGCAAAAATGGGAAGAAGCACTACAAACGCACCTATCAATATCCACGAAGGAAATCCGGTCCAGAATTTGTTATTTATTATTTTCTTTATCATGACAAATTGTTAAAAAGTCAGAAAGTTAAAGCCAAAATTAATTCATTTATTATACCAAAAAAATAAAGCCAACAAAACCGTCCTATTTGAATACTTAGTATCCAGCATATTCTATTTTATATCAAGAATTGTTTATTTGTGATGAAACTATTGAAACCCTACACACGACAAAATATCCAGCAAAATCATTTCTACTTCGAAATATCAATCCGATATGCGAAAAGATGGTCAAACCGCCATTCATTCATTTTGATACGGAAATCAGGCCATGAAAGGATTCAGGTTCAGGGGAAAATTAACCTGGCAGCTATTTTATTATTAATGTAGCGACAATACAGACTTACCAAAGGTTTTCCGGCTGGTAAATAGCCAGTGGTTATGGATAGATATTTGGGGGGAAATAATTTCTGCGGCAAGTTTTGCTTAATATCATATAATAATGGAGCTTTCCGGTAATAATGGAGCTTTCCGGCTTTATCGAATAATTAAAAATATTCTATTCTAACTGATGCAGAATAACCTTTGATTAATATCTATAGATTGAGAAACTTTTTGATTTTGGAAAAATTTGGTGTTAGTTAAGCTCTATATATTGTCATTGTTCAAGACAGCACTCGGTGTGGGATTTTAATATTCACAAAAGAGACATTGAAAAACTAATAAGCAGAGCAGTCATGAAAACAGAACAGCAAACCCGTATTGAAATGATTGATACTGCGCTGGATAAAGCAGGGTGGAATGTCAATGACCCGCAACAGGTTATCCAGGAATATGATATAATAGTTGATCAGGATAAAATAGTAGAAACCTGCTCCCCATATGGTGGACATCAATTCAGTGACTATGTTTTATTAGGGCGAGACTGTAATCCGCTGGCGGTTGTGGAAGCCAAGAAAACCAGCAAAGCTTAAGCTCTTCTTAATTTTCTTATATCCCCTATACGTATCGTTACATTTTTTGAATCGAAATATTCAAGAAGCGGTATCAGATATTTTCTTGATGCTCCTGTCATATCCTTAAATTGCGGTGCTGACATTTCTCCGTTTTTCTTTAAAAATTCAACTACCGTATTTTTCAGTTTATTGATATGTTCGGAATTTATATAGAAATCTTCTTTTATCTTAATGATGACACCCTCATTTACAAGAAGCATCAGAACATCTTTTGCTTTTGCAGAATCAATCTTAAGCTCTTCTATCAAATCTTTCAGAAAGGGTGGCGTTAGTCCGCCATTTTCGTATATTTTAGTAATTTTTATTTTTATCTGGCTCTGGTCTTCACCAAGTGAAACCTTATGTCCTTTAAGTCGGACAGTATCCTCATCAAGCAAAATTTCGCTTTCTTTTATCATCTGATTGATTATCAGATTAAAATACTTCGGGTTCAAAAAAGCCGGCATTTTTGATTTAAGTTCTTCTTTCGGCATTCCCGCTTTAAGAGGATTTGCTTTGTGATAAGTATCAAGAAAATTATTAGTCTCAAGTTTAAGATCATTTAAGACATTCTGATGAAGATATATTCTGTTTTCTTTGTCGGCCAAAACAATATTTTTTTTGGATAAAAGATTCTGGAGGTTACTATCAAGCTGCTTTTCGGAAATATTTGTCATAACTTTCAGTTCGGAAATCGAAACACCTTTAAAACCGGATTGAGCGACATAATATGAAACCAGTTCTTCCGGCAAAAGCTCTGAAAGGCTTTCCAGACCTTCGGTAACTTCGGCCTTAAATCTTTTATGTTTTCCGGGAACCGGATTAAGGATTTGCCCTCCAGCTATTGTTCTTACAGGAGAAACGCTTCTTATAACAAACCTGTCGTCTTTTACAACCGCTACCGGAGTATCGAGCCTGAGCTGAACAACAGCGTCTTCTCCCGGAAGAAGTTCTTCCCTGTCGAGCAAAATAAGATTACCGGGAATTTCGCTGGTACCGGCATGAAATCTGATGCGGGTGCGGTTTTTTAAAGGCTTCTTATTGCTTGACAAAAAGTGCAGGGAAACATCAAGCATGAAAGTCGGAATAAGCGCAGCCGGAGTTGAAACAACTTCGCCCCGGTTAACCGAAGCTTTTTCAAGACCCTGAAAATTAATGGCTGTCCGCATACCTGCCACAGCCTCGGTTACGCTTTCGTTATGAACCTGAATCCCGCGGACTTTGGAAGTTATACCCGAAGGATATATCATAATCATATCCCCTACCTGAACCCGGCCTGATATCAGCGTGCCTGTAATAACAGTGCCGAATCCTTTCATTGAAAACACCCTGTCGACAGGAAGCCGGAAAAGACCTGACGAAGAACGACCGGAAATTTTCGGGCTTAATTCTGAAAGTACATCTATAAATTCGGCTATACCCTGACCGGTTGCAGCAGATACCGGTACAACAGGGGCATCGTCCAAAAAAGTTCCTCTTACAAATTTTTTAATATCATCGGTTACAAGTTCCAGCCATTCTTCATCAACAAGATCTATCTTGGTCAGGACAACGATTCCAAATTTTATGCCCAGAAGCTGGCATATCTCCATATGCTCTTTTGTCTGGGGCATAACACCTTCATCTGCGGCAATAATCATCGCCACAAGGTCAATTCCTGTAGCTCCGGCAACCATGTTTTTAACAAACTTCTCATGTCCCGGCACATCCACTATCCCGATTCTTATGCCGTTTGGAAGATCCAGCCAGGCAAACCCAAGTTCTATCGTTATTCCACGGAGTTGTTCCTCCTTGAGCCTGTCGGTATTAATGCCGGTCATAGCTTTTACAAAGCTTGTTTTCCCATGATCAATATGTCCTGCCGTCCCAAGAACAATCTGTTTCACAAATAAAATATCTCCTCAAAATTATTGTATGGTGATCCTGATAAAAATATATACTATGTATTTAAAATTTTATGAAGTAAAATGATTTTTTTCGATTCTAAGACACATCTGTATATGTCCATCTCAGTTTATAATAAGACCCGGATACTGTTTTCAGGCATTAATTTGCAAGGTGTATTTCTTTACAGTTTGTAAAAAAAATTGACATATTTTAATGTAAAAAAAATGCATATCTTTATCAAATTGATTCTTCTATCTTTTTTGAGAACTTTCTTTCTTTCTTTTTCACTTATTGCTAATGTTTTTTTTAACCGTAAATTTTACACCATAAACCCCGATATTGATCAATTTCTTTTTTATTGCATGTCTTTACGTTTTGATATATGCCGGAATAAATCCGGTTCGCAAATCATCTGCAAAAGAATTGACGATACTGTGCGAATTAAAAGGCTCATGGTATATATTTTGCTCTCACTTTTGGAGCAAAAATCCAATCTCAGTTTTTTTATCATAAAAAATATTTTCCGGGCTTTTGAAAATACTTAAATATATTGAGATAGTTTATAACAACAAGTTAAAAAGGAGTAAAAGCGAAATGAATTTTTTCAAGGAGTGGGGGAAATTTATGATGATGGGCGCAAAAGCCCACGCAAAATGGGAACTTGATGTCTCAAATGTAATACTGGGAGATAAAAAGAGACTTGTAATACTGGGGCTACTTATTGTCCCCATAATTTTTGGCGGCCTTGCATTTGCAGAAGAGATTGGAACAGCACTTCCGGTATTTCTGGGAGGTAAAACAGCTTACAGCCCGGCATTTTTCACACCGGGTATTTTTGTTGCCTCAATTCTTATCGGTATATGCGCCGGACTGATAACAGGATGTATCGGGGCGGGCGGAGGCTTTATAATTGCGCCTGCACTTATGAGCGCGGGCATAAAAGGTATTCTTGCCGTAGGAACCGATCTTTTTCATATTTTTGCCAAAGCAATCATGGGTTCTGTTCTTCATAGAAAGCTAGGCAATATATCTATGGCCCTGGGTTTGATATTTATCCTCGGCTCAATTGTCGGTGCAACAACCGGTGGAGTGATAAACCGTGTTATTTATGATATAAACCCAATATTAAGTGATGCATTCATCACTGTTATATACGTTCTTATGCTTGGTATCCTTGGAGCATATTCTCTTTATGATTTTCTTCAGGCCAGAAAATCACCCGGTGCAGAAGATAGCGCACATGGTGGAAAATCAGAAGGAGCAGATCTTGGAAACCTACCGCAAAAACTTCAGTCTTACAATATTCCTCCCATGATCACTTTCGATGAAGGACTTGTTCCCGGAGGACGTAAAATATCATGGGTCTTTCTTGTTTTAAGCGGAGCTCTTGTAGGTTTTTGTGCGGCAATTATGGGTGTAGGCGGTGGATTTCTAACTTTTCCGGTATTCGTATATGTTCTTGGAGTATCTTCTCTCACAACTGTCGGGACAGATATTTTCCAGATTATTTTTACTGCCGGATATGCCGCAATCAGCCAGTATGCAATTTATGGTTTTATTTTCTATACTCTTGCAATGGGAATGCTTCTTGGCTCACTTTTGGGAATACAGGTTGGCGCCATGGCAACAAAAGTAGTAAAAGGTACTACAATAAGAGGCTTTTATGCAATGGCTGTGCTTGCAGGTTTTTCCAACAGATTTTTTGCTCTTCCAGGTAAGCTTGCAGGCATTAAACTTATTTCACTATCAAAAGAAACCATAAAAATATTAGATATAATTGGAAATGTTACGTTTTTTATTGTAATAGGGTTCTTTGCCGTCTGGGTAATAGGCACCTTCTTTAAAAATATAAAAAAGCTCAAGGGAGAGGAGGCTATATAAAATGATAGCGGATAAAAAGGAATTTTTTGGCGGTGCCGCAATGTTGGTTGGATTCTTTATTGTTCTGATAATTATGTTTTGCCCCATTTTTGAGGGAAAAAACGCTTTGAATTATCTTGACTCATTATATAATTCCATATCCAAAGGCTCGGCCTACTACATACCCAAACTAAAAAATGATGTTGCCGGCTTTGTAGGTGACCCAATTTCTGTTGTTGTTGAAATGAAAGATGAAAAGCAGGCTGAAGAAACAGCTATTCTGTTTACCAAGGCAGGAGCTGAAGCAAATGTGTCCGGAAACCAGTTAAGCATCAAAGGCGATTTTAAAAAAATAATGGAAAACTGCCTTGATGATTCTGATAATATGTTTAACAACAATGGTAGCATTCTTGCTGAAAAATATGGTTATCCTGAAAAAAATGTCATGTATAACTGGCATTCGGTCTGCAAGGTGATGGAAGTTGATCTTGTTAAACAGAAAAGAGTCAAAGCAGCAAAAATTATAACAAGTGTAAGTAAAAAAGCGATTGAATGTTCCTA
Source organism: Pseudomonadota bacterium (assembly GCA_018901125.1). GTDB lineage: Bacteria > Desulfobacterota > Desulfobacteria > Desulfobacterales > RPRI01 > RPRI01. The sequence continues at coordinate 66,471 of JAHIFE010000056.1, read as the reverse complement.
CAATTATTATAAAGTTGTTCCGCAAAAGATATCCGAAAAGGCCGGAATTGTGGTTTTTTCTCTCGTATTTTATGTGGTCTATACTATGTGGTATGGTTTTGGAATTCTGTTTATGTTTGAAGGATGGGGCTTAAAACTCGAACACTAACAGAAACTACTGCATTTAAAAAGCCATTAATAAAAAAACTCACAGGTCTCTCTTGTATGATAAGGAGACCTGTGAGTTTTTTTCAGGTCACATGAATAAATTATTTAATTTTCCCTTCATTACATTATATCAATACCTGTTTCCCCCTTTTGTTAAAACTATCCTTCCCCCCTGGTTGCTTTCATAGATAAAAACTTATATGTTTATTTTTTTAAGGCCAATAATAATAAAAGAATTTTTAATAAATGTTGAAGTATGACGATTAATATATTATTATGTTAATACCTTGTTAAATCATTAAAATTTGTTAAACTTTGCTGTCAATAAAACTACGCCTTATTAAAAAGCCAAAAGACCATTGCTTTTCAACAGGATAAATTTAACAGGAGAAACCCATGAATGAAAAAATTAAAGATTTTAAATCTTGAAGACAGTCCTAACGATTCTGAGCTTATAGAAGAAATACTTTCAGAAGCCGGTATTGAATGCGAAATTATACTTACAGATACTGAAGAAGGTTTTATTTCTGAAATTGAAAAAGGTTGTGTTGATATAATTCTCGCTGATTATACCCTGCCTTCTTTTGACGGATTTTCTGCGTTGGATATTGCACTGAAAAAGTGTCCTGAAGCTCCTTTTATATTTGTTACCGGAACGCTGGGTGAAGAGATAGCCGTTGAATCATTAAAAAGAGGCGCAACCGATTATGTACTTAAAGACAGACTAATGCGTCTTGTGCCATCGATTCAAAGAGCTTTGAAGGAAGCGGAATTCAAAAAGGAGCAAAAACGCAAAGATGATGAATTGCGTGAATCGGAGGAAAATTTCAGGGAACTTGTTGAAAATATAAATGACGCTTTTTTTCTTGCAGATGATAAAGGTATTATAACCTATATAAGCAACCCGGTAGAATCCTTCTGGGGATATAAACCATCGGAAATTATCGGTCGTCCTTTTCATGAACTTATCTATACTGAAGATCTTTATATTGTTGAGAAAGAGTTTGAGAATAAGATATCGGGATACCGCAAACCAATTGAATTCAGGCTTACCAAAAAAACCGGAGAAATTATATGGGTACGTTCATCGGGCCGATATATAATGCAGGAAAATACAATTATTGGGTCACGCGGGTTATTGATAAACATAACAGAAAGCAAAAAAAGCGAGGCAAAGCTTAAGGATAGCTTTGAAAGGTTGCAGAAAGCCACCAGTGGAATTATTCAGGCTATGACTTTAACAATAGAAACCCGCGATCCTTACACTGCTGGCCATCAGAGACGTGTAGCTGCTCTGGCCAGAGCTATTGCAATTGAGATGAATCTGCCGGTGTTGAAGGTTGAAGGAATCGATATGGCCGGATCAATTCACGATCTTGGCAAGTTATCGGTACCTGCCGATATTTTAAGCAAGCCATCCAAATTAAACGAAATTGAAATGCAGCTTATACAGATTCATCCTGAGGCAGGCTATAATATATTGAAAGATATCGATTTTCCCTGGCCTGTTGCACAGATAATATTACAGCATCATGAAAGGATGAATGGCTCAGGTTATCCAAAAGGCCTCAAGGGAGAGGAGATCCTTATTGAAACACGGATATTGAGCGTTGCAGATGTTGTAGAGGCTATGGCATCACACCGGCCGTATCGCCCATCTATGGGAATTGGCAAAGCTTTGGAAGAAATTAAAGAAAATGAAAACATTCTCTACGATCCGGCAGTCGTTAGCGCCTGTCTGAGAGTTTTTAAGGAAAATAAATTTGAGTTCGACAAACCCTGTAACAATAATTGAAACTTCATCTGAATTAAAAGATGTGCTGATAAATATTAAAGAAGAAAAAAAGATAGGTTTTGATCTTGAGGCTGACTCTATGCACCACTTTCCGGAAAAAGTCTGTCTGCTTCAGGTTGCAACAAAAAATAATATCTTCGTAATTGATACAATAAAGCTTAAGGATTTATCACTTCTCAAACCCATTTTTTCCGATAAAGATATTACAAAGATTTTTCACGGCGCCGATTATGATGTTCGTTCTCTTTTTAGAGATTTTAATATTGAAATAAATAATCTTTTTGATTCCGAACTTGCTTCAAGATTTCTTGGGGTAAGGGAAACCGGCCTTGAGGCTGTTATCAGGCATCGGTTTAATGTATTTCTTGAAAAGAAATTCACGAAAAGAGACTGGTCAAAACGACCGTTAATTGATGATATGTTATACTATGCAGTTGATGATGTAAGATATCTTGTTACTCTTTCCGAAATTCTTGAAAAAGAGCTTTATGATATTGGGCGGTTGTCCTGGGTTAGGGAAGAATGTGATATATTATGCCGTGTAAGGCCTGATGCAAATAATGGCGAGCCTCTTTTTCTTAAATTCAAGGGAGCAGGAAAGCTTAGGCAGGAAAACCTTGCTGTTCTTGAAGCGCTTCTTGGCTTTCGAAAGGAAGTGGCACTGAAAAAAGATGTACCTTTTTTTAAAATCATAGGAAATGCTTCCTTATTAAAGCTTGCCGAAACACGGCCGGACAGCATAAATAAAATCATAAATACAAATGCGTTATCTAAAAAACAAATGGATATATACGGTAAGGAATTGCTTTCGATAATACATAAGGCCATGAAGATGCCGCAAGGCATGCTTCCGGTTTATCCCAAAAAAAAGGCTTATGCTATCCCAACGGCTGCTTTGCAGCGGATAGAAGTAATTAAAACCTGGAGGGATAAAAAGGCGGAAAAACTTAATATCGATCCCGGACTCTTGCTGAATAAAGCGCTGATAACCGCAATCGGTATAGATAATCCTGGTTCTTTCTCAGAACTTGAACAAATAAGCGGAATGAAAAACTGGCAGAGATCAGAGCTCGGAGAAGAGATAATCAGTATTCTGAAAAAAGAGAAATAGCAATTATTGGCTATGCAGCCCCAATGGCATCGTTAACTATTGACTGGGCTTCTTCCAGAATCCGGTTCAGATGTTCATTGCCCTTAAAGCTTTCGGCATAAATCTTATAGATATTTTCGGTACCGGAAGGACGTGCTGCAAACCATCCGTTTTCAGTAACAACCTTCAAACCGCCAATGGCTGCTCCATTACCCGGTGCACTTGTAAGTGCAGCCTGTATTTTTTCTCCTGCCAGTTCTTTGATCCTGACACTTTCGGGAGATAATTTTGAAAGGATGGCTTTTTGCTCCGGCAATACAGGCGCATCGATACGTTTATAAACAGGATTACCGAACCGGCGTGTCAAATCACTGTAAATCTCACCGGGATCGCGCTTCATGATTGCAGTCATTTCTGCTGCAAGCAAAGAAGCTATGATGCCGTCTTTGTCCGTTGACCATGCTTTGGCGTCCATTCGTACAAAAGAGGCACCGGCGCTTTCCTCGCATCCAAAGGCCAGAGAACCGTCTAACAGGCCGTCGACAAACCATTTGAACCCAACAGGAACTTCATAAAGCTTGCGGGAAAGTCCGGCTGCAACTCGGTCGATCATGCTGCTGCTTACCAGCGTTTTACCAACAGCCGCATTTTTCGGCCAGCGGGAACGATGCTGAAACAGGTAGAAAACGCAGGCGGCCAGATAATGGTTAGGCGGAAGCAATCCGGCGCTGCTGGTTACGATCCCGTGGCGGTCATGGTCGGTATCACAGGCGCAGGCAATTTGGAATCTGTCTTTAAGACCTATCAGACGCTGCATGGCATAGATTGACGAAGGGTCCATGCGTATCCGTCCATCCCAGTCCACAGTCATAAAGCTAAAGGTCGGATCAACTGTTTCATCTACTACTGTCAGGTTAATCTTATAGCGCTCTGCAATAACTTTCCAGTAATGAACACCGGCTCCGCCAAGAGGATCCACCCCAACTGTTATTTTTGAATTGCGGATAGCTTCCATATCTATAACCTGGTCCAGATCGGCCGTGTAGGTTCCAATGTAATCATAATAATGTGTGGAAGCCGAATGCAGTGCTTTTTCAAACGGAATTCTTTTAACGCTTTTTTCCACATTTCCCAGAAATGAGTTTGCCTTAGTTTCTATCCATTTCGTGATATTTCCGCCTGCCGGCCCTCCGTTTGTCGGATTGTATTTAAAGCCTCCGTCTTCGGGCGGATTGTGGGAAGGAGTGATTACTATTCCATCCGCCAAACCGGCTTTACGGCCATGGTTATAATTTAAGATGGCATGGGAAATTACGGGCGTTGGGGTGTATTCATCCATTTTTTCGATCATTACTTCCACACCGTTTGCCGCCAGAACTTCAAGAGCGCTTATAAAAGCAGGCTCAGAAAGCGCATGAGTATCCTTTCCTATAAACAGCGGGCCTGTAATTTTCTCCTTTTCACGATAAAGGCAAATGGCCTGGGTAACAGCAAGTATGTGTGTTTCGTTAAAGGATTTTTTAAATGCAGTACCACGATGCCCTGAGGTCCCAAAGGCAACCCGTTGTTCTTCAATCAAAGGGTCTGGCCTTTCACTGTAATATGCCTTGATAAGCTTCGGCACATCAATAAGTATAGATGGTTCAGCCGGTTTTCCGGCAGTAGAGCTTATAGTCATGAGATTAATTAATCCATTCCTGTATATAATAAAAATGTTTAGAGGAGTGCTCATCTACGTATTTATTATTAATACCACAGAATATAAAAAAGCCAAGAAATAAATTTTATATTTAAATTAATTCAATGTATTATAAATATCTTTCAACAAGTCCTGGGTAAAACATTCTGTCTGACGGACTTTTTGCGAATCTATTAAATTATATTTGCTTCTTATTTGCTTATTATTATAGTCATATCAAATTGTGCGGAATTATTTTCTATATCATGATATATAACTGAACTAAGATAAAATAAAATTGGCTCAGGAGGTATTATTGATCCAGATATCAGTACCCGGTTCAGATGATTTGACATTAAAATATCTTGTTTTGGATTATAACGGCACCATAGCATTTGACGGCAAGTTATATGACGTGCTTAAGCCTCTTTTAGTGGAATTATCCGATGTGATAGAAATTCATGTTCTTACTGCTGATACATTTGGAGATGTAAAACAACAGATTGAAGATCTGCCCCTTACTCTATATATACTTTCTTCAGGTGAGCAGGATAAACAAAAGCAGGAATATGTTATAAAACTGGGAAAAGAAAATTGTGCATGCATAGGAAACGGAAGAAATGATAAACTGATGTTAAAGGAAGCTGGTTTGGGTATAGCTCTAATTCAGGAAGAAGGTGCATGTGCTCAAACGCTTATAGCGGCAGATATTATCTGCAAAACTATAACTTCAGCACTTGAACTGCTTTTGCATCCTAAAAGAATGATTGCAACTTTGAGAGTTTAAAAAAAATCTGTCTTGATAAGAACATTTGAGAGATAAGGAAGCATTGCCGGAAAATGATAAAAACTGAAATACTATATGGAATTCATCCTGTATTTGAAGCTCTTAAAGCAGGAAGAAGAAAAGTTTACGAAGTATATATCACAAAGCAAAAAGATTCAAAATTGTTAAGGGATATATCCGAGCTGATAGAACCGATGAAAATCCCATTGGAATCCGTTAAACCTGATTATCTGGAAAAAATTACAGGATCAGGTTTTCACCAGAATATCGGGGCGAAGGTAAGCGAATATCCCCTTATTTCGTTTGATGATATTTTGAACAATATAACGCCGGGAAATGACGGATTTCTTTTATTGCTTGACACTGTGGTTGATCCCCAAAATCTTGGCGCTCTTGCAAGAACTGCTTTATGCGCAGGGGTATCCGGAATCGTAATCACAAAAGACAGGTCTGCCTCTCCGACTCCAGCCGTCTCCAAAGCATCGGCAGGTGCACTTGAACATATTTTACTCTCAAAGGTTACAAATATGGTCAGCGCAATACAACTAATCAAGAGCAAAGGCCTATGGATTGCAGGGATGGATGCTATGGGGGATATGCCTGTTTTTAGCTGTGATCTGAAAGGCCCGATTGCTTTGGTAATAGGAAGTGAAGGCAAAGGCATCCGACCGCTGGTCAAAGCAAATTGTGATTTTCTGGTTTCAATTCCACAGAAGGGCGGAGTTAGTTCGCTTAATGCTTCTGCTGCCGGTGCTGTTGCAATGTATGAAATATTCAGACAGAGAAATTTCACAGCCCGGATATCGAACAGCGAAAGACAATAGCGCTATTGAGCTATAACCTCAATATTATCTCATCTATTATTTGACTCTTACGGGTGTAAAACTAAACTTTTGGCCGCCAATAGCTGCTTCATACATAAACCCACCTTTTGTGTGCACAAATACGGCCATGCCCTTTATATATCTGGTTTTTGCCTGTACGCCGGTACGCGGACCCACACTTGCGCCAATAGATGCGCCTTCGGTACCCGCTTGCATCTGAGCTCCTGTGGTTATGGCAACAGCCGATGCCTGGACATCAAAGGCAAACTCACCGCTGGTAAATTCATTGTAAGCCCTCTTATCCTGGAAAAAAATTATTTCACTGAAAGCCTGGCCACCGGCCTGCCAGCCTACAGATATTTTTATCAGGGATGCTATGCCGGTGATTTTACCATCTTGATATACCCGCCCATTGCCGTAAGCCCCGCCTACAAAAAAACCACCTTTTCCGATTACCGGAAAAACAGCATAGCCATATGCGGTTTTAAAAAACGGTTGCACTGCTTTGGATTTCTTAAATAGTTTGATCGTGCCTGAATAGTTTTCTGCATGCACAAGGCTGGTAAAATTCAGTGCAAATATAACCATGACAAATACAAAATAAAATCTAACATTTCTCCCTTTTTCCTCCATGTCGTTTATTGCGTTCTTATTAGTTCTCATGATTCGCTCTCCTTTGAGCCAGTTTTAAAACGTCCCATTTTGGCCGATCTCTGCGTTGGACGAAAATTTTAATCCGCCTTGACCAAATTGAAATGTTTTGAAAGTGGCTTTTTATGTCTGTGATTACCGGATGAAACAAACAAAAAAAGTTATAATTCCTATGGGTCTGTAAATTAAAATGTTCAGGCCCGGAGTTTTTCAATTGATACGGTTAATACCTCGGTCAGTCTGTCACCGCGTTATAGCCTTCAATCGTTATGACAACCATGTTCATGCTGAGCGCAAGCCAAGCCCGAATCCTTCAGGTTCCCAGCGAGCCAGCTTTCCGTAACATCTTTAACGTTTCCGGCGCAGCCGCGCAGAACATCAATGCCATGGCTGTTCAATACATTAACAGCTCCCTGTCCCATATTTCCGGCTAACATCATTTTTACTCCCATCTGCGCGAGTGTAACGGCAATATTCGATTTGCAACCGCATCCGGCAGGCGATTCAAGCTTTTCTTCCGATAGAATTTTTTTCTGATCGTCAATGGTGAATACAGTAAAATATTCACAGTGTCCAAAGTGTTCATCAATCTGACTTTGATTTGAAGGTAATGCGATTTTCATAAATTTCTCCTTTAAAATATTATGGATTATCTCTTTTAGCCCTGCGTTCTTTTCCGTGGTCGCATGTCTTTGTTTCGTCGAAAGCAACTTCCCCGCCTTCAATTTTCAGCGCTTTTCCATTTATCAGAACGTCAGCTATTTTTTTGTGAGCCGCTTCGATTATCCTGCCGAATGTCTGGCGGGAAATGTTCATTTTGGCCGCCGCTTCTTCCTGATATAACGCATCGTAATCCGCCAGACGAATTGCTTCATATTCATCGAGGCTTAGAACAACCTCCTCCAGATCTGCAGCGGGTATACCCCGTGGCTTGAAATAATTTATATCCGGCATCCTGCAAACGTGTCGGCGACATTTAGGCCTGGGCATTTATCTTTATTGCTCCTTTTGCTTTTAGACTATTATAAGCATATGCCCATAACTTGTCAATGCCTAAAATTATTAATGTTTTCTGAAATGTCCGGAAAAACAATTGTGAAAATATAGCCAATAATTATCATTTGAAATTATTCAATTGAATTGAGGATAACGATTTACTGCTTTCAGGAATTTTATATCAGAAAAAGGAACCTCAAAAAATCATTCTTATTATCAAAGGTTGTGGAAAAACTGTGATATGTGAAAAATATCTCAAAATGAGAAGCGGCTGAGATCTGTTTTCAATCACCTATTTGTTACGTATAATACACAAAGTCTCGAAACCATTCATCGACGAGGCATGCAGATTTCTGATAGAAAGAAAGTAATCCCTCAGTTGAGCAGCTTGCCTGCTCAAACTGGCTTGTTGTACGATTAGGTTGAAACAGGATCGACTTCTGACTTTCAACAAAGTATGGAAATAAACGCCAGGAATCTTTTAAACATGGTGAGCCAAGAGCATGCTTGTTTCCACGCCTCTCAATTGGATTTTAAAAGATCATTCCATACCGCCCCCCTTCAACAACTTACCAACTGTGTTCTTTACTCATGGAAGCTCCTTCTATTCTCCCCAAAGCAATATCTGAAAGTCTATATATTGAGGGTACAACCATCTCCTCAGGAAATTGCCTTAAGAAATTTTCCCTCCAATAATGTTTTTTTGTTGACTTGTATGTAACATATATTACATTAGGTAACATACATTACATTTATTCGGTTGAGCTATTTCGGATTGTCTTTGGCTTCTTTGGTGGACATAAAGTCAGATGACATCAATATTACTAAATGAAAATACTTATATATCAGCATGTATGGTCAAATTTTATGAGCAATAATAAAAGCAAAAAACAAGAGTGGCTTCTCTTCTTTTACAGTGTGCCGTCCAAACCGGTAAGCAGCCGGATGAGAATCTGGAGAACGCTGGTGAAAACTGGGGCGGTTCAGTTTAAAGGGTCAGTTTATATTCTTCCTTACAGTGACGACCATTACGAATTTTTTCAATGGTTGGTATCAACTGTTACGGCTATGCAAGGAGAAGCAGCATTTGTGAGGGTAACAAGAATTGAAACCATGAAAGATGAAGAAATAATTAAATTATTTAACCAACAAAGGGCAAAGGATTACCTCGACTTTAGCAAAAGGCTCGATGAATTCGAAAACAGGATTGTCGGTATTGGAAAAGTTGTTGGAACGGTGAAAAACAAAAAGATAAAGGAGGAATTAAATAAATTTATAAAGGAATTTAAAGAAGTTGGTAAAATTGACTTCTTTTCTTCTGAGGAGCGTAAAGAACAAGAAAAAAGGCTGGAAAACATAACCTTAGAAATTTCCAAAACACCCCATTCTAAATCGATTAATCAAGCAGTTGAGGTCATCCAGAGACGTGTTGCTGACTATCAGGGAAAAATATGGGTCACAAGAAAAAAACCGTTTATTGACCGGATTGCCTCAGCATGGCTCATAAAAGGGTTTATAGATAAAAATGCCGTATTTGACTTTATCGACGGAAACAACCTTGAGAGCCAGGGTAAGAATATTGTAGCGTATGACATCGTAGGTGGTGAATTCACCCATATTGGCGATATGTCAACTTTCGAAGTATTGCTCAAGGCTTTCAGCCTTAAAGACAAGGCGCTGAGCATTATGGCCGAAATTGTACACCAGCTTGATTTGAATGATGAAAAATACAAAAATCCGGCAGCAGAAGGGTTGAGAGAAATTATAAATGGAATAAGAAAAACGGTTAAGGATGACCATGAGGCTTTAGAAAAAGGTATGAGCATCATTGAATTGCTCTATGCATCAAACAAATAGAAAGGAGTATATCTTATGCCCCCATATCACAAACATTTGGAAACAAGCACAAAACGAACAGGTAAATCTTATCAACAAATGCACGGCTGGCTTGACAATCACCCGCAGATGAAAGCCGGGCGTCATAGTCTGGACAAACTTTCTGAAAACATAAAATTTGTAAAAACATCATGGGGAGATGAAGCGGTTAATGAATATCTTGAGCATATTGTGGAAGATACGGCAATGCAGGACATCGAAGTCCTTGAAAAATCCGGATGTCCTGATGAGGCGATTATCCACAGCATCGAGGTCGCCAGAAAGGCGTTGGAAATATCTTCCAGAGTCGGTATCCCGGTTGACCGGAAATTAATAATTCGCGGCGCGGTTTACCATGATCTGGGCAAGTCAAAAACCTACGGCATGGAGCATGGCGAAATCGGAGCGCAGATGGCGCAGGAACTGAACTTAGGGGATGAGATTATCCAGATCATTCTCAAGCATATCCGTGGTGGGTTGACAGAACCTGAAGCTGTCGAGCTCGGTCTGCCTGTTCGTGATTATACGCTCAGGAAACCGGAAGAAAAGATTATAATTTATGCAGACAGGATGGTGGATATTTACACCGGCGGAATTGTTCCGAATACCAATGAAAAAGACGCTGAAGACCGCTTTGTTGTAATTTTGCAGCAGTATGAAAAGTACGGCAAAAATCCTGTTACACTGAAAAGATATATCGATATGCACCAGGAAATTCATGGGTGGATAAATTGATTTTATCTTGTTACAGGACAGAGCTTTGCAATAAGATCGAAAACCTAAATGAGATATAACATGTTAAAACTATTTAATATTTTCAAGAAAGAAGATGCCTGCACACTGCTTACCCCACTTGAAGGAAAACAGGCTGAAAGATACCACCATTTCAGAGAACTGCTAAATAACAACTACCTTGCGCTTCACCGGATTGCAGATTTGGAGGAAGCATATTATGGAGGCAAGCCGTTCACGCTTCAATGGGTAAGGATCAAATATCAGGAACTTTTTGAAGCAATAAGCAACATTATTTCATCATTTGAAGGTTTATCCAAAAAAGATATTTCATCGCTTATCCAGGCAAGGGATGTTATCGGCAATGCCATAAAGGAAGAGTTCCGACCCGGATTTGAGTTTCTAAGCAAAGATATTGTTATTCCTTTTGATGCCTTAATAAGTGCGGAAATGAAAAAAATGACCGGGTCAAAAGCCGGAAATCTTGCGCTTATCCGAAATGTTCTGGGCTTGCCGGTGCCGGACGGCTTTGTGGTAACTGCGTATGCGTTTCAAAAATTCATGGATGCAAACCGCCTTACAGCGCCTGTTGCTGAAGCATTGGAGGGGCTGTCAGTTGAATCCGGCGAAGAAATTGAACGGGTCAGCAAAAAACTCAGAGATATGATTATGCAGTCGCCGGTTCCTTCCGAGGTTGAAGAAGCATTGATGAAGGCTTATGCGGTACTTGAACAGAAAACCGTGCCGGGCGTACATATTGCCGTTAGAAGTAGCGCAATCGGCGAAGATACGGAAGCCTCTTTTGCAGGTCAGTATTCGACAGAGCTGAATGTAACCAAAGGCAATATCATACATGCCTATAAAACAGTGATTGCCAGCAAGTATTCTGCACGGGCAATTTCTTACCGGATGCATTACGGTCTGGATGACCTGGAAACGCCCATGTGCGCGGCAGGAATTGTGATGCTCGATCCAAAAGCCAGCGGCGTGCTTTACACAAAGAATCCGTCCGAGCCTTTTTCTGATTCGGTCAAAATCAATGCGGTCTCAGGGCTTGGGGAGTATCTGGTTGACGGAAGCGCTTCGCCGGATGTGTTTGTGGCAGACAAAAAAAGAAACATCATTTTGGAAAAGCACATCGGTTCCAAAGAATTTCGGATGGTAAATTTGAGCGGCGGCGGAATAGATTTGGAAAAAATACCCGAATCCGAAAGACAAATTCCTGCTATTGACGATTCCATCCTGTTTCAACTGAGAGATTTCGGGCAGAAACTTGAAGAATATTTCGGAAACCCGCAGGATGTGGAATGGGCAGTGGATAAAAACGGAAAACTGTTTATTCTGCAATCCAGACCCCTGAATATTACAGACACCAAAGCCCCGGAAGAAAAAATCGAGGTGAATGAGGCCGAGTATCCGGTTCTGATTTCAAGCGGAAAAACGGCATCGCCGGGCGTGGCAATCGGAAATGTTTTTATTGCAGCCCCGGATATTGCGCTCAAAGATATTCCTGCATATTCCATTCTTGTTGCCAAAACCGCATCGCCAAGTTATGCCGAAGCCATTGGAAGACTGCGGGGAATCATAACCGATATGGGGAGCACAACCAGTCATCTGGCTTCCGTAGCCCGCGAATTCGGAGTACCGATGCTGGTGGATACCAAAAACGCCACATCGGTTCTTGCAAATCAGGATACCGTTACCTTTTATGCTGATATTTCCAAAGTCTGGCAGGGAGCCGTGCAATCGCTCGAAAAACATGTAAAACCTGCCAAACGCCCAATGTTCGACAGTCCGGTATATCAGAAAACCAGAAGAATTCTTGACCATATTTCGCCGCTTCATCTGACAGACCCCAAATCCCCGTCATTCACCCCTGAAGGATGCCAAAGTTTTCATGATATTATCAGGTTCACCCATGAACAGTCCATGAAACAGATGTTTTCTTTCGGGGAAACTGCAGGAAAAGGCATGACTTCCGTGAAACTTACAGCAAACCTTCCGATGTTCTTTTATCTGATTGACATCGGCGGAGGACTTAAGTTCGGGCTTTCCACCTGCGATGTCATTACTCCTGAAAGTGTGGAATCCGTCCCGTTCAAGGCGGTGTGGAAAGGTTTTACGCATCCTGGCATCACATGGTCCGGCGCAATTAACCTCAGTATGGGCAATCTTATGACCCTCATGTCTTCTGGAGCAACAGCAGGCGAAATGCCGGGCGCCTCTCCCAGCTATGTGCTGATAGCGCAGGATTATATGAACATGAGCGCGCGCTTTGGATACCATTTTGCAACCATTGATACGCTTTGCACTGAAGATAGCAACCAGAATTATATAACGCTGCAATTTTCAGGAGGTGTAGGCACATATTACCGGCGTTCTTTAAGAATTGGTTTTCTTGGAAATGTGCTTAAACGGCTGGGATTTGAAGTATCTCTTAAAGGAGATCTGCTGGATGCTGCTCTGATGAGATATGACAAAACAGCAACAGAGGAAAAGCTCGATCAGTTGGCTCGTCTTCTTGCATGCAGCCGCCTTCTGGACATGGCAATTTCAGGTCAGGAACAGGTCGCTGAGATGACAGAGTCCTTTTTCAGACAGGAATATAATTTTCTTGAAAGAAAACAGGAAAATGACCCAAAAGAATTGTATGTTCACACCGGCTTTTGGAAAACGGTTAAAGAAGAAGAGCATATTCGCTGCGTTCAGGACGGAGCAAAATGGGGAAGCGCGCTTACAGCAGGGGTTTCAAAACTCATGGGTAAAATGTTCGGGGATTCGTATCAGGAATTTTTGGACAACATCGACGCATATCATTATTTCCCTTTTGCTATCGCCAAAAACAGCGAGATTTCAGAAGGATCGGCATCGGTTCTTATCAATGCAGTATCAGGAAGCATTGACAGAGCCGGAGGCCTGGCTTTCGGCATCAAAGATGTCTGCAATTATTTTGTTTTCAGAATTAATGCGCTTGAAGACAACGTGATTCTGTTTGAATTTGACAAATGCAAGAGGTATCAGCGAAAGTCCTTGAAAAAGAAAATAAATGCCGGGAAATGGTATTTGCTTAAAGTGGAAATTACGGGAAATACATTCAAAGGCTTTGTAAACGATGAACTGCTCATGGAATATGAAGCACAGCGAACTTTGAGCGGATATGCAGGACTTTGGACAAAAGCGGATTCGGTTACCCATTTTGAGAATTTACGGATTAAATCGGGACAGACTGTGAGAACAATTGAATTTTGACATATAGAAAGATAGCCATTGAAAAATAATTCCGATCATCTGAAATCTGATATTATACTTCTTTTTTCGACACGCGTTATCCGCTTGTTTGCTTATGGCTTCCTGTCGGTTGTGCTGGTATTGTACTTGGCGGAAATAGGATTGAGCGGCTATGAAATCGGTCTGCTGCTGTCACTGACACTGCTCGGAGATGTGGTGGTTTCGCTGTGGGTTACTACAGTTACAGATCGCATTGGCAGGAAACGGATGCTCATTTTCGGTTCTGTATTGATGGCATCGGCAGGAGCTGTATTTGTTTTTACAAAGAATCCGATAATTCTGACTATCGCGGCTATTGTCGGAATCATCAGTCCGAGCGGAAATGAAATCGGTCCTTTTCTTTCCATCGAACAGGCTGCGCTGTCACAACTGATTCCGAATCAAAGACGTACCCACATCTTCGGATGGTACAATCTTGCCGGATCATTTGCCACCGCACTTGGGGCACTCAGCAGCGGATGGCTGGTAGAATCTTTACGAAAATCAGGTTTCACATTGTCAGATGCATACCGCTCCGTTTTATTCGGCTATTCTGTCGGTGGACTTTTGCTGATTCTGTTATTTATAGGACTGTCGTCAGGTGTTGAAATAAGCAAAACCCCAACCGTCAAATACAAAATGGGGCTTCACGGTTCACGAAAAATCGTTATCAAACTGAGCGCATTATTTGCACTTGACGCTTTTGCAGGCGGTTTTATTGTTCAAAGCATAATGGCATACTGGTTTCATATCCGATTCGGTGCAGATACAGGCGTTTTAGGCAGTATCTTTTTCGGGGCAAATATTCTTGCCGGAATTTCAGCGTTGCTTGCCGCTCGTATTGCAAAACGAATCGGGCTTATCAAAACAATGGTTTTTACACATATTCCGTCAAATATACTTCTGTGCCTTGTGCCTCTGATGCCGAATCTTGCATCTGCAATTTTTGTACTGTTGCTGCGTTTCAGTATTTCACAAATGGATGTGCCTACCCGCCAGTCATATACAATGGCGGTTGTGCTTCCTGATGAACGGACTGCGGCATCCGGCATTACAAACATTGCCCGTTCAATTGGAGCGGCAGTATCACCTTCTTTAAGCATATTTTTCTTTGCTAATCCCTTGTTCCTAAGCGCACCTTTTTTTCTGGCAGGCGGTCTGAAAATAATTTACGATTTGTGTCTTTATCATATGTTTCAGAACATCAAACCACCAGAAGAAAAAGGTGAAATAATAACAGGGTGAGTTAACGGCGTTGAAGCAGAAGGAAAAAAATAATCGTATATTTTAACCAATCTATCAATTCGTTCTATTAATTTTATATTCTTTTGTTTAATTACTGCTTACCCGGTAACCCGACATCATAATTTGAGTTAGAAATCTACTTTTCTCATAACAATGTTCGATATATTGCTTACAGCTTCAAATGTTGGATACACTGCAAAATTACCGGATGCTACATTACAGGAAGTTATCAATAGAAAAGCAACATTACCGTTTGAGCCAACAAGGGGAGCTTCTTCTCCAAAATGAGCATTATAACTTGCTACAATCGCCTTTTAACCGATTTTGCAAATTCCGGTTTCACCGGAAAGTCTGTCCGCTTTGCATTGTCTTGGGCAAAGAACACACGAATGCAATATTTCGCGGGCTTTTTTTGCCTTTTCGCTCAGCAACCCTTTGTTGAAGGTATTTATGTAGACCGGTTCAAAATCCTTCATAATCTATGTAACTATGCAAAACCCAGAAGTTTTCCACCCTGGTAAAGACAAAAAGACATCATCCACGCAATTACTGTGCTGTATGTTATGCTGAAAAAAGTCCATTTAAATGAGCCCGTTTCTTTTTTTATCGTTGTAATGGTAGCAAGGCAGGGTAAATATAAAAGCACAAAAACCATCATGGAAAGAGCTGAAAGAGGTGTCATGCCGGAAGAACGCAAAGCATTTGCCAACGCGGCTTTATCATTGGATTTTTCGGTTGAATAAAGAACTCCAAGAGTACTGACAACAATCTCTTTTGCAAAAACGCCCGTTAAGAGAGAAACACTGCCCCGCCAGTCAATACCTAAGGGCTTAAAAACAGGTGAAAGCCCTTTTCCGATTTTTCCCATGAATGATTTTTCAATTTTTTCCGAGTTCATTTTATTTTCAATGCCGGCGATTGCAGCAAGCTTTTGTTCATTTAATAAAATTTTCTCGTTTTCATCTGCGGAAATAAATTTTTCCTTAAATGATTCATTGATGTTGTTTAATATAGAAGTATAATCTTCGGAATAATTTATATTTCTGGGAAAAGATGAAAGAAACCAAACAATTATTGAACCGACCAGTATGATTTTCCCCATCTTTTTTAAAAACATCTTACTTCTGTCCCACATATGAATAGTAAGGCTTTTTAGCATTGGCACCCTGTAGGGAGGGAGTTCCATTACAAAAGGAGCGTCAGCACCTTTCAGAAGTGTCAGGCGAAAGAGCCTGCCTGATATTATAGAAAGAATAATTCCTAGAAGGTAAAGGGAAAATATTACATTACCTGCTTTTGCGGCAAAAAAAGTACCGGCAAGTACTATATAAACGGGAAGCTTTGCGGAACATGACATGAAAGGAGTAATTAGAATTGTAAGAATACGGTCTTTTTCACTTTCCAATGTTCTTGCCGCCATAATAGCCGGGACATTACATCCAAAGCCCATAAGCATGGGAATAAAAGATTTTCCATGGAGCCCGATAAGATGCATGATCTTATCCATTAGAAACGCGGCTCTTGCCATATAGCCGGTATCTTCAAACAAGGCGATGCAGAAAAAAAGTATTAAAATATTCGGCAAAAAGATAATTACACTGCCAACACCCGCAATAATTCCGTTTACTAATAAGTCCTTGAAAATACTTTCAGGAAGAAATCTTTCAAATCCTGAAGAAAGGAGATTTACCCCGTTATCTATCAAATCCATCGGGTATGCGCCAACTGTAAAGGTAAGCTGAAACATTGCCCAGATAAAAAAAATGAATATAGGAAAACCAATAAATTTGTTTGTAAGAACAAGGTCGATATTGCGTGAAATATCAACACGCCGTTTAGGTGATATTGTTTGAACCTCCTTGATAATGCCCGATATAAAACCATATCGGTCATCAGTCATGATGATTTCCGTATCTTCGTCGTAGAGGTTTAAAAGATTTTTGCGAAGAGACTGAACCTCGTCGATAATATCAGATCCCGCATTTCCTGCTTTTAACGCAAAACGTTCTTTTACAATCTTATCATCTTCAAGCAGCTTTATTGCAGTCCACCTGAAATTATAATGGATATTATCTTTTACTTTATCTTCTATCAGATCCCCGATTCTTACAATTGCACTTTCGATATCCTTGCTGTATTTAACATTTCTTTTTTCTTTTTTTACAGGACTGGATTCCGCGAGCTTTATCGCTTCTTTCAGCAGATCATCCATCCCTTCATTTTTGTTGCCTACAGTAAATATAACCGGTACATCAAGAAGTGATGAAAGCTTTTCGGCATCAATTTTGGTTCCATGAGAGCGGGCTACATCAGCCATGTTCAGGACAAAAAGAACCTTGCCGTCTATTTCTCTTAGCTGGGTTGCAAGATAAAGGCTTCTTTCAAGATTGGATGAATCTATGATATCGATAACTACATCGGGGGACTCTTCTAAAACAAAGTTTCTTGCAACAATCTCTTCTATTGAATAAGGAGTTAAACTATAGGTTCCAGGCAGATCAACTATTTTAAGATCATACCCAAACTTGCTGATGAGGCCTTCTTTTTTTTCTACGGTAACGCCCGGCCAGTTTCCGATCTTTTGCCGCGATCCTGTAATATTATTAAATATTGTAGTCTTACCTGAGTTAGGATTACCAGCAAGAGCAATGGTTATTGTTTTTTTATCAGTCATGTACTCCTACTCTGATTTTTCGACAGTTATCTGAGACGCCTCTTCCACCCGTAAAGATATATGATAATTTTTTACAATTAGTTCTAAAGGATCTTTCAGTGGTGCGTACTTTTCTATGTAAATCTGGGAACCTTTTACCATTCCCATTTCAAGTATTCTTCTCCGCAAAGCTCCGCTACCCGCTATCCTGACAATTATACCCTTTTCCCCTTCCTTCATTTCACTCAATAACATTAACGGAACTCCTAATTTTTGACAGGTTCAACAATTATTTTTTGAGAAAGACCCTGTCCTATTGCATAGCGGCTGGATTCTATAGCAACAACAATCTGACCTCTGCTGACCTTCGTAATAACTTCAAGCACATCATCGGGCCTGATTCCCATGCTAAGCAGCCTCATGCGTGCCCCGGTACCTCCGGTAATATCTTTAACCACCAAGCGTTCACCTGGTTTTGCCATTGATAAAGGCATTGATTTTACTCTTTCTTTCAGGCATTGGGCACAAATTCCATAAAGTTCCATTTTATGCTGAAGCATGTGAAATCCATGAGCGGAAGCAATTTTGATCTGTAACTTTTCTACTTCTTCTTCCTCAAACTCGAAAATATTTCTGCATTTTATACATATCATATGATCGTGATGCTGACCCAAATGTCTGTGCTCATAGCGTATTATGCCGTTATCAAATTTATTTTTAGAGGCAAACCCAAGATTACACATCAAATTCAGGGTATCTTTTACAAATGAATTATCAAAATTATGCCCATTATCATTGAGCATTTTTGTGAGTTCCTGAGACGTCAGGTGATTTTCAGTTTGCAGAAAAGTATCTAGGACTTTGAATCTTTCTTCAAAATTATCAATATTTCCCTCTTTGAAGAATTTTTCAAATTGTTTTTTTTCCTGCTTATGAGTACGCTTCATAATTGTTCCCTATTAAACCACAAATTTTCAAACCTTTTGAACGGTTATTCCAGACTCTCATAGGTTGAAACCTTATCGAGATAATTAGCAACAATAATGCCTGAATATGCGATTGTCAATGAAATCCGGGCAGATAAAAAAGTTAAACCTCAATTGACATTGTTCAAACGAACCGTTGTTCCCGCTGAAGGAACTTTTGGGAAAGTAACTGAAAAATGGCCTTGTTTATGGCATTTTCTCCCATGCAGGCTTTTTGGTGGATAGTAAGGAACCTTTTTCAGATCAAAAACCTCACCACCGGGCGTTAGCAATGCAACCTCCACGTAGCCAGGAACATCAATTGGGTTTATCGTTTTCAATCGAAGGTATCCACCAACCCTTAATGTACTATTTTCTTCCACAGCCAATACCTGGCTGAACTTAGTCTCGGTGTTCGGAACAAACTCCATTCGATACTGTCTGATGCTTAACTGATTTTTAGTTATTGCGCATCCGGCAAACACCTCGATGCATATCAATACAAGCAAAGCCAATTGAAAATATTTTCTCATATATTGTTCTCCTTTCTACATTTTATTGGTATGTGAGACACTCATATGTCAGTTAGTTTACATTTCCGCTTCGACTTTTCTCTTTTCAAACCAACTGTAAACTGACGGAATAATTAACAGCGTAAGCAGAGTTGAAGTAATCAATCCACCCACAACAACTGTGGCAAGCGGTTTTTGAATTTCAGAGCCCATCCCGTCGGCAAGCAGCATAGGGATCAAGCTGAAAATTGCTATTGATGCGGTCATCAATACCGGGCGTAATCTGTCAAGACTTCCCTTCCTGATTGCTTCCTGCAAATCAAGACCTTCTTCACGGAGTTGTGAAATGCGGGATACCAGCACCAGTCCGTTTAACACAGCAACACCAAACAAGACGACAAATCCCACGGAAGCAGGAACAGATAAATATTGTCCGGATATATAGATAGAAAAAATCCCGCCGATTAAAGCAAACGGCAGATTACATATTACCAACAGCGCCAAGCGGATCGATCCGAATGTAACAAATAAGAGAAGCAGGATTAATCCGACGGCAACAGGTCCGATGATCATCAGTTTGTTCATAGCTCTCTGTTGATTTTCAAATTGTCCGCCCCAACTTAAATAATAGCCGGCCGGCAATTTAACCTGCTCTTTTATCTTTTCTTTTGCTTCCGCAACAAAACTGCCAATATCTCTGCCACTAATATTCATCTCAATCCCGATTCTTCTGATTCCATCCTGGCGGCTTATCTGCACCGGTCCTTCAATCATTTTCACCTCGGCTAACTGTTCGAGTGGAATATTCATTCCCGATTCTGTAGTGACTAATATATTTTTGATTGCTTCAAGTGAATTTCTTTTTTCTTCAGGCAGGCGAACAATTATATCAAAGCTCCGATTCTCTTCATAAAATTGAGAAGCAGGCTTCCCGGCAACAGCTATTTCAATTACATTCTGGACATCGCTGATATTTAACCCATACCGTGCTATTCTTGAACGGTCGATATTTACTGTCAGGTATGGCTGCCCCGAAACCTTTTCCGTAACCAAATCGATGCTACCCTTGATTGAAGAAAGGACTTTTGCGATTTCGGACGATTTGTTTTTCAGCACATCGATATCTTCTCCAAACAGCTTAACTATTAGTTGCGCACGTGTTCCCGCAACAAGCTCATCAATTCTGCACTGTATCGGCTGGCTGAAACCGAAACTGATGCCGGCAATTGACTCCAATGACTCACGCATTTCATTTGTTATTTCTTCTTTCGAAATATCCCGTTTCCACTCATTCTTTGGTTTAAATATACCGACATACCCGGTTTGATCAGTGCCCCTGGTATCAAGGGCAACACCGGTTTGCCCTGTTCGTGACACAACAACATCCAGTTCATCAAACTGCTTCAGCTTTTCGGCGGCGCGTTGATTTACTTCCATTGCGGTTGCCAGTGAAACACCGGGAAGCATAGACACATCCATATCAAACGAGCCTTCATCCATTGTCGGTATAAATTCCGTTCCCAATTTTGTTACAAGAAACAGAGATGCAATAAGTAAAACACCGGCAATGCTTAGGATTGTTTTTTTCCTGTTCATTGCATATTCCAAAAGCGGCAAATAAGATTTCTTTGCATACTTCATTATTATGCTTTCTTTTTCCGGTTGCGGTTTCAGAAACAGGAGGCAGAGAGTCGGAATAATAAAAACAGAGAGGAATAAAGAAGAAAGAAGAGCAATCACGACGGTTATGGCCAGCGGTCCGAACATCTTACCTTCAATTCCTGATAATGAAAGGATAGGTATAAAAGTGATGGCAATAATAAGTTCGCCGAAAATACTCGGTTTTCTGACCTCCATAACAGCTTTAAGCACCGTAAACAATTTATAATGTTGACTATCCTCTTCGCTTAAATGCCGCTGGACGTTTTCCACCTGGATTATTGTCGTGTCTATAATCATCCCGATGGAAATTGCGAGACCGCCTAGAGACATAAGATTTGCGCTTATGCCGGCTAGTTTCATCACAATAAAGGTTGCCAGCAATGAAAGAGGCAATGCAGTCAGCACTACAAAGCTTCCTCTGAAACTGTTCAGCAATAAATAAAGCACAATCAAAACGAGAATAGCACCTTCAATAAGAGCTTTATTTACCGTGCTGACGCTCGCGTTAACAATATCGCTCCTATCGTAATAAGGAACCATCTTGATGCCGTCCGGAAGCATATTGTTCTCATTGATTTCTTTGACTTTTTCCGCTACCCGGCGAACAACGGCACGGCTGTTTTCGCCACGCATCATCATAACGATTCCGCCGACAGCTTCATCTTTACCGTTCTTCATAGCCGCACCCATCCGCACGGCTTCGCCGATCTTTACTTGCGCAACATCTTTTATGTATGTAGGTGTTCCATGTTCAGATTTCAGAACAATATCTTCTATATCACTGACATCTTTTATCAATCCAACGCTTCGGATTATATATTGATTTGTATTCCGTTCGAGAATATTACCGCCTACGTTTTGATTATTGTTGCCTATCGCTAAATAAACGTTATCTACTGTTATGGCATACTTCAGCAATTTTTCCTGCGATACAATTACCTGATATTGTTTAAAGTAACCGCCAAATGAATTTATTTCATTTACTCCGGCAACACTTTTCAACTGTGGAGTGATAATCCACTCCTGAATTGTTCTCAAATTTGTCAGGTAAGAAATTTTATCCTGCGGATTTCCCGGCATTTCTCCTTCGAGAGTATATTGATATATTTCTCCCATTACTGTGCCAATTGGTCCCATAGCAACTTCAACGCCTTTAGGAACCTTTTCTCTCGCTTCCGCCAATCGTTCAAATACCAACTGCCGGGCAAAATAAATATCGACATTATCCTTGAAAACTATTGTCACGATTGACAGGCCGAACTTTGTAACAGAACGCATCTGTTCAATATCCGGCAATCCGCGCATTGACATCTCAATCGGGTAGGTAACATTTCTCTCAATCTCTATTGCAGACAGTCCATCTGCGTGGCTTACTACTTCAACCTGTATGTTTGTTACATCCGGAAAAGCATCGATCGGCAATTTTAAATATGAATACAATCCGAACGCGATGATTAAAAGGGAAAGGAAAATAACCATTCCTTTTTGTTTTAACGCATATGTAATTATTTTTTCCAGCATTAGTGGTGATCTCCCTCAAGTTCATCTTTTTTAAGTTCGGATTTCAGGATGAAGGCACCCTTAACGGCAATCATCTCGCCCTCCTTGAGTCCTGCTGTGACCTCCAGGCTTTTCCCGAGAGTCCTGCCGGTCTCGATTTCTCTTTTTTTGAACTTGTCGGGAGAGACCTGGACAAATACATAGCGCGCAGAATTTTCAAATAGCACAGCCTCTTCAGGAACATTAATGAGCAGTTCGTTCCCACTGTTTCTTGCGTCCGTCAGGATTGTCGCAAACATGCCGGGTTTGAGCAGACCGCTTGCATTATCGATGGTTACCCGCGCTTTTTCGGTTCTGGTTTTTTCATCCACAACATCAGCAATGTAGGATATCTTTCCTGTAAATATCTTGTCGGGGTATGGCGTGACCGATACCTTCACCTCTGCACCAACTCTGAGGCTGGACATGTCTTTTTCATAGACATCGATAACCACCCAGAGTGTCGAGAGATCGGCAACCATAAAAAGCATTTTCTCGGGATTAACAATCTCCCCCTGGGTGATCGCCTTTTCTATCACCACCCCGCTTACAGGTGATTCAACCGAAATAAGAGGGAGGCTGCCGTTGCCCTTGGCTGTGGCAAACTGCGCAACATCAACACCAACAAGCCGGAAACGCTCCTTGGCAAGGTTAAGGTCCGTCTCTGCCTCTCCCAATTCCTGCCTTGCCTTCAGCACATCCTTTTCCGGGGATATCTTCTTTTGAAACAGTGTCTCCTCCCGCTGGAAGCTCTTACGCGTCAATTCCACTTTACCCAGCGCCTTGAGGTAATCGGCCCATATCTGATAAAGTTCCACACTGTCGAGATAAGCAAGAGGTTGCCCGGCCTTTACCCTGTCGCCCTGGGATGCAATGATCCTGACAGTCTTTCCTGTCACACGCGGGCTAATCATAGCGGCCCGGTCCATGTTCATCTCGATCACGGCTGTCGCTGAGAGGGGAACCGCCACCTCTTCGATAGTCACCTGTTTGACTTCTATACCGGAAGACCGCTGCATTTCCTGAGACAGTTTTACAACACCGTGCTCTTCTTTTTCATCTCCGCATTTATGGCCGGTTTCATTCGCCTCCGCCATTACTGCTGTTTTTCCTTCTGCCGGAACTTCCTCTTTTCCGCATCCCACAGTCAGGAGCACGATGCCAAAAACAATAAGAATTGCAACTATCACCCCATTCTTTGATATATTTAAATTTTGTTTTATCATTCCAGTGTTCCCCCTATGGTTTTTTCTATTGCATTCAGTGCAAGCTGCGTTCTTTCCTGCGCTTCAATAAAAGCAAACTGTGCCTCAATGGTGTCTTTTTGTGCAAGACGCACTTCGAAGAAGCCGACTTTTCCTTCCTTGAAGGCCAGATTCAGGAGATCCAAATTTTCTGCGGCTATTACAATTATTTCTTTTTTAAAAAGCGATAATTCTTCGATAGCGGTTACAAGATTGCTGTAGGCAAGCTCAAAATCGCGTTGTATAGCTTTTTCCAGTCCGTTCGATTTTATTTTTGCCGCTGCAGCTTTCGAATAAGCTTCTTTCTTCTCCGCCTGTTTCCTGTCGAAAAGAGGCAGGGGGATTGATACCTCTATCCCCACAGTGTTTCTTCTCTCATCCCTGTCGTAAAAACCTGAAAGAGTTATGTCCGGGATGCTCTCCTTTTCCACCAGTTTTTTCGCAGACCGGGTTTTTTCCACCTCTAACAGAGTCGCCTTTACATCAGGCCTCCGGTAAAGAGCTGCTTTCATGAATTCTTTATCAGGCAACGCAGGTGCTTTGGAGGGTAAATCACCATGAACGTCAAAAGAAGCTTCGGGTGATAAGCCAATAAATCCCTGTAATGCAAGAAGCGATTCCCGGCATTCTCTTCCTATAAGGAGAACTTCTTTCTTTGCCTTGCTCAACTCAACCTCCGAGAGGTTCACGTTGAGGCTGGAAACTTCGCCTGCCTGAAACTTGATCTTTGCGTAGCCGAGCAGCTCTTCGTTCAACCTGACAATCTCTTGTGCCAAACCATTTTTCTTTTTTACGGCAAGCACTTTTGTAAATGCATCTTTCACGTCCGCAACTACAACCCGCTCTTTATCCTTAATCTCGGCTTTTATCTTGGCAAGCTCTTTTTCCGCTATATCAATCCGTATACTCCGCTGCCCCGCAACCTCGAATTCCTGGGAAAGCTTGAATCCATAATTTGTGAACGCACTCCCGCTTTCACCCTCCGGTCTTTCCTTTTTTGAGACATTGCACCCTATAGTCGGGTTATTTATCAAGAAAAGCCGCGCTTTTTCAAGCTGGCCATACGCAGCACCTTCTTCGAGCCTAATGGCCTGGAGGTCGGAATTGAGTGTTAGGGCACGATGCACTGCCTCTTCGATATTAATCGGCTGAAACATCGAACATTGACTGACCAGCGGTGTTTGCGGCTGACCTGGCGTATCCTGAGATTGAAAAGAAAGCCCAATCCCTGAACAAGCTGAGTATATAAAAACAAAAAATATATATATTCTTATGCCCTTAAACATAAAATGCTCCTATTTAATGAATAATTTCGGATTCTTCACACAATCCGGCACATAGGAATTGTCGAAGAAAAGAAGTACTAAACAATTCCCGATGAGCGTGAAAAGTTGCGCGATTTAAAAAATAATTTTGAGTCGGATGAAAAAAGAAAGGTTCAAATCAGAAGAACAATGGTACGGTGTGATTCGTGGGCGGCGCTTTTTAAATGGAGATAATTGACTGAAGTTAACTGACCGTCATGGTATGATGGATTTAATAAATTAATCGTATTAGTTTGAAGACATATCTGAAGTTTAGGTTGAATGATTCCGTTACTTAAAAGTGTTGTATGCTCATCAACCTCTTTTGATATAGGAATATCCGAGCAGAAACATGTATCTTTATCTTGTAAACTGTTATTGTTACAGCAAAAGCATCTCTCCGATAGCTTTAATTCAATTTCAAAATGTCCCGTATCGCTGTAACAAAGGACGATACCCCCTGCATGGCTGATCGGCATGACCATAAAAAATACAAGCAGGGATAGGATAACATATTTGATCAAGGATTTCATGAATTATTAACTTTTTTATAAATGTTTAAAAAATAGCCGATAAATCTTAATTGTCGAGGGACAAATAAAGTAACTATGAAATGATAAATCAATCTATTTGGTATGACCCGGAATATCATAAGTAGTACAGGAACCGCTCGAGCATGCTCTTGTCTGAGAACTTAACGAAGTATTAGCCCCTGAACCGGCACCCATGCTGAAATTTGTTGCACTTATTACCCGTTCGAATTCCTCACTGCTGCATTTTGGGCATTTAAGCTCAGCCTCTTCATCTTTATTCATCAGTATTAATTCAAAGAATTCGTCACATTTTAAACATTTAAACTCATATATCGGCATTACGACACTCCTTAATTCTATTTATTGAGACAGTTCCAAAACGTTTCAGTTTGATCAAGGCCAAAGCGGGTGCAAATCTTAACCGCAGGAATACATGGAGTATTTCGAGGATAGCACTATGTTTCACTGCGTGCAAAATTTAAATCCAACGCTGAGATCGGCCAAAATAGAACGTTTCGCAATTGGCTCTATTTATTATCACAATTAAACCATTGTCAAGTAACAGGAATTATTAAGTTCAGTATAATCACATTTAGGTTATCTGGCAAGATCAGTCTATATAGATCTTGAAAACAACATATTATTGGGTAACAAGTATAAATATTTAATATGATTAATTTGATTTATTTACAGTTTTCTAATTCGACTTATTTAAAGCCCATCAATAGCCTAATGGCGGGTAAGCCCTGAACTGGTTGTGGGGAAAACCACTTGAATAATATACTTCTACCCGGCGGGAGAGGGGGAACCCTTTCCCGCCGGGCATAAAGTCGCTTTTGACTTTATGCCAAGGTATCAAAATTAAACCAGTTTAATCTGAAATAAAAACCCACCAGATATAAAAAGAGAAGGCCGCAACTGCTATAATAAACATAAAATATGAATTCCAGTCAGTAGGCCTTTTAGCCATTCCGGTCTTGGTAATTTTTCCAACCCTGATATTACATGAAGGGCATACGACTTCATCAAGTGAGATGTAGGTTAGACATTCAGGGCATTTTTTTGATAAATACCCATAATCATTGTCTTTATCAGCACTCATTATTCCTTTCCATACATTATAAGATGGTTTATAATAAAGCTGCTATTCCAAATATTCTTTTTCTTTTATAATGTTGCTACTGCTTTTAACCTGAGCAAGCCACGAACTAAAAGTAATCTCTTTTTTCTTTTCAAGCAGGACCTTTATTATTCCTTCCTTTTCTTTTTCAAAGTCTTGTTCCAATGGATATGTTCTTTCCTTAAAGCGTATTATATAATAACCATTTTTCCCTTTTACAGGCTTTTCCGTAAATTGATTGGTACTTGACAGTTTGAAAGCAGCATCTGCTATCTGCGGCTCGAATCCGATAGTTCCTATAGCACCGTTGCGCCCAAAAAAACCTGTTTCGTATGGGGTAAGTTTGTATTTACTGCTTTCTTTTATAAAATCGTCCCCCTTTTTAAGAACAGACAATAAATCTTTAGCATCTTTTTCTGCTTTTTCCCACTTCTTTTCTTTTATAAGATCAGTTTCTACTGCCTTTTTCACATCATTGAGTTCAGGTATTTTAGGCAGCATTGTTTTCATAACTTCAACAACACAATATTTGTTTCCGATTTCTTTAACATCACTTATTTCCTTCTCTGACATCTTGAAAACTCCGGATTTCATTAAATACTGATTGTCGCTATCGGTTGCAGCAGAAGCATCCAGTTCAGAAAAGAAATCAGTTGTTTTAATTGATAACCCCAGATTTTCAGATGCTTTGGCAAGGTCATTCATGTCTATTGCCATATTACAAACTTTTTCAGCTTCATCATAGGCAAGTTTTTTTGCTTTTTCATCTGTCAGTTTTTTTCTTATTTCATTTTCCGTTTCTTTTAAAGAAAGCGTCTTTTCTTGATTTATTTTTTCTGTTTTAATGATATGCCACCCGAATTGTGTTAAAACCGGCTCGCTTATTTCACCCTGCTTCATGGAGAAAGCCTTGCTTGCAAAAGGTTCAACCATAACTTTCTTTTCAAACGCTCCAAGATGTCCTCCGTTTGCTTTGCTTGGGCAATCCGAATATTTTTCTGCGAGTTTATCAAATGGCTGTCCTTCCTTTAACATTTTTAAGACATTATCAGCCTTTTGTTTTGTAGCTTCAACTACCGCCGGGCTTGCTCCCTCATCAATTTTAAAAAGGATGTGGCTAGCTTCCACTGTTTTAGGTTGTGTGAATTTATCAATATTATTTTCATAATATTCTTTTACTTCATTATCTGCAACTTTTACTTGCCCGATAAAAGCATCAGGTCCGAACAAAACATAAGCAGCTTTTACTTTTTTTTCGGTTCTATAGGATTCTTTGTTTTTATCAAAAAATTCTTTTAGTTCTTCCTGCGAAGGATTAATGTTCGTATATTTGTCAGGATTAAAACAAACAAAATCGACATTAACTGAAGAACCTTTCCAGTTAAACCATTCGAGAGCTTCATTCTCTGTAATTTTAACGCTGCCCGTGATAAAAGAAATTATCCTTTTAATGATAAGCGATTCTCTGACGGAAGCTTCAAATTCATCTGGAGCCGTATGGTTGCGGATTAAAACTCTTTCATATTCTTTTTTATTAAAAACACCGTCTATCTGAAAAGCTTTGATATTGCCGATTAATTGCGTCAGCTCATTATCTGCAACACTGAATTTCAGTTTTTTAGCCTCCTCGACTATAAGTCTTTTATCAATTAAATCATCCAAAGCTTTCTCTTTCAAATTAAAGGCCTTCAGTGTTTCTTCGTTATAATTACTTCCCAATTTCGCCCGTATCTGCTCGACAAGATTATTGTATGCCTCCTGATATTCACGAACAGTAATCACCTCTCCATTAACGGTAGCAACTCTGTTTGCACGGTTTGAACGGAAGCTTCCAACTCCCCAGAAAACAAATACAACAACAATAATTCCAAGAATTGCTTTTATCATCCAGGAGCCGGCGTTTTTCCGCATAAAGTCAAGCATGTTATTCCCTCACTTTTATCTTTAAAAATTCAACGGTTATTAGAATTTAACCGATTATGGAAATGGGTTTACTATTTTTATCTATTTTTGTTCCTACCGTCTCTGAACAAAACGCACACAGGTATTCATATTTATCTCCTTCGGAAAGCACAAGCAGCAGTCGTTTGCGCACCGGTACTGCTTGCTTGCACTTTGGACAATATAACTGTGAAGCATCGAATTTTTGAAAAGCATCAGCAGTGATATTTCCCTTTATGCCTTTTTGGGGTTGTTGTACGTTATTAATAGCTATCATGGCAATTAATACCTTTTTTATAGCATTAGCTATACCCTGTAAAAAACAAACTCAAAAACAGAGGATTTGTAAATTATTATAATGATATTAATATAATATATATAATATATCGGCTTGACTTCGCATTAAATCCGTCAAATTAGTTTTCGAATATTATTTTCTATACGGGATTTTGTCAACAAGTTAAGTTCTGTAATTATTAAGAGTTAGTCGCTGTGTCATATATGAACCCTTCATAATAATTCAAAAACCTTTTTGAAAAGACGGAAGGAGTTTTTAAATCCTCGGCCTGTTAACGTATCTTTCATGAGCGCATCAATTCCAATGGAGTTCTGACTACCCCATCAATTTAACCGAATTCTAACTTGTTCGTAATAAAATCAAAATAAAAGTCCATTATAAATCAATGCAATTACGGAAAAGCATACAAAGGAGGATCTGCAGCGCTTTGAAATACCATATTATTAAAGAAGAAGAATTCTGTCTAATAAAAATATCAGGTGAAACCAGAAAGAATGAAACAATTCTGGCAAAGGCTGTTCTCTCTCCTTATTTAATTGAAAATGGCATCAGGATGATAGTGGATCTGCAGGAACTGGGAAAGTTTGAACCGGTAAATCTTGTGGGAGTTTTGAATAGCATTCGTAAAGAAGTTCACCTCTTGAGAGGAGATTTGAAATTGTGCTCCTTGAAACCAAAACTGTTAAACTATTTAAAGCAAAATCGTTTGGATAATTTCTTCCAGATTTATGAAGACAGAGAAACAGCAATAAAAAGTAAATGGAATAACCGTGTCAGAAAATAACCAAATTACTGAACTTCACCCCAATATCTTCTG
Organism: Pseudomonadota bacterium; assembly: GCA_018901125.1. Taxonomy (GTDB): domain Bacteria; phylum Desulfobacterota; class Desulfobacteria; order Desulfobacterales; family RPRI01; genus RPRI01. The sequence continues at coordinate 36,796 of JAHIFE010000056.1, read as the reverse complement.
GTTTAACGGAGAGGATCCCAGCAGCCACAGCTACCTGATCAGAGGTGATTATAAAAATGTTCTTATCGATTCAGGAGTGGACAGGAATTTCTCCAAACTACAAGAGTGCTTGCTAACACTAAGATTAAAGGTGAGTGATATTGATATAGTAATAAATACCCATGAGCATTTTGACCATTTAGGAGCAAATCGTTATTTTCAGGATTATGCCCTTATCGCCGCCCATCGCTTTGCTGCCACCAAGATTACAGTAGAAGACAGATACGTAACTATGTATAAATCAGGAGATTTAAACGAACCTCCGCTTAGAGTTCATCTCTGGCTGGAAAACAGATTCCGTTTTGATCTTGGGAACTACAGCCTGGAAGTGGTTCATACACCGGGACACACTTCGGGTTCTATATGTATCTATGAATTTACCCGTAAGTTACTTTTTACCGGGGATACCCTGTTTGCCGGAGGGACTCTCTCCTATATAGGCGAGTCAGGAAGTGTTGGTGATTATATCAATTCCATTAGTTTATTGGAAACAAGAAAAATTAATGAGCTTTACCCGGGACACGGCGGTATATCATTGTCTCCGGAAGAAGATATGAAAAATGCCATTATGAATGCTAAAGCACTTTTGAAAAATGATGGACAAGTAGAGGTTACTTCTTTTCGCGAAGTCTCTTAAATCGCTTAAAAAGGAATGAAGTATAATAGATTGCCTCGCTATATATTTAATAATTTTGTTGGGGAACGGGGTTAAAACCTCGTAAATCTAAAATATACAAAACAAGGAGGAGTAAAGGAAGATGAAAAAATTGTGTTTAGTAGTATTAGCTTTGATTGCCTTATCGGTATTCACAAATAGTCCATCATGGGCAGGCAGTGATGGGAAACTGATAAACAAACTGGTTGAGAAAAATATTCTTACCAAATCAGAAGCCGAAGAACTTATACTGCAAATGCAGGCAGAGGAAGAAAAAGAAATAATGGCAGTTGCCGGCAAAGAAGCAAGCAAAGTTTTGGAAGTGCCTAAATGGGCAGAGAATATGAAAGTAAAAGGAGATGTAAGAGCAAGATATCAGCACCAGGATGAAAAAAATGATAACAATCCTGACAGGAATCGGGGACGTGTAAGATTAAGGCTTGGCGTTGAGTCGGAAGTAAATGATCAGTGGACGGCTGGTTTTGGCATAGCAACAGGATCAAATGATCCCCGGTCAACCAACCAGACTCTCGAAAACACCTTCAGCACCAAGGATATCAGGCTTGATTACGCATATGTCAAATATAGCCCGGCTAAATGGACAAGCCTATGGCTTGGTAAGTTTCAAAACCCCATATGGGGAACAAAAGACCTTTTGTGGGATAGCGATATTACCCCCGAAGGAGCTGCTGTAACATTTAATTATGAGGTTTCAAAAAATCTGGATATTTTTGGCACATTAGGCGGCTTCATATTGGAAGAGTTCAGCAATAAAGCCAATGATCCTTATATGATCGTTGTTCAGCCCGGCATAAATGTGAAGCTGCCCGGCAGCATGTATATTAAAGCAGCGGCAAGCTATTATGAATTTGATAATGTAAAAGGCAATAATTGGACGGCAGGCGGTGCTTATGGAATTGGCATAAATTCCAGAGATGCAGCAGGCAACTGGAAATACGATCACGATGCATTTGCAGCAGATCTTGAGTTTGGCATAACTAAAATACCTGGGCCCATTCCTTATGCTGCAGTATTTGGACAATATGTGAAATCAGATGTGGATAGTAATAATGTTTATGGAAAGGATGACGATACAGGCTGGCTGGCAGGTTTTAAATTCGGGCATAAAAAGGTAAAAGATTTTGGAGACTGGCAGGTGAAATACAACTACAGGCGTCTTGAAAGAGATGCATGGCCGGATTTTCTGCCGGACAGCGATTTTTATGATGGGGAAACCAACGCCAAGGGGCATGAAGCTGAATTTGAATTCGGAATCAGAAAAAATGTTACTATAGGTCTTGATTACTACAATACCAAAGAAATCCGAAAATCAGGCGTTAATGATAAAGATCAGCAGATACTTCAGGCGGATCTTGTTGTAAAATTTTAAACATAAATAAATGGTGATGACTACCTGTATTTATTGAAAGCATATATTTATCCTGTAACGAATAAGAATAGATTGCGGCTCGTTTCGATCCTGACAATCTATCCTTATTCGTTGTACATTCATGTATCCATCCTGCCATTCTGTCATTGTTTTTATCAACGACTTATCTGAGTGTCCACTGTTTTATGGCAGGATAATTTCCATAAGTAATAGCGATCACGGCAGATAGCTAAGCGTTTTCGTCGGAATTCATTTTACATTGAGGTTTTTTCGGTGCCGCTTTGTCCGAAGCAATTTCGCCAAGGTATTGGGGAAGTTCAATACCAGCCATGCCCGCCACTTCGTGCAACGGCGGTAAACATTTGATCAGTCCGGAAAGAAAGTTTGATGTGGAAGTTCCGTTTTTTTCGCCCCCGCCGGAATCCCAAACCGTGATCTTGTCTATCTTTATGTTACGGATAGCTTCTACCTGTAGCTGTACTATGTTTTCGATTTTTTCGGTCATGAGCAGCGTAGCTGTAGCTTTAGCATCGCCATTACAGCCTTTAACCAGGCTGAGATAGCCGGCTGCTTTGCTTTCAAGTACTTGGCGTATACCTTCTGCTTCTGCCTGGTATTTAAGAAGTATAGCGTCGGCCTGGCCTTTTGCCTCACGGCGGATCTTTTCGGCTTCGGCTTCGGCGGCGATTTCAATTTTTTTCTTATTAATTTCCTGGCGCACAACCTCAACGGCATTGAGCCGTTCCTGTTCAGCCTTATATTGAGCTTTTTGGATTTCAACTTCAGCCTCACGTTTGGCCACTTCTCCGAGTTTCAAGGCAGCTGCCTGTTTCACCGCCAGTTCTGCGTTGGTATCTGCTATATCGGCCTTGGCGCGGTTTTCACCATCTACTGCAAGTGCTTCCTGTTGCTGAACAAAAATACGTCGATCAGCCTCGGCCTTTTTTTGGCCTTTTGCAGATTCAGCCACATTTTCAGCAACCTTGATATCCTGGTCACGGTTGGCTGCCGCCTCACCGATTGTAGCTCCTGCTTCCTGTTGTTGTACAAAAACACGCTGGTCAGCCTCAGCCTTTTTCTTGCCCTTTTCCGACTCGGCAACATTTTCAGCCACCCGTATTTCTTTCACCTTGGTAGCTTCAGCTTCACCAATAGCACCCAGCTTTTCCTGTTCTGCAACATCTACCTTGGCCTGGTTAATGGCTTCGGATGCTGCTTTCTTGCCTATAGAATCGATGTAACCCGACTCGTCAGTGATGTCGGTGATATTAACGTTAATCAAAAACAGACCGATTTTATTCAGTTCCGGAGTAACATTCTTGCGGATCGATTCCAAAAAACTCTCGCGGTCCTGATTGATCTGCTCTATGGTCAGCGAAGCCACTGTAAGACGCAACTGACCAAAGATGATTTCTTTTGCCATCTCCTCAATTTCACCTTGAGAAAGATGAAGCAAACGTTCGGCAGCGGAAGTCATTATCTCAGGTTCGGTGCTGATACCAACGGTAAAAGTGGAAGGAACGTTTATGCGGATATTCTGTAATGAAAGGGCCTTCTGCAAAGGAATGCTGATGGTCATCGGCGTCAAGCTGATATAGGCGTAATCCTGAATCAACGGCCAGATAAGAGTGCCGCCTCCATGGATACAGTTAGCCGATTGTCCTGCACCAACCTTGCCATATACTACCAGTATCTTGTCCGATGGGCAACGTTTATAACGCGAAGCGAGAAAGATGATGGTCGATACAACAAGAATAAGGAATGCAACAATGGGAAGAATCCAAAAATCGAACATAATAACTCCTTTTTTAGTTAATTGTTTCCACAACCAGAATATTAGCGTTCACCTGAACTACACGAACCGGGGTGCCGGTGGGCACCTCAGCCCCGTTTTTTTCGATGGCATCGAATTCACGAAGGTGGTTTCGAAAATTGAGGCTTACCCGCCCAACACCTCCTTTTGGGATATTGATATAAACTGTTCCCATGCTGTTTATTGCATCAGAGGTTTTTAAGGTGCCGCTTGATTGCAGGCTGGCAGCTCCCTTAAAGAGTTTGCCTATAACCCAGACAGAACCCAAACCTGCTGCTACAGCTCCGACAATGGATATGATAACCCCCACCTGGCTTTGCCTGTGAAGCGCGAGCCCGACCAGACCGAACATCATAAAAAATGCGGATAACCCCTGCAAAGAGATTATCCGAAAACCAATGTCGGAATCCGCATGCTCAGAATCAATATCAAAATCACTTCCTGCTCCGGCATCTGCGTGAGTATCACCCCCAATAAACTGCATAATCAGTTTGAAAAATACGAAAAACCCGCCAATGATGGCACATACCAGAAAAAATAACTCCAGACCGTTAAAACCTGAAAAAAACGTTGACATGCCATGACTCCTTTTTTTTGTATATATCTACCATTAAGTCAGCCTGTCGCTTGCAATCAGCTGCTATGCCTTATTAACCTGTGGTCTCAGTTCTACTCTCCTTACGAATACAATGCGCAAATAAAAAATCATTACTGGTTACATTGTTATATGCTTTCGGTAGTAAATTTTCCATATAGTTTGAATGTAGCTTCTACAGAACGAATTGCAGCCCAAAAAATTATAACCGCTAAAAAGATATTGTTACCACCTTCGGCTGTGACACCAAATCTGTTTAGAACTGTCATTATTATAGCAGCACATGAGAGAAATAATAGCACAACCGCAGCAATTCTCGACTTCCATTTTAGAAGAATTCCTGCAAAAACAGCATATAGTATAGCGTCAAAAATGATACTCGGAGCAATAAAATAACCTAAAACTCCTTGGAGAACAGCAACGAAGAAGAAACCGAAGGAACAATCTTTAATTGTTTTGAGAGCATCTTCCCGTGTTTCAATTTTTGCGAACATTCCATTCTTTTTATTTTTCCCTTTCATATGGTTTTCTCCTATTAATTGTTGGCATATGATATTTTATTCACCCTACGTTGATAGTAATGGTGAAAATATAAAAAGAAGAATTCTATCCTTCCTAAGATTATCAATGATGAGCTTATTCCTATCTTTCATAGCTTTCTATCATTCTATCTATAGCAAATGTAACGAATCTGTTCCGTTTGGTTATGAGTGCGTATTGGCCTGAATCTTTGCGAAGTCAATTGTATGGAAAACAAAGAAAGGCTGCGGGTTGTAGCTGCCGAAGTCTTTCTTTAAAAAACGTTGATCGATTAGCTTTAGATTGAATCATACCCAGTTCATGAACACCTATTTATAACCAAATGCCTGAATCTGAATATTTTGAAATGGTTACAGCCAATAAACATATTTAATCATAGTATGTCAATACTTTTCTAAAATAATAGCCTTGGAAGAAAAAATCAACAAAGTGTAGAAACCAGAATACTATTTTGTGAAACTCCGCACTTGGTAAAAAATATTAATTATCGCCTTTGTAATAAATCATTCTATTATTTCAGACAACTTGCGAGCTTTATCTTTTGAAATACCATCAAAATGCCACCATTCAAAGCTCAATGGGGTAAATCCCGCGCTAACCATAGTATCGGATAGTAATGTCCGATTATTATACATCAATCCGGATATGCTTCTTGGCCGCGCAGCATCTAAAATCAGTAAAGAGCGAGTATTACATTTGGTTTTTAATATTTTTTGAGCTTTGGAAAGCTTAATAGCAATCTCTTTTCTTAAATATGCTTTGTTTAATCCAAAGTGTTTCCTATGTATCCGGACTATAACGTAAAAAAGTCATTAGCTTATTATCAGTATATCGGATGGTTTGAATAAATATTAAGGAATTTATATTGGCGGGGTCGCCAAAATATATTTTCGCCTCAGGCACCATTGTATATGCACATCAGAAAGACGAGAACAATGATAACAAATGTTATGGTGATGCATGCCTTTGTTATCGTCCTGCATCCCTCCTTTTAATCCTTTATACTGCTTGCTTGCTGCGTTTCTATTTAACTACCGACTTCTTCAGGAGTCTGTTGATTCTCGCAACGAGTCTTTTTGCGTTTATCGGCTTTGTGATATAATCATCAGCTCCGGCATTAATGCTTTCCACTTCCGCATCCTCTTCATCTTTAGCGGTAAGCACAATAATGGGAATGTAGCGTGTTGCAAGCTGAGCCTTCAGTTTTTTAATAAGGGCTACGCCATCCATGCCAGGCATGATAATATCTGTGATAATCATATCCGGTTTTTCCTGGAATGTCAGTTTCAGGGCATCTGTCCCGTTTGTTGCGATATTTATCAGATATCCTTCTGATTCTAATATGCCGGATAGTATTTTGAGGATAACCTCATTATCGTCAACTATGAGGATTTTATAGGGCCTTACCGTACTGAAAGAGGATATGCTCTCTTCCTGTAGTTCTTCCTCCTGCATGACTTCTTCCTGCTCCAAGGGCTGAATGATTGTTTCTTCACTTGTTTTAATAATATCAGGAGGGGCTACGCGAAAAACTTCATCAATAGTCGTGATCCCCTGAAAAGCTTTTCTGATTCCATCCAGGCTCATAGGTTGAAATCCGTTGCCTTCAGCGGCTTTTTTCAGAACTTCTGCTGTAACACCATCTGTTATGATTTCCCGCAGGGCCTGGTTGATAATCAGGACTTCAAACAGGCCGATACGGCCTGAGTATCCTGAGTAGTTGCATAATTCACAACCTGCTCCTTTCCAGAATGTGGTGTCCTTTTTCTTGTCAAAGAAAGATGCCGGAAGTCTTTTTATAATCTTTGAACTCATTGGATCCTTGATCTTTTTGCATAAGGGACATATTTTTCTTACGAGCCGTTGGCCGACAACGGCAATCAGTGATGAGGATATTAAAAAAGGCGCTATGCCAAGGTCCACAAGCCTTGTTATGGTGGAAGGAGCGTCATTGGTGTGCAGCGTAGAGAACACCAGATGTCCGGTTTGCGCGGCCTGGCAGGCGATAGATGCTGTTTCAAAATCTCTTATTTCTCCTACCATAACAATATCCGGGTCTTGTCTCAATATGGATCGAAGTCCGGACCCAAAAGTGATACCGGCAAGAGGGTTTATCTGTACCTGGTTGACCCCTTCGATATCATACTCAACAGGATCTTCTAATGTAATGATATGAACGGTAGGACTGTTTAGTCTGTTAAGGCAGGCATAAAGCGTGGAGGATTTCCCGCTTCCGGTAGGACCGGTTACAAGAATCATTCCCTGTGGCAAGCTGATTGCATTCGAAAAATCTTCAAAAAGCCTGTTAGAAAGGCCCATACTCTCAAGAGTCATATTTGAGGCATTCGGGTTCAGGATTCGGATGGTCAAGCTTTCTCCATATGTGGTCGGTATAGTGGACACTCTCAGATCGTAAAATTTACCGCCGTATTTAATCTGGGTTTTGCCGTCCTGTGGTTTTCGACGCATGGATATATCCATATTGGATATAACTTTAATCCTGGATACTAGCGGGGCTTGTATGTGCCGGGCTGTTTTCATGATTTCCCGCATGATGCCGTCAATCCTGTAACGGATAATCATAGAGTCTTTTTGGGGTTCAATATGTATATCACTGGCATTCAGTTTGATGGCGTCTGCAATGACGGCATTCGTGAGCCTTATGATAGGGGGTCTTTTTGTGAGATCCAGGATCTTCTTTATATCCGTGAGGTCTGTTTCCTCCGTTACCTTTCGCCGTACAAACTCAATCCCTTCATCCATTGCCGGCCCGAAATTCATCTTATTTTCAATATCTCTTGGATAGTGTTTTTCAATGGCTGTCAGGATGTCTCCCTCAGGAGCAACAGCTATATGGATTCTTTTTCCGAGCACAAACCTCAGATCATCCATCGCGAATAAATCCAGAGGATTGGCCATGGCGACGAGGATACCCCCTTCCATTTCTTTTATGGGAATAATCAGATGGTTTTCCGCTAGTTCGCAAGGAACCATAGAGATGATTTTCTTTTCAATTTCAAGGTTTTTTAAATGGATCAGTGGAATGTTGAGTTGTTCGGACAATGCCTTAGCTATGGTTTTATCATCGGCAACACCCATATCGATCAGGATACGGCCTAATTTCTTTTTCTGAATTTTCTGCAGTTCAAGAGCTTCGGCAAGGGTCTTTCCATCTATAAGCCCGGCAAAAACCAGGCACTCACCCAACTTCTTTCGTTTTTCGGAGATTCTTTTTTCATTATCCTGAACGTTCATGTATTATCCCTCATAAATACTTATAAATTTTGACTAAGAATCATTCTAAATTTCTTTTAAAACAGCTTTTATTGCTTTTTTCAAGGCATCAATCTCTTTTTCAAGCTCCGTGAAAGCGTTCTTTGAATCATCCAATCTCCGGGTTTTCCCCATCTTTTCGATGCGGTAAGCCGCCTCATGTGAACGCATGGCACCAAAATTTCCTACCGAGCCTTTCAGTTCATGGGCAGCCATCTCGAGCGCGTTGGCATCGCCTTTAGAAATGCTGTCCTTTATTTTTGCCATATATCTATGCAGATTTTCTAATAGCATGTCGGCTATTTCCTTGAAAAGCTCCTTTTTGCCTCCTACAACTTCCATGGCTTCGGAAAGGTTAAAGACATCTTTGGATGCCGATTCTGCGCATGCCTGGTAATGCGGTCTTTCCTGCTCTTTGTCTCCTGATCCACAGATTACTCCTTCGATTGCTCTTAATAATTGCTCAACCTTTATCGGTTTGGATATATATTCGTCCATGCCCGCCTCAAGAAATCTTTCCATGTCTCCCTTCAAGGCATGGGCTGTCATAGCGATGATGGGAGTCCTGTGGCCTGATGATGGTCGTTTATCGATTGATGATTGGAGTTTTGTGTCGTCAGTTTCCAACTCCAGGTTTCTCATTTCAAGCTTTCTTATTTGCCTCGTAGCGGTAAGGCCGTCCATCTCGGGCATCTGGATATCCATCAGCACCAGATCAAAGGCTTCCTTTTCAAGGGTATTAAGAGCTTCCCTGCCATTTGAGACAACAACAACTCTATGTCCCCTCATCTTTAATAAGTTGGTTGCCAGTTTCTGATTCATAAGATTGTCTTCCGCCAGTAAAATATTCAACCTGCTTCTGGCATCCTGGATAGTATAACGGGTGATGACCGGAAGTATTTTTTGAGAAGGCTGGCCAAGGACAACCATGATGGCATCCATAAGATCAGATTGTTTGACTGGTTTGGTAAGATAGCCTGATATACCCGCTTCATTACAACGCTGTCTGTCTCCCTTTATGCCTGCCGATGTAAGCAGAATAATCTTTGTTTTACTTCCGAAGCGCTCCTGGTTTATTTTGATTGCCGTATCGAAGCCATCCATATCCGGTAGATGTGAATCCAGTAAAACAATTCTGTAAGGATCACCTTTCTCAAACGCAACTGTCAGCTCCTTAAGCGCTTTTTCGCCATTCTCAGCTTGGGCTGGTATAAAACCCCAGGCCGATGTCATTTCATGAAAGATCATACGACTAGTAGTATTATCATCCACTATAAGGATTTTTACTCCTTCAAGATCCATATGGTTCATGCTCAGGGGTTTTAGCCCCTCAACCCCGCTCAAATCAAAGCTTGCCGTGAAATGAAAGGCGCTTCCGGGAGCATTTGTATCCTTGCTCTCATCAGCTTTTCCATCTCCGAGCCGTAATCCAAAACCGGCGGGGCTTTCTACCCAGATGCGGCCGCCCATCATCTCTACTATTTTTTTAGAAATGCTCAACCCAAGTCCGGTGCCTCCATATTTGCGGGTGGTCAAACCATCCGCTTGCCGGAAGCTCTCGAAGATTATATCCGACTTGCAGGCCGGGATTCCAATACCCGTGTCCGATACGATAAAATGTAAGACCACCCTGGAGTCTTCCTCTTTTTCAACGTCTATACTTATAAGCACTTCACCTTTTTCAGTGAATTTGATGGCGTTGCCGGTTAAATTTATAACAACCTGGCGAAGTCGTCCGGGGTCGCCAATCAATCCGGCAGGCACGTCCGGTTTTATATGGCAGATAAGTTCCAGCCCCTTTTCATAGGCCTTCACAGCCAGAGTACCCGCTGCGTTTTCTATGGTATTTCGAAGATCAAATGCTATTGTTTCAAGCTGCATTTGCTGTGCTTCTATTTTTGAAAAATCCAGTATGTCATTCACAAGATCAAGCAGTGAATCAGCCGATACCTTGACAACTTCAAGATTATCACGCTGATCGACTGTCAGGCTGGTAGCCAGTATCAGTTCAGTCATTCCAATAATTGCGTTCATGGGAGTACGGATTTCATGACTCATATCGGCCAGGAAATCGCTTTTAGCTTTGCTGGCCTCCTCGGCCTTCCGGCGTGCTTGTTCCATACCGGATGCTATCGACAACAGCTTTGCTCTTTCGCGCCTGGCGCTATCTTCAGCCCGCTCACGCTCCGCCATCTCCTCATGCAGGTCTTTCTTGCCTGTGAGCAGTGTATTTTTATAACTGCGGATAATCAGAAAGATGATAAACGATGCCGTGATCAGCAGAAAAATTAACAGGCAGGAAATCATGGTATTGATGAAGGCTTGTTTTCGTTCCTGTTCAACGGAGGCTTTCATTATGTCGGATATAGTCAGCGCTTGATCCGGGTACATAATGGTCCCGCTAAGATTTGTGATATTTATATGGGGTTTCCTTTCAACCTTTGTTTTCAGATAGGAGTACCGGGAATACCAGCCGAACCATGTCAGTAAAGCAAGCATAAGAATCATAACTATACATAGAAAAATAATAACTCGTTTTTCTTTACCGGTGTCGGATGTTACCATAAAGCATCCCCATAAATTAATGTGAATCCATTTGTTCCGCAAAATTCAATACAGATATCCAGCACATAAGGATCAAATGGAATTGCTACTTTTTGAAACTGACTCAAGTGTTCGCTATTTTATTTAAACTCAATTTTCGCAAAGGGAGGGATTTCATCTATCATAAGACTTATATCAACCTGAATCTTATAATTCGTACTTAATGCAAATATTCCTTATACTTCAAAGCTGGATACAGGTCTTCTACGGTATCTTCATCCCATTCTTCATGGGCAGAAAAACTTAAAAGATCATCACTGGAATGCTTTTTTGAATTTTAACATAAAAACATAGTATATCATTCCAACGATTCGGATTAATCTTGGCACGAACATTTGCATTTTTATGCAATTTACAGATTGGCGGCTCGCTCGTAAAGGCACTCGTATTCCCCCATCTTAAATTCACGGCAATTTAATGGCCGATTCTCATAAATATTACAAAGCATGGTGTTTCGGTCCAAGGCCGAACACCAGCCATCTTCTTCCCGCGCCATGGTCATTCCTCCCCATTTATCCATCTTAATGAAAATATCGGGCACTCCGGTTTCGGTAATAAGCATTACTTCCAAACGGCAACAGCAGGCCTTGCAGTTTTCACAGGACACCTCGGCATCAGGCAGTGTTGTGAGCTCGATTGTCATAAATTACTTTTCCTTTTCTTCTTTGACTTGTACACGAATTTTATTTTCTCCAAATTCTATGATATCACCTGAAAAAATCTTTTTTCTTTTTCTGGTTTCGATTTTTCCGTTTACCATAACCTGACCCTCAGAAATCACATATTTTGCTTCACCGCCGCTATCGACCATATTTTCGAACTTCAAGATTTTATAGAGCTCAATCGGCTCTTCTGAAATTTTAATTTCTTTCATTTTACACACTCATTTTTCCTTTGTGATTAAGCTCCTAACATACGTATTACCTGCCACATGGCTGAAGGCTTTAAAGCAAGTATTTGTGAAACCTCGACACAATTTGCGTACCCACAATTTTCACATATAGCTGGATTGCCTACGTCCCTGCAACATGTAAATATATTGTCTTTGGTACCCAATTCGATTTGAGGTATGGGGCGTTTCCAGTCGTTATTCCTTAAGCCTTTGTATGCCGCCTTCGAAAGAACAATGGGATACCCTTTCTTTTTTAATTCCCAAATCTTGTCAAGAAGATGTTTCCTTTCCTCCGGAGAAACTCCATGCTCTTCAACTATTTCAGGCCAGTGAGTTAATAAATTGAATGAAATACCCCGAAATAATTTTGTCCCGGTCACCTCTTTTACGAATTGATCCAAATAACGAAAGTTTGCCTTGCTGAAAGTAATGGATACAAAAACAGCTTTGGTTACCGCATTCTCAACGTTCTTAAGAACCAGCGCATATGAATTGTTCCGAATTTGGTCGTGAATGCTTTTCGGCCCATCGACAGTAACGATATAATTGCATTGTTTTATAGACAGAGGAATTGTCCCATTGGTGAAAATAAATACTTCAAGAAATCCAACCTTACGGGCATATTGAATTAACTCATCAAGCGTATGACCTTTGTCTTCCCAAATCATGGGTTCTCCGCCTGTGAAGTAGAGTGACCGATGTCCCCGTTGATATGCGCTATTAATTGTGTCTTTGGCTTGTTCAAATGAAAAATGATATCGCCCTGAATTTTTACTTTCGCAATAAAAGCAATTCAAGTTGCATTTGTCGGTTATCACAATGCCAAAGAGATAGGGTAATTCCTTTCTCAGGATAAAAGTCTTAAAACTATAGGAAAACCAGCTTAGCAACTTATTGATCATTAAAGGGAAACCCCCGACGGCCATGATTCCCGCCTGCAGGAACCCCAAAGCCTGTTTATATAATTGAGGCTATACTCGTTCTGAAGACGATGTATCCAATATGCCCCTGAATCCGTGACCTGGTATCCCCCATTATTTTTATCTATCATTCCTGCAAGCTCAAATGGTTTGATAATTTTTGAAAAAGTAGATTCTATAGTGTGTTCTTCGCCAAAGAGATTCTGGAAATCTTTTTGGTATATTTTCAATTCATAGACACGCCAATAGAGCCAATAAGCCATCTCAAGACGTTGATTAACCGGCATTGAAAGGGCAATGGGCCTCTTGTTTGGCAGTGTTTCAGCATAAGACGCGACATCGAATGTGTTTACATAGAAATCCTTACCGGTCATTGAAGCTGCACTTGGGCCGAAACCTACATAGTGGTGCCTGGTTATTGAACTGAATTTCTTTTTGGAAGGCTTCAACCAGCTCCAGACAGCACAGCGTTTGTAGCCTGAACCAGTTAAGAAAGAATCGGTAAGGTTTAACATCGAACGGATAAGATGACTTTCTGGCCTTTTCACTTGTCGGATTTTTAGAGATTGGCCTAAATCAGAGTATGGGAAGGAGAAAAGAGGATATGTGCTTATTTGATCAACTCCTTCGCTTACTAGTGCTTTTAAATCATTTTCCCAGTCTTTGAGATTCTGCCCGGGCAAAGCAAACATAAGATCCGCGTTTACCGAATCAAATCCTGTTTTAATAGCTCTTCGAAGAGAATTGATTGCTGTTTCACCATCATGATTTCTGCCAATATTTTTTAATATACGATCAGAAGTGGATTCTATTCCAATAGATAGCATCGATACCCCCGAATCTTTTAATTCTCCCAGGCACTCACTGTCCATGTTACCTGGGTGGAGTTCGATACAAATATCACAAGACAAGGAAAAGTTTCGTTTAAGGTGTTCAATTATTCTTAGTAATCCAGGCAGATTCACAGTAGGGGTACCGCCTCCGATATAAAGAGAAACGAATTCGCAATCTTTAAGATATGGAGTGTACAGCTCTATTTCAGCATTGACAGCTTCTTCATACTGAGAAAATAAATTTTCATCATATTCAATTCTATTATAAGGACAGAACGGGCAAAGGTTTTTGCAAAACGGGATATGAAGATATAGACCCACTTGTTTAAGATTGTGAGGAAAAGAGGGCGTTTCAGAATACATTCGGAACCGTTTCCAATTACCCGTTACCAACTTTTGAATTAAAGGTTTCCAGATAAATTTAGCGGGTAACATTGCTTCCTTATTGTGAACGGTTGAACTGTGCGGCACCGGCGTAAAAATGGTTCGTCCGGATAAGTGCGTTGCTCCCGGCGTCTTTCACGAGCCGTTGGTTATGCCAAGCTCTTAATTTTTTTTCATGCAGCATTTCTTATGCTTTAACCCGCTGCCACATGGACATGGATCATTTCGGCCTACCTTGGGGTGTTCATGAACAACGGTCATTCTGTCAGAATTTCCCATACGAGGTTGGGTTGTAAATGCTTTCGGATTCAGCAAATATTCAACCTCACTTAGATCCTCAGGTTCATCGGGTTCAAGCCCACCGATAAATTTCCAACCTTTTTCAGAACAGATGTCTGCAATTTCTTGCACCCTGTCTTCGGTTTGAACACGGAACCTTACCGGCTTTTTATCAGTTCCTAATTTTGCCATATAATTCTAATCCTTCACGGTTACAACGCAAAAATCAGCGGTTTTGCCTTGTTAGAAGTTGTTTTATCCCTGTTGCGCTTTGTTTTTTACATGCTTTTTAATCCAATCTTTAATTTCATCGAAGTGCTTTAGAGCACTGAATTTATGAAGCTCCATTAAGGAATAGCTTTTATTACCCACGTAAAAAACAAAATGTGTTCCAACTCCGGCACTGCCAACAGTCTGTCCTGAGTTACTAATTATTTTCCATGATGTGATTTGATTCCAGTCAATCGCCCAATTCCGGAAGAGGGTTCTTACCTTTATTCCGGTAGTTGATAATGTTATTTTACAAATAAATGTTTCTATAAGAGGAAGCAGGGTTATAGCCGGCAAGACAAATATTATAAAATAAGGTATTTTACCGTCTCCGCTGCGCACGATTTGATCGCCTATATAAAAAGAGAAACAAAATATTGTGAAACGGATAATTTTCTGCAATGAACTCGGTTTATAAGTAATCTCTTTTTTTGCTTGGTTTGTATTCATTGATATTTCTCAATTTTATAACGAATAGCGTTTTATCAATTGTCCCGCCGTAAAAAAGCCACATAACTGTATTCTATAGTAAATTTTTGTTAAACCTGCAAATAATATTTAAGCGAGCGGGATGGTTGATAAAATGATGTTGAACCACAGGATAAGATTGTGGCTACGCAAAATCTATCCTTATTTGCTGGATATTTTCCTTGCGACTTTCATAGCTTTGCGTTTCAGTTTCTTTATATGAATCAGCAGCTTGAGAGTTACATATAAAGAGAGGCAGGCATAAAAAATCGATGAATGAGAAATTGAGGACAGTTTCTCATTCCTTAATCTGAGATCCGTACCGAATCGTAGTTTTCCTCAATATTATGGGTTCGGTTACGGTCGATGATTTTAAATGTGCTTTGCCACTGTTTGCCGTCGTTGAATTTCAGAACGAGCTGGCCTTTGTCCGGTGGCAATTGCTTGAGTTCCCATCTCCCCTTTATTTGCTTACGTTCACCTTGCCCCTTAACGAATGAATCATTTGTACCAGAAAAAGACCCATCCTCGAAGTACGTGATGATTGAGCCTGCTTCAATATCGCCTATTTTCTGTCCATTTTGCCATTGACCCAAGATAAATTCATGCGGCTTCTCTGGCATCAAATTCGGCAGTTGCTGCTTTGTGATGACATATCCAAAACCGACGGCACCAATGAGCAGCAACACAAATACAGATAACTTTGCACCAATGGGAGCATCCTTGAACAATGCCAGCGCGATGATACCTAAAATTAGACACATGAGGCATAATATCCCCAAAGTGCTTGAAGCAGCCGCTTTTATCACTTCAGCATTCAATAAATTCTCCATAGTCTCCTCTTTCTTGATTTATCCAACGGTTCGGCTTACTTAGCAGCAGAAGCTTTCAAAGAAACAGCAAAAAAAAAGGGAAATGGAAAGGGAAATGGAAAGGGAAATGGGGTCAAGTCTATATTTGACCTTTAATTACTTTTTCTTTTAAAGTTTGAATCTCTTTTCTTAATTTCTTGTCTGCTTTTGTCATGCATGCAATTTTTTGGACAATACTGCTCACTGTGCTGTATGTGTTTATATGAAATACTTCTTTTATACTGTTTAGATCATCTCCACGTATTTGGCGCAATAAGTAGATTGCAACATTTCGCGGCTTATTAAAAACCCCTCGCCGGGAAATCAATAAATCTTCAAAGACAACGTTGTAATACTCACAAACAATACTGATTATTACATCAGGCTCCGGCGCTAAATGCTTTGATTCCGGGACCTCATATCTGGCTTTTTTAAGATAATATTTTTCTTTTATCTGAGCAATAAAGCTTTCCGGTCCGAATAAAGAAGGAAGGTTCTTTTTTGAAAACAACCGGATAACTTCCGGAGAATCATCCTCCTGCATAAATGCGATAAAATCCTTCAACCGCCCCTGCTTTTTAGGCGTAATCATTTCAAATATATAATCTTTATACAGCCAATCCCATTTCTTGGCAAATGAAAGATACCCCTTGTAACTACTCCAGAGATATTCCTCAGGATGTTTTACTATCCCGGCTTTAACAGGGTTTTTATGTATATACCTTGCCAACTGAAGCAGATGGCTGTCATTGGAGACCAGAACAGACTTATATCGTCCCCGAAAAAGCGTTCCGTCATATCCATGATGTTTGTTGTATCTTTGGGTGTAGAGGCTGTTTAGGTGTCTCATGCATCTTGAAATATTACTTTCCGGAGTCTGAAGAAGAATATGGTAGTGATTAGCCATCATACAATAGGCAGCGATATTGACCTTCCATAGTTCTGTTGCTTCAATTAAAAGATCGAGAAAAAGACCGTAATCCTGCTTATCTGAAAAAATGGATTCAGACCTTCGCCCCCGGTTCATAACATGATACCATGCACCTGGATATTCTATTCTAAGTGGTCGTGACATTGCTATCTCATATCACAACCTTAAAAGTCAAACATAGACTTGACCTGACCTTTAATGGGTGACCCCTATTTGAAAAGTCAAACATAGACTTGACCCCCTATTTTCTCCAAACCCGACCCGAAATCAAAACTAATGGACCAAACCCGTCAGGTGTTGCGCTACCATCATTATGCATATCGTACCGAGCAAACTTTCTGTGACTGGATCATGCGGTACATCAAGTTTCATGGCGGCAAAACCCATCCAACTCAGATGGGCAAGACAGAAATTGATGCTTTTTTAAGCCATTTGGCCACCCATGACAAAGTTTCCGCAATTATAACAGCATCTGGAAAAAGTAAAGCGTCTTCATGGCGAAGATCTTGCAAAAGGATACGGCGATGTCTATCTGCCGGGAGCGCTGGCAAAAAAATATCCCTCCGCTTCAAGGGAATTCAGGTGGCAATATGTTTTCCCGTCTAAAAATCTGAGCGACGACCCTCGCAGTAATGCAAAACGACGTCATCATGTTCTTGAGTCCGGTTTGCAAAAGGCCGTTAAGGTTGCGGTTGACAAAGCCGGTATCACTAAACGTATCAGTTGTCATACTTTCCGGCATTCGTTCGCTACTCACCTTTTGGAAAACGGAGTTAATATCCGGGTAGTTCAGGAACTGATGGGCCATGCAGACGTTAAGACCACCGAGATTTACACTCATGTCATGGAGAAGGACATATCCGCTGTTTCAAGCCCTCTGGACCGCCTTTTAAAAATCAACAGCTCTAAAGTTGATGTACTCGTAAAAAGTCCACAAACCGTAATGCCGACGAAAGCCGGTACCCAAAACACATTGAAATTACTGGTTTCCGGCCTTCGCCGGAATGACAAAACCGGGATTTTCCGACTTTTTATGGTTCCATCGAAGCTAAATATAGATAAATACAACAACTTTCAAGAAAAAATTTAGTACCATTGATTATCAGATCAATTTTCCCTGATATTAAGATATTGATGGGGTTTTAGGGCACTTTTCCCTGTGTTAATATCAGGCTTGATTTAATTTTATGTCGGCATATAATAGCCGCAACAAAAGTATTGAATATGGAAAAAAATAGATTAAATTGGCCTTGAATAAAGCATGTTATGGCTGATATGCCAATACAAACAAATCGCAAAATATTGGATGAAGTTCGAGATGTAATACTACTTCTCCACTATTCCATTTGTTGAAAGTGAAAATGATGCACGAAAGTGATATTGCAAAAGGCGCACCTGAGCAAACGCATCAGCACTCATACATTCCGTCACAGCTTTGCAACGCATTTGCTCCCGGGGTAGGGATATCCGAACCATTCAGACGCTTTTGGGGCACAACGACGTCTCCACCACAAAACCATGTTCTTCTGCAAGGCGGACATGGTGTGGTAAGCCCTCTGGATGATCTTGAAGTTTAATATAAAAGAGCCAGTTTCAAAACGTCCCATTTTGGCCGATCTCTGCGTTGGGTGAAAAATTTGCACTTTAGTGAAGCTTTAGCGCTATCCTCGAAATACTCCATGTATTCCTGCGGTTAAAATTTTCATCCGCCTTGACCTTGACCAAACTAAAACGTTTTGAAAGTGGCTCAAAAGTGAATCATAAATTATATTGGGAGCCGTTGGTCAAACCGAAATTTACGGTTCATTAACGGCAAGTTATGTTTGTGCGCATATCGGACAAAGGCGTGTTATGATAGAAATAAAAATGACTGACTTTTTATAAATCCTTTAAAATAAGGCTGGCATATTGATGTATTCCATGCTAATTTATCCTCACATTTAAGCAGGAAAGGTTATAGATAAATAATATTTTAATAAATTGCTGTAAAGAAAGGTTGGTGTAATAAATTGAAAAGTAAAATCAATTTAAAGGTTATTTTGATTGTTTTGTTTGGCTTGTTTTTAATTCCCGCTCTGTGGGTTTTAGTTTTTAACATGGAAAGGGAATGTCCTGTTATAGTTGTTGAAAGCCCAACTAAATTAATATCAATCGGAGCTTCAAAAGATGTCGTCATTTCGGCTACCGACCAGAAAAGAGGATTGCGCAAGATTAGAATTGAGATTGTAAAAGATGGGAAACAGACTGTCTTGATTGAAAAAGAATATCCTAAGGCTTCCTTTTTTGGGGCAGGTATTAATAAAGATACATTAAATATTACTATTGAGCCGTCAAAACTTGGAATTACAGACGGGAAAGCCTTATTTCGCTTGTCTGCATGGGACTATTCCTGGAGCAGATGGTGGAACGGAAACACTACTGCTGTTGACAAAGAAATTACTATTGATACGAAACGGCCTGAAATAGACGTTTTAAGCGGAACACAATATATAAATCAGGGCGGTACCGGTGTTGAAATATACAGATTATCAGAACCATGTGAGAAAAACGGGGTTTATGCCGGAGGGAATTTTTTCCCCGGCTATAGCGGATTTTTTCCGGATAAAAATATATATATTTGTTTTTATGCTCTTGAATATGACAAGGGACCGGGTACTGAAATATACGCTTCGGCGGTTGACGAGGCAGGTAACATTGCTAAAAGAGGTTTTAATCTAACCATCAAGGATCGCAAATTCAGAAAAGATTCAATCAATATTTCCGATGCATTCCTTAATGCAGTTGTGCCGCAATTCGATATAGCTGTTGACCCGAATTCAAGCAACCCTCTTTTGGATAAATATATTAAAATAAACCGGGAGATGCGGGTTGCAAACCATAACAAATTAAAAGAACTTATACAAAACCCTGAAAAGGAAATGTTTTGGCAAGGTGCTTTTGTAAGTTTTCCGAATGCTACAAATAAGGCTTCTTTTGCCGACTACAGAGATTATA
This sequence comes from Pseudomonadota bacterium, assembly GCA_018901125.1. Classification (GTDB taxonomy): domain Bacteria; phylum Desulfobacterota; class Desulfobacteria; order Desulfobacterales; family RPRI01; genus RPRI01. Next base: position 17,065 of record JAHIFE010000056.1, on the reverse strand, counting down.
ATTATAATGGCAAGCTTGTAGACAGCCAGGTTCATCAGGGAATTGATCTGGCGTCGCTTGCCGGTGCTTCTATCCCTGCGGCAAACAAGGGAAAGATTGTATATGTCGGAGATTTTGGAATTTATGGGAAAATGGTGCTTATTGATCACGGCTTCGGCCTTTTCAGCTTATATGGGCATCTGAGCAGTTCCGATGTTACAAAAGGTCAGATTGTAGAAAAAAATTATACGATAGGACGTTCGGGTAAAACCGGCCTTGCCGCTGGAGACCACCTGCATTTCAGCATGCTTGTAAATAATGTATTTGTAAATCCTTTAGAATGGTTAGATGCTTCATGGATAGTAAACAACATAACATCGAAAATCAATGACGCCAAATCAACTTCCGGTTCCAAATAGGAAAAAGCATAATGAAGGAATTTAAGGTAAGAAAAACTTATAAAGAGATCAACGAGAAAATTAAATCCGGAAAGGTTGTTGTAGTTACAGCCGGGGAGATGATAGATATCGTTAAAAACGATGGGCCGGTTAAAGCTGCAAGTTATGTTGATGTAGTTACTACCGGGACTTTTGCTCCCATGTGTTCTTCAGGTGCATTTATCAATTTTGGGCATTCGGTTCCCGGAACTAAAGCATCTAAAGTCTGGATAAACAATGTTCCTGCATATGCAGGGCTTGCGGCCGTTGATTGTTATATAGGAGCTACGGAGCCATGTGAGGATGATCCTCTTAACAAGGTTTATCCCGGAGAATTCAATTATGGCGGCGGGCATGTTATTCAAGATCTGGTTGCAGGGAAAAAAGTGAATTTGAAAGCTATTGGTTATGGTACTGCATGCTATCCTGGTCGTCAAATTGAAAAAGATATTTCACTTGCAACTCTTCCCGGTGCGACTCTTTGCAATCCCAGAAACGGTTATCAGAATTATAATTGCGCAATCAACCTGACCAAAAAAACAATTTATACTTACATGGGTACTCTAAAACCCCGAGGCGCAAATGCAACTTATTGTTCTGCCGGGGAGTTGAGCCCTCTTATGAATGATCCTTACTATAAAACAATAGGTCTTGGCACAAGAATATTTTTAGGAGGTGCCACAGGATATGTTACCTGGTATGGAACCCAGCATAAGCCTTCAGTAAACAGAAGTGAAAAAGGTGTTCCGGTTACACCTGCCGGAACACTCTGGGTGATGGGCGATTTGAAAAACATGAGTCCGAACTGGCTTGTTGGTGTCAGTATACAGGGATATGGATGTTCCCTTTCGGTAGGATTGGGAATTCCCATACCTATATTAAATGAAGAAATTGCATCATATACAGCAATATCCGATGAAGACATATTTACACAGATTATTGATTATGGGAATGATTACCCGAACGGAATATCTAAAAGTTATGGGCAGATTAGCTATGCAGAGTTAAAAAGTGGGTTTATAAATTATAGTGGAGAAAAAATTCCGACTGTTCCGCTTTCAAGCCTTGTTAAGGCAAGAGAAATTGCCAATATTCTAAAAGATTGGATTTCTGGCGGAAAGTTCTTTCTGGGTGAACCGCAGTTTACTCTGCCTGAAAGCTGACAGTCTGATGAGCCGATTCCAAAACGTCCCTTTAATGCCATGTCTGATACAATAAGAGCGTTTATAGCGCTCAAGCTTCCTGAAAATATTTTAACTTCCATAAAAAATATTCAGAAGGATTTGAAGCAGTATGGTTTTCCTGTAAGATGGGTCAAACCTGAAAATATCCATCTTACCCTTAAGTTTTTTGGAAACATAGATGAGTCCGATGTAGCAAATGCTAAGGCTGCTGTGAGTGATTGCGCAGATAATTTTTCTCCTTTGAGCCTTTTTGCAAAAGGAATTGGCGTATTTCCGACAATTATGCGCCCAAGGGTAATATGGGTGGGTATTTCTGGTGAGATCCCCCTTTTGTTGAGTTTGCAGAATACTCTTGAAAAAAGATTGGAAGAATATGGTTTTAAAAAAGAAGAGAGGCCGTTTCAAGGGCATCTGACTCTGGGGCGCTTTAAAGACAAGGCCAATAACGGGAAGCTGATTGAAGCAATAAGAAAATATCAAAAATTTGATTCGGAGGTTTTTACTGCACAAGAGTTTGTTCTGTTTAAAAGCGATCTTAAGCCACAAGGGCCTGTATACACCGAACTTTTAAATGTGCTTTTGGCAAAAAAAATTGGCTAAGAATATGGAAATGTAACTGTGTTCTTGTTAGCCAAAAGGGTTCCAGGGTTTCAGGATTCGAGGACTCAAGGATTTAAGGGATAGAGAGTAATAAGGAAAAATTTCTTCTTGGTCACTTGACCCCTTGAATTCTTGAATCCTTGAACCCTAAAGCGATCGGCTTTAGCCGATGGCAGTTGATTTACAGAAGAAAGGGGAAATTTATGAGCAATACAAGCAATACAGTGGATAAGGAAAAAGCGATTGATGCTGCAATAGGCCAGATTGAACGCCAGTTTGGAAAAGGTTCGGTTATGAAACTTGGCAGCAAACCTGTTGTTGATGTTCCTGTAATACCCACCGGATCTCTTGCACTTGACAGAGCACTTGGTGTGGGCGGGCTTCCGAGAGGAAGAGTTATTGAAGTATTCGGTCCGGAATCATCGGGCAAGACGACTCTTGCCTTAAGTTGTGTTGCCGAAGCCCAGAAACAAGGCGGCATAGCTGCCTATATTGATGCAGAACATGCGCTTGATACCGCTTATGCAAAAGTGATAGGTGTCAACTGCGATGAACTTCTTATTGCACAGCCTGATACAGGTGAGCAGGGTCTTGAAATTGCAGATATGCTTGTAAGAAGCGGAGCTATAGATATTATTGTAATCGATTCGGTTGCAGCGCTAGTTCCCAGGGCCGAAATTGAAGGTGAAATGGGCGATTCGCATATGGGCCTTCAGGCAAGGCTCATGTCCCAGGCTTTGAGGAAACTTACAGGAACAATCGGCAAGACAATGACTTCCGTTATTTTTATCAACCAGATAAGGATGAAAATAGGAGTTGTATTCGGAAACCCTGAAACAACTACCGGAGGAAACGCTCTTAAGTTCTATTCTTCCGTAAGGCTTGATATACGGCGTACTGCTTCCATCAAGGATGGGCAGGAAGTAACGGGAAACAGGACAAGAGTTCGTGTTGTCAAAAACAAGATGGCTCCGCCTTTCAGAGAAGCCGAATTTGATATAATGTATAACGAAGGAATATCAAAAACCGGGGATATCATTGATATGGGGGCAGATTTGGGAGTAATTGACAAAAGCGGTGCATGGTATTCATATAACGGGGAAAGAATAGGGCAGGGCCGCGAAAATGTAAAAAAATTCTTAAAGGAAAACCCGGATATTTTTAACAGTATACATTTAAAGGTTAGGGAAGTTGCCGGTATTATCCCGGAAAAAGAAGAAATCAAAGCTGAGGTTAAACCTAAGACCGAATAGCGAACCATAAATAAATAAAGTTCATGAGTTCATAAGTTGGTTAAGGAAAGGTGCAAGATAAAAAATCTTTCCAATGAGTTCATAAGTTGTTAAGTTCGTAAGCTTATAAACTCACCAACTCACCAACTTACGAGCTACACTAATACGGAGTTATTAATGACAGGCAGTGATATTCGCAGACATTTTCTTGAATATTTTAGGAAGCACGATCATCAGGTAGTAAGAAGTTCATCACTCGTTCCGGTTGAAGACCCTACTTTGCTCTTTACAAATGCCGGTATGGTGCCGTTTAAGCGCACCTTTCTCGGGGAAGAGACAAGGAGCTATGTAAGGGCGGCAAGCTCACAGAAATGCGTGCGTGCCGGCGGAAAGCATAATGATCTTGAAAATGTTGGTTATACAGCAAGGCACCATACTTTTTTTGAAATGCTTGGAAATTTTTCTTTTGGTGATTACTTCAAGGAAAAGGCTGTTGAATTTGCCTGGGATCTTCTTGTAACAGGCTACGGACTTCCGGTGGATAAACTCTGGGTTTCAGTTTATCTTAATGATGATGAAGCCTATAATATCTGGCATAAGAATATCGGTGTTTCAGAAGATAGAATTGTCAGATTAGGTGATAAAGACAATTTCTGGTCAATGGGAGATACAGGGCCCTGCGGTCCCTGTTCTGAGATACTCATTGACAGAGGAGAAAAATATGGCTGCGGGAAGCCGGATTGCAGGGTCGGTTGTGAATGTGACCGTTATCTTGAAATATGGAATCTTGTTTTCATGCAGTTTGAAAGAGATGCATCCGGAAAAATGACTCCTCTTCCCAGACCCAGTATTGATACGGGAATGGGGCTTGAACGTATTGCAGCAGTTGTGCAGAATGTACCTACGAACTACGACACGGATCTTATAATTCCGATAATAAAAAAGGCCGAGGAGTTGTCACAAAAGCGACTTAGTGAATCGGCAGTATCGGATGTAGCGATGAAAGTAATTGCCGATCACAGCAGAGCGGCGGCATTTCTCATCTGTGACGGAATTCTTCCGTCTAATGAGGGCAGGGGATATGTGCTTCGCAGGATAATGAGAAGGGCAATACGTTACGGGCGGAACATCGGTCTTGTGAAACCTTTCCTGCATGAGACATCACAAGTTGTTATCGAAACCATGAAAGAGGCTTATCCGGAATTTGAAGGAGCAGAAGCTTTTATTTCAAATATTATAAAAAATGAAGAAGCAAGGTTTTCAGAAACGCTTGATAATGGATTAAGGCTGTTAAATGACACCCTTTCAGAAATCAAAGCTAAGGGTCTAAATACGGTTTCCGGAGATATCATATTTAAGCTGTATGATACTTATGGTTTTCCACCGGATATTGTAAGGGATGTTGTTAGAGACGTTGTTAGGGATGAAAATCTATATCTTGATATGGACGGTTTTAATGACGCCATGAAAAGCCAGAAGAAAAAGTCAAGATCGGTTGCAACTTTTTCCGGGATAACCCAAGCCTATAAAAATCTTTCCGCAAACCGTCTGATCCCAAAATTTGTAGGATATGACAAACAAACAAGTGATTCCAAAGTACTTCTTATAGTAAAAGACGGGAAAGAAACCGCTGAAGCAGTTGCAGGAAGTGATATTGAAATTGTTACCGAAGAGACCCCTTTTTATGGTGAATCGGGAGGCCAGACCGGAGACTCAGGTTTGATAACTTCAAAGAATCTTGAAATTGAAGTTATAGATACCATAAAGGATGCGGCCGGAATAATTATTCATAAGGGTAAAATAATTTCCGGCACTGTTTCGAATGGCCAGCTTGTAACTCTTTCTGTTGATAATAAAAGACGTAGTGCAACAGCGAACAATCATACTGCAACGCACATATTGCATTACATTTTAAAACAGATTCTGGGCGATCATGTAAAACAGGCCGGATCATTTGTATCATCCGAAAGGCTTCGTTTCGATTTTACCCATTTTTCCCAGGTTGATTCTGATACGCTTGAAAAGATAGAAACGCTTGTAAATGAAAGAATCAGGGAAAATGCTTTAACATGTATAGAAGAAATGGATGCCGAGAAAGCCTTTAAATCCGGCGCAACAGCTCTGTTTGAAGAAAAGTACGGTGATGTTGTAAGAGTTATTTCTCTTGGATCGTTCAGCAAAGAGCTTTGCGGTGGTACACATACCGACCGGACAGGAAACATTGGTCTTTTTAAGATTATCGGAGAATCAAGCGTTGCATCCGGGGTAAGGCGAATCGAAGCATTAACGGGTGCTGCCGCTTTAGATTACATTCAGCAGAATATAAAAATTCTGCAAGAGACAGCCCGTATTGTTAAAGAAAAGCCTGAAGCATTACCCCAAAAAGTCGAAAAAATGCTTACCCAGCAAAGATCTTATGAAAAGGAACTTGAAAAAACAAAAGCAAAAATTGCCTCCCATGCAGCTGATGAAATCGATGATGATATTAAATTATTAAATGGAGTGAAAGTGCTGGCCAAGAAAGTTCCGGCAGATAGTCCCGCTGCATTAAGAGATCTTGCCGACAAATTCAGGGATAAAATAAAATCCGGAATTGTTGTGCTGGGAAGCGCCGCAGACTCAAAAGTGTTTCTCATTGTTATTGTTACCAAGGATCTTACAGGAAAATATCATGCCGGCAATATAGTAAAGCAGGTTTCATCTGTAGTAGGAGGAGGGGGCGGGGGAAGACCCGATATGGCCCAGGCCGGAGGCAGTATTCCTGAGAAACTGGATGAAGCGCTGGCAGGAGCCTATGATATTATCAGTGCAGTATGAAAAGATAGTTCGTAAGTTGGCAAGTTCGGAAGAATAATTATTGAACTGCCAACTTATATATTGATGAGCGACCCTGAATCTGATTTGTAATATATCAATTTTCTGTTTCTGACTCATGTCGTTTTTTCCCTGTCATTTTTTTCCTTGACACAAGGCTAATCTTCAAATATCTTTCTTCCATAAAAACAAGTTATTATCGGCTCTCATCAGTTCCTGTCAGCTCAGTTCTTATTATCGACGAAGAAACACAGTTCCTTGAGCCAGTTTCAAAACGCCTCATTTTGGCCGATCTCTGCGTTGGGTGAAAATTTTGCACTTTAGTGAAGCTTTAGCGCTATCCTCGAAATACTCCATGTATTCCTGTGATTAAAATTTTCGCCCGCCTTGAGCTTTACCAAACTGAATCGTTTTGAAACCGGCTCCCTTGTTTTGCCGTTCCGAGAAACATCCTTTGAGTGTGAAAAAACGTTCGGGGGCGCAACAATCACAGTTGCGAAAATATATTTAAGGAGGGTGAATAAATGATAGGAAATAAAATAAGCATTTTGAAGTGTTTCAGATGTGTTTTTCTGTTGGTATTCATTTTTTGGACTGCCGATTCCGTATATGCCCAGGGAATCGGAAAGGCATCGAAAAAAAATGGGCCAAGACCGCCCATGCCTGTTCTCACCTGTAATGTGGCTACGATCAAGGCGGTGGTGCCCGATAACGTATTTATTGAATCTGCAAACCTGTTGTCAACATCTGACGGCTGCACCTATTGTCGCGTAGACGGTTTTGTTGTGACTGAGGGAGTGACGCAGCCGGACCTTGCGACACCGGAATACCCGGATGGTGTATACCCCAAAAACGAGGTCAATTTTATGGTTGCCTTGCCGGATAATTTCAAAAACCGGTACTTCTTTGTCGGTTTGGGTGGGGCGGCCGGTTACGTCCCGGATCCCCCGGATATTCGTTTGAAAGAAGGCTTTGCGGTTGCGGGTACTAATGCAGGTCACCACGGCGATAACACGATGCAATCTATTCTCGACTGGACATTCGCTGTCGATCGGACCCAGGCGCTGGATTATGCCAAACGAGGCGTCCATGTAACAGCAGTCGTTACGCAGCACATTACACGGTCATATTACGGTCTTGGGACGAAAAAGCAAGACCTGTACCGGTACATTGAAGGATGCTCGGGCGGCGGGCGCATGGGGAATGTGGCTGCTATCGAGTATCCTGAGGATTTTGACGGGGTCGTTGCCAGCGCACCGGGGATCAACGCCGGGAACCCTTTCTTCTTTGGCATGATTGCCGCTTTTATTCTTGAGAATCCTGAAAGATGGATCGAACCTGCTAAGTTGTACCAGCTCGAGCAGATCCTGGTGGCTGAGTATGACGGTTACGACGGTGCCATAGACGGGCTTGTCTGGGACCCCTCAAAGATAGAATTCGACCCGGTAAGTGTGAAAGACAGCAACGGCGATCCTCTCTTTACTCCGCCCCAGATCGAGACTCTGCAACTTATCCTGAAGGGCGTAGATTTATTCGGGTATCGCTACCTGGGATACACCCTCTCAAACCCAACAGGCTGGTCACCGTTTTTTGTAGGATTGATCCCTCCCAGCGAATGGGCGCCGGACAACCCTTATAGCCCCGCCGGATTAGGCATGTTTGACACTTATACGCGCGGGATGTTCGGCCTGGACTACGATTGGCGGGCTCAATTCGACTTTACCAGTGAAGCGGATGTAAAAAAATGGTTCGAAACCTTTGAGGCTGTATATCCGGGGTCCGGGACTGCTGATCCAGCCGGTCTGGATGCCTTCAGGCGGGCCGGTGGCAAGATTATTTTCTGGCATGGCGTGAGCGACAACGGGATCTCGGCATTCAACATGATCCGCTACTATGAGGACCTGGCCCAATTGCAGCACGGCTACGGTCACACGCAGTCTTTTGCCCGTCTCTTCATTGCGCCGGGCGTTTTCCATTGCACTGGCGGACCGGGCCCGCAGGATACGACGGAGCAGGCGATAGCGGCAGTAGTTCGCTGGGTGGAGCAGGGAAAGCCACCCGAGGAACTGATCACACATTCAGCCCTCACAGCGCCACCGCGGACATTTTTGCTTTGTCCTTACCCTAGTGCTGCAGTGTTCTGCGGCGGTGTCGACAACCCGTACGATCTCGATGTGAACGATGCATCGAATTGGAAATGCAGGAAAACATGGCCGCACTTTCCCTGGGGAAAACCAGGGAACTGTAGATGAATCATCTGCTTGCTTTGCGCCAGGCACAAATGTCTTGGCGCAAAGTGCTCTGAAAAGATGAGGATGGATGGTCATACCCCAGGTTGAGAAGTTCGTTCTTTTGTGTGATGAACATGTTAACCGTAGTATTTACCGTCTGCACTCTGTCAGGTCTGCGTCTGTAAAGCGCCCCCGAATCATTTTGCTTTGCCTTGCTGCATGCCTGTGGATTGTTATGGAAAAGTTCTTCCGAAAACCTTGACTTCAATCTCGGCCTGGTCCGGTTCGTTAGTGGTTATAAGGACTTTTCCACTTAAAAAATTGCCCTTAAAATTTTCATCCGTTGAAACCTGAACCATATATTCGAAACCCTCCTTAATGGTTATAAGCTTGGCCTTAACATCGGGAGTAGTACTTTTTACATCCAGGATATTGAAGCTCACACGCGGAGTAGACCTCAGTCTTACGGATTTTTCATGTTTCTCACCCCTTTTGAACATACCAAAGGATAGATAATTAGGAATTACCGCTATATTTCCTATAACTTCTCCATAAAGAGTAGCGCTTAGCACTTCCATTGTTTTATGGTCGGTCTTAATGGTGATCTTATCCATGAATTTGCCGACTTCCATGCCAGGCAAGACAGAGACTTTGACACGCTGGGGTTTATGCCTATCTGCGGAATCAGGAGAAGCTATTTCTACTTTTATATGTTTGTTCTTGGACGATACTGAAAGGATTTCAGTCGTATCTTTATCTTCTCCATTAAGCGATACATATTGTGGCAGAGGTTCGGTTCCTTTCTTTATTTGGCCGAAATTAATCCTGTCCGGTTTTGCCTCCAGCTTTACCTCGACTTCTGCACGGACCTTAAGCCGGATGACCGGATTTTCAGGATCATCCGTGGCGATGGTGATTATCTGGGTCCTTTCTCCTGACTTGTTGCTTGTCTTAAAGGTGACCTTAATTTTTCCATCCCCTCCCGGGGGAATTTCCTTGGCAGAAGCCAGGGCCGCTGTACAGCCTCAGCCCGCTTTCACATTTTGAATGAGCAAAACTCCTGTGCCTATATTCTTAAATACAAATACATGCTCAAGCGGCTTATGTTGGGAAACCTTTCCAAAATCAAAATAGAATTCCTCGAACTGAATCTTGGGGGAGTTCTTCGGGCTTATAGAAGCTTCGCTGGGGGTTCCCACACCTGTCGCCTGTTCAGCCGCCAATCCGATTGACAAATTCAATCCGAAACAAAACACAACAGCTAAACTTAGCTTCCTGAACAAAGGCACAAGATATTTCATCAAGACAAAACCTCCTGATCATGGCTTAAAGTACATCTATAAAACTCTTTATATTTGGCTGTTTTGTAAAAAAGTTAAAAAAAGGGCCAGGTGAAAATCAAAGCGATTTAATATTCTCCCGGCCCTTTATTTACTATAAATACTTCTCCGGATTAACCTAACCCTGCGATACCTCCGTCAACTGCTATAACCTGCCCCTGAATTATTTTGGCAGCATCCGATGCCAAAAACGAAAAGACCTTACCAACTTCTTCCGGTTCCATGGGTCTTTTCAGCAATGCTCTTGCCAGGGTTGCTTCTCTGAATTTTGGATCTGACAAAATCTTGGATGTCATGTCGGTAGATACTATTCCTAAACTTACCGCATTTACACTGATGTTGTATTTGGCAAGCTCCTTTGCCCCGCTTTTAATAAGACCGATTACTCCGCCCTTGGATGCCGCATAATTCGGTTGTCCTACCGAACCCTGAATACCTGCTACTGAAATGACACAAAGAATTGTTCCCTGTTGTCTTTCAATCATGTGTTTTGCAGCTTCTCTCATGCACAAGAATGTTCCTTTGAGATGAATATCTACAACACTATCCCATTTTTCCACCGACATCTTATGAAACATTCCGGGAGCCGAATTGCCGGCATTGTTTACCAGTATATCAACCTTGCCAAAACTATCAATGGCAGCTTTAAACATATTAATTACATCTTCTTCTTTGGAAACATCCGCCTTAACAGCAAGTCCTTTACGGCCCATTTTTTCTATTTCTTTTACAACCTCGTTAGCCGCTCCTTCGCTGCTGCTATAATTTACCAATACATCAGCGCCTTCTCTGGCAAAATCCAAAGCTATTCCTCTTCCTACTCCTCTTCCGGCACCTGTTACAATTGCTGCTTTTCCTTCTAAGATCATATTACTTTCCTCCTTATGTTTTTTTTATGAAACTTTTATTTCTGAAACAAAACCATTCTATAAATACATTTTGATATTGTGCAAATTACACCTGAGCCCATAAATTCTCATGAAGCCTTCCGGTATTAAAGGAAAGGGGCAGAACCTTTGCATAAAATCCATCTAAGCTCTCGATGCTCCAATAGCTTTAAGCCTAATACCAAAGCTTGCAGATATTTTCAACAAATTCTGAACAATATATAATTCAGATAAATATTATCTGTTCAACAATTTGTAATAATACAAAAATTATTTTTTTATTTATTCATCAGGATTTATTTTTTTCTGATAAATTAAAAGGCGATCGCCCGTTTTGACGGAAAGCTTGTTATCAAGATCGTTCCAGATAGAAATAGCCAGAAGAGGCACACCAAGCTTTTTGGCAATTGAAATTAGAGTGTCTCCTTTTTTTACAATATAAATATTCTGATTCTTATCAGAAAGAAAATTATCCACAAGCAGTTTATAACTGCTCATAAAATATTTTGAACCGCTTGTCGGAATACTAATAGTGTGGATGCCTTTTTGGAGAAAATGCCCCCTTATTTCCGGGTTAAGATCCTTTATTTCTTTAAATGTAGTGCTTGCAGCCTTTGCTATGAGCATTAAAGGTATTCTGTCAGAGCATTCAATGTCAACTCTATCAAAGGATATTGGCGGGTAATAGTCTTTATCTTCCAGTTTGAATCCATATTTAGCTGGATTCTGCATGATAAGTTTTATTGAAAGAATCCGGAAAATGTATCTTTGGGTTTCTTCCGGAAGATAGAGCCTGTAAAAATTATTGGTTTCCTGCTCATGGATTTGGGCAAGAAGTCCTTCTTCTCCCATGTTATATCCTGCTGCAGCAAGAGTCCATGATCCAAGCATACTGTTGAGTTGTTTCAAATAAGAAACGGCAGCCTGGGTTGATGTAAAAAAATTACGTCTTTCATCTTTGTTTTCATTGATGGTTAACCCGTAATTCAGGCCTGTACTGTGAATAAACTGCCAGTAGCCCACAGCACTCTTGTTTGATGTAGCGTTTGGTCTTAATGCGCTTTCTGCAACAGCAATATATTTTAAATCGTCCGGCATACCGTTTTCTTTAAGAATCTTTTCTATATGAGGGAGGTATCTGCGCGAACGTTTGAGCCACAAAAGAACCTGCGCTCTGTCCCAGGATGAGAGTAGGATTTCTTTTTCGAATCTTTCTTTTACATCCTGAAGTTCAAAAGGAACGGGTTCTCCGCAAAAAGTTAACGTGCCTTTTGGAATTGCAGCAAAATCCGGATAAAGGGAAGGAGATTGTTCTAAAGATGCTGCGCCGACATTTGCAGAGACAAAAAAAGCACAAAGAAGCAAAATAAATTTTTTACAGGTTAAATACATAATCCACCATTGTTTGTTATTTAAGTGATGTTTGATTTTGGTTGCTTATAAATTAAAACGCCGTTTGTCCCGCCTTCTTTCTCTCCGCCGCCTTTTTTTCAATTGCCTTCTGCTCAGTTTTAAGAAGATATTCTATATTGTTTACGAAGTAAATCATTATACTGTATTTAAAGTTCCCTCCTGCTGAAATTGCAGAAAATATCAAAAAATCATTATTTATTTCCCATGCCGAAGATGCACTTTTGCCGTCATTCCATTTGATCAAAAGGGGCGCGCCATATTTATCTTTCAAAATATCGACAATATCGCCTTCCTTTTTTCTTGATGTAATAGAAAACAGCAGGGGTTTGTTTGTGTGGTTTGAAAAAACCAGTTTAATATTATCAAAGGGGGTGTTTGCATTTTCCGGATATCTGAAAATCAGATTTGTTATATTATGTTCAACTCTTGCTCCGGTTTCATCATTTAATTTCATGTTTAATTCATAAAGTTTAGGAAAGTTCTGATTGAAAAATATCTTGTCACGCAACGAAAGATCGAGTGTGCCCATTTTTTCAACAGCAGAAGACCCAAGCTGTTCAGAAAGCTTCTTTATCATCATCTCAGATAAAACGGTATTTGATCCCAGCTCAAAAAATGTAAAACTTTCAGGAAAGTTTAATTTTGCAAACTCAGGTTTTTTTTGGGTAGTATTATCGCTGCAACTAAAAAGAAACAAGATTGAGAATAGCATAAAAATAATAATTGCTGAAAATATGATTTTCCTGTTGTCTGACAATTTCATAAAAATTATATTCCTCGGTAAATGTCGGATTATGATTGCTGAATTTATAAAAGCCTGCGGACAAACCGGTTTATACTTCAATAATTTTATAATTGCGGCTCCCTAAACCTAACTTCTGAGCATAATCAAGTTGTATCGGCCAGTCTACTGCCGGATAAACCGCCTTAAATTTATCTTCACCAGGGCTAAGAGCCGAATTCATACAGGTGCCGGGAAGCGCTTGTTCATTATTTACCATATCAGCCGACGCCTGATCTATTGCAACCGGATCATTTGAAGCCACTATCCCGATATCTCTTACTATTGGAGCATCGTTGTACGGATAACAATCGCAAGCCGGAGAAATATCGGTAATAAAATTTACAAACAGGGCTTTTCCTGCCTTGTTTTTTAATACACCCATTGCGTATTCAACCATTTTTTCCAGAAAAACAGGAACGACCTTATTCCATTTGATCTGAATGGCCTCATTAATACATATCAGAATGCATTCACCGCAACCTATGCATTTGGCGGAATCGATTACAGATTTATCGTTAACAAGAGAAATAGCCTTTTGTGCACAATGATCAATACAATCGCCACAACCTATGCATTTTTTCTTTTTTACACCAGGCGACAGCCTGGAGTGTTGAGCCATTTTTCCTCTTCTGGATGCGCAGCCCATACCAAGATTTTTTAATGTTCCTCCAAATCCAGAAATTTCGTGGCACTTGAAATGAGCAACCGAAATAAGTGAATCTGCCTGCACAATTTCGGAACCGATATATACCTCTTTAAAATGCTTCTGGTTGATCGTAACGGCTGTTTCCGATTTACCACGCAATCCGTCCGCAATTATAATAGGCGCTTCAACTACAGAATAGGCGAACCCATTTTGTATAGCGGTTATCATATGGTGGGGGGAGTCACTTCGGGTTCCGGCATACAATGTATTTGCATCCGTTAAGAAAGGAGTACCGCCTTTTGATTTAATTAATTCTACTATTTTTCGCAAATAAACCGGGCGTATATAGGCTATATTTCCCATTTCTCCAAAATGAAGTTTTACTGCTACAAGGTCTCTTTTACTTATAGATTCCGAAATGCCGGCGGTATCAAGAAGCTTTTCCACTTTTTTTAAGAGGTTTTCCTTATGAGTGGCTCTTAAATTTGTAAAATAGACTATACTTTTCATGATATGCTCCCGTATCTTGGATTAAATTTTGGAACTGGCTCTAATAAATATATTTTTTTGATAACTTCGTAAATAAATTCAAAATGATTTTTTATGAGTTCATCTTGTTTGCATAGGCTTTGCAATTAACGCTTGCATGATTTGAAATAGTTTGCTTTTTTAGAAAATAGCGATAGGACGTATTTAAGTCAAGACGTTTGAATACAATTTCTATTTTACCATATAATCTGCTTTCCGGATATGACGGAGTAATATAATAAAATGAATTTAAATTCAAAGCTTGTGGCGCTCAATAAAATATTTAATGTCTATACAGAGTTTGCAGACACTATTAATACTGCCTGCAAGAAATATTGTTCTGTGTGCTGCACCAGAGATGTAATAATGACAAGTGTTGAGGGCTATAAAATTATAGGACATATTTTATCGGAAGATAAAATACATTTATTTGAAAGAATTAAAGCTTCTTCAGCCCTGAAAAGGTTTCAGCCAAAAATAACTATAAATGGTCTGGCAGATCTTTGCAAAGAGGAAGATGACTTGCCCGAAGTAATTAAAACATTAATAGGTAAATGCCCATTATTGATAAATAATACATGCTCTGTTTATCCGGACAGACCTTTTGCGTGCAGATGTTTTATTTCCATTGAAAATTGTGCAGAAAACGGATGCGCAATCATTGATGACTTTGTATTAACAGTAAATAATATTTTTTTACAGGTAATTGAGCATATCGATCAAGACGGATTTACAGGCAATTTAACAGATATATCGCTTTTTCTGGAATCCGCGCAAAATCGCGAAAATCTTCTGGCAGGTAAATTTATTAATCAGCCATCTTTCCTTACAAATAATCACCCTTTAAAAATTCTGATGATTCCTCCCGAACACAGAGATCGTGCACAGCCTATATTAAAAGCTCTTAAAAATATAACTTATTGAAATAGCATTATTATTTGTTTATAAAAATTTCTTTCGGTTTTACCGTATTTCCTGTGGCATTGGGAAAATTCTTTGCCTTGTATGCTTTATTACCGCTTTTAATAAGATCATCTGCTTCTTCGAAGAAATTATTGAATCTCTTCTTGCATTCATAAAAGCCATGCCACCATGAATAATCGGGTGCCATCATTGCAGCTCCCATTCTTGCTCTTCTTCCTTCGTGATGCCATAATTCATAAAACTCGACTTCAAGCCTTTCATCGAAATATCTGCTGTCATCTAAAAGCTTCTTCTCATTAAGTTCATCAAAAAGCTTTTTGGCGGGTTTGTAATATACTTCGTTGTATTCGCTTATTACCTTATCAAGTTTGTAATAGTGACCATCAATCCACTTATTTCCATGACACTGCATACAGGTTTCTTTCATCTTATTTCTTTCGATCTTCCAGTCTGTTTTTGCCGGGAAGGGTTTAAAATCCTGGGGATGAACTGTGAGGGGTGCCTGCAATTCCCACGACAGGCGTTCGGTGACATCATGCGAAGTCAGTACTTTGCCTGCACCTGAAATGTGGCATGATGCACAGGTAGGGGCTCTGAAATCAACACCAGGAGTCCAGGTGCCTGGTGCTGCATCCCAGTTATAACTGTTTCCGTAAGCTGTATAAATATCGCCATGTTTTGATTCCATATAAATTTCGATCTGGGGATGATCGGGGCCAAGGTGGCATTGCCCGCAGGCTTCGGGCTTTCTTGCTTCCATCACCGAAAAACGATGCCGGGTATGGCAGCTTGTGCAGCTTCCAAGGCTTCCGTCAAGATTTGCACGGCCCACTCCGGTGTTTGGCCAAGTTTCAGGATCAAGAGAACCATCTTTAGATTTAAGAACGGTGCCATGACAATTATAGCAACCGGCGTTTCTTTCAGTATCACTGTTCATGCCCTTATTAAGCCATGGGTCTATTTTCCATATTATTTCAATTGTGTTTGCATGCTTGCTGCGGGAATATTGCTTTGCTTCATCAGGATGACAGCGCGAACAATCTTTAGGAGTTACAACAGCTGTAACAGGAACCTTAGTCTCCCTGCCGCCGGGAAACCCGCGCCCTTCATATTGCTTATAATGGGATTTGCTTACGTCAGGATCAAATTCTTCAGCTTTATGGCAGTCATAACATGTGATATTGGCACTGGCATGGCGGCTTTGAGCCCAGTCGGCAAAAAGCCCCGGATTTTCTTTTTTATGGCATTCCAAACAGGCTATAGCCTCTTTTGGGGTGCTTCGTTCAATTCGGAATGTTTTTTCCTTTGGCATATTTACGGTATTTTGAGCATCCGCTATAATTGCCTTAAAAACAAGAATACTTCCGATGGCTATAACAAAAGCTGTGATTATTAAAAGCCTTTTTTTCATCTTCTCCCCCTATTTCATTATACACATATTATCAAAAATTTAACTTTTATAATCCAGATCCTTTATAAGGTGCTTTGTATTGCTTGTAATCGTAAACCTGTCTTTTGTTGTGAACGAGGTTTTTGTGGCAGTCGACACATTTTTTTTCATATCCTTTACGCGGGTATAAAACCGATCTGTGGGCAAGCATTGCTCCTCGCTTGTCGGGAATGTACAAAATATTCCGGTGGCATTTCTGACATTCCCTGTTTTTAAAAGCCGCATATGCCTTATTGCGATTTTTTTCATGGTCATATTCACTTATTGTAAAATGTGCAAAGACATCTTTTAGGCCATGAAAGGTTTTGGTGAAAAAGAAATTGAAGGTATCGTACGGGGCCGGAAGATGGCAATCCATGCAATCGGCAACAAACCCATGAGCATTGTTAACATGGCTGGATGTCTTCCAGGTATCTACGGCATACTGAATTTCATGACAGGTTGCGCAGAATCCGGGAGTTGAAGTCCGCACCATAGTGTAATAAGTAATGCTGAAAAGCGGGAAGGCGATAACAATACCTGTTAGGATAAGGATAATGATTTTTGTATTCTTTTTCATGCCAGATAAACCATACTGAAGAGCCAGTTTCAAAACGTCCCATTTTGGCCAATCTCT
>JAHIFE010000055.1 GCA_018901125.1 Pseudomonadota bacterium | reverse complement strand
TTGTACTTCCGGCATTTACACTCCTCCTTTATCAATTAATTATCTTCATGGCTTACAGCCTATCATCCTTAAATAATAACTACCGCAGAATATATAATATCATTGATCTGCCAATGTCAATATAAAAAAGGTGAAAAGATTTATCAATATTCTCTTGGCGTAGCATTGAGCTGCGCAAGAGTAAATACCGGGCCATCCTTGCAGACAAATTCCTTTCCGATATTACACCTTCCGCACATACCTATTCCGCATTTCATTCTGTTTTCAAGTGACATTATAATATGGTCATGATCATATCCCAGTTTATCAAGAACAGGCTGGGTAAATTTTATCATAATAGGCGGCCCGCAAATAATGGCATAAGTATCGGCATCGGCTTTAGGAGCTTTTTGTTCAGTTACGGTAGGCACAAAACCTATATTATATTTCCAGTCAGGATCATTTGTAGCATCAACTGTTATATGCATATTGATATCGTCGCGTCTCTCCCATGCTGCTAATTCCTCTCTGTAAAGCAGCATACCGGGCGTTCGGGCGCCATAAATTACATTTATATCTTTAAACTTTTTCCGGTTGGCAGGATCAAGCATGGAAATTATTGAAGAACGCAGTGTTGTAAAAGCAAAACCGCCTCCGATAATCACTATGTTTTTACCTTCAAGTATATCCCAGGGATAGGAATTACCGAGAGGTCCCCTTATTCCCATTATATCTCCAACTTTCATTGAATGAAGATATGAAGAAACAAGACCGACTTTATTTACAGTAAATTTAACAAAGCCTTTCTCAGTAGGAGAAGATGCAATACCAATTGGTATTTCTCCTTTACCTGTAACCGAAAGTTCTGCAAACTGCCCGGCTTTATATGAAAATTTATTTTCATCATCCGGGTTTAAAAAAACAAATTTAAATGTTTTAAGATTCCTGTCTTCCGTTTCAGTTATTATTTCATCTATACGCACAGGATAAGGCATATATGGATTTTGCACTTTAATACCCTCCTATTTTCACTTTTCCGAACAAGCGCAGGCTTTAGAATCATAACTATTCATCATGTCACATACCCTGCGTATATCAATGTTAACCGGACAGGCGCGGACACAACGTCCACAGCCAACACACTGAATTCCATTGTCATATTTATCAACATAATACTTCAACTTATGCATGAATCTCTGGCGAACCCTGTGAAGCTTTGTGCCTCTTGGGTTATGCCCCGTTCCGTGAATGGTAAAAAGAGGAAACATACAACTGTCCCAGTTGCGCATGCGTATTCCCGATGATCCCGAATTTTCATCCTGAATATCAAAACACCAGCATGTCGGACAAAGATATGTACATGTCCCGCAGTTAATACAGGCAAATGACACATCTTCCCAGAAGGAAGCCTCATAAAGCTCATTTGTACTTTTGCTTTTAAGCTGGTTTGAAGCAACAGAAGAACTTATTTTGGCCTCTGCTTCTTTTTTAAGCGTTTCTATTTTTTCAGCAGCACCGCCATCAGCCTCAGTATTCCATCCGGCATTCTTTAACAGGTTTTCACCTTTAGCTGTAATTGCTTTTGCATAATAACAATCTGTTGCATCAACAAGAAGTATATCAAGTCCTTCTTCGCAAAAAGGCCCCGATCCAGCCGTTGTACAAAAGCAGGTGCTACACGGATTATTACAGGCAGCACCGATAAATGTTGTTGCATCATATGATTTCAGCCAGTAAGGATCCTTATAATCAGGCGCATCAAAATTTCGCTTTACAAGCAAAAAAGCCGCAGCATCACACGGCCTTATTCCCAGAACGGCTTTCGGAGAATAATCTTTAACGGCATCCTTCATCACATGATGATCAACCTCTTTTTCATCAAGAGAATATTCAAACAAAACTTCGGTTTGAGGATATACTACCGATTTTGGGGAAAGCCGTGTATTTTGAAAATTCAGATCCGGCGATTCTCCCTTTTCGAGCGCTTTGAAATCATGAAAATTCTCACCCCTGACCGGGCCGAATAACCGGTAACCATCCTGAATTTTGCCAATTCCACCGGCCCAGTCTTTTTTTTCAATTTTAATAACTTTCATAGCAATAGCCTTATTTTTGTTACGGTTTACAAGTTATTAACCAATATCACAAGCTTAATTACTTTATGAATTTTCCTGGATCATCCGGTTTGAATGTATCAAGCGGAGGCCTTTTCTCAATAGAAATACCGGCTTCCCAACCAAACATCTCAAAACAATCCTTCTCAAGTTTCTTGGTAAATGCGCGGACATTTATTCCCACCGGGCATGCTCTCTCGCATGCGCCACAGTCCGTACATCTTCCTGCGCAATGATACGCTCTTAAAAAATGGAATGTCCTTATATCGGTTTCATCCTGGCTTTTACCAACCCACTGAGGATTTGCTTCATCCACAAAGCATGTAGGGCAATAGCACAGAGGACAAGCATTCCTGCATGCGTAGCAACGAAGACATCCGGATAAAAGATTGTCAAAATAATCCCATTTTTCAGATGGCTGCATAGTCTCAATTTTACGCACATCAGCATACTTGTCGATATCCTTCTGCTCTTCTACAAGAGGGGCGGCAAGCTCGTCATACAGTGCAGGGTTTCTATGAATACAAGTTGAGCAATTGTCCTGTAACAGATCTGATTTTTTTAGTTTTTCCTCAAATCCGTTACCTTTAACTATTATTGCATCTCCTTCTTCGGATACTTGCCTGACTTCAGCATCAAACATCGCTGATATTTTGCGGCGGTCAATCATACCCTTACATGGAACGCCTATGATTACCAGGTTTTCCCGCTTTATTTTATTTTCAATTATATGGGTTACAATATTTCTTGAATCACAACCCTTTGCGATTACGCCTATTTTTTCTTTTCTGTCGGTAAGATAATTGGCAAGATTAATTCCGCAGTTGCTGTCCCAAACAAGCTTTGACGCTTCATCGGGGGTTTTTACGAAACAGGGTTCGTTCATCATAGGCATAGTTCCTTTCTTAAAACCTATGATCATATCCACCTTACCTTCATCCAACAGCCGTTTAGATATTTCTTTTATCTTATCAATATATCCTAACATGTTAAGCTACCTTAGCTGCCTTCTTAAAATTATTATTAGGTCCCAGGGCCTTTACAGTCTCAGTTACACCCTTTACAACATCTACAAACTTACTTGACTCGGCAGAGGAAATCCAGGAAAAATTCAACCTTCCGGGTTCAACGCCCATATGTTCCATTAGATTGTTAAAGAGACCGAATTTTCTTCGTGCATAATAATTACCTTCCAGGTAATGGCATTCACCCGGATGTCACCCGGACACCCAAACACCATCTGCCCCCTGCCTTAGGGCCGCTAAAAAAAACTTGGGGCTCATGCGTCCGGTGCAAGGTATCCTGATAACCCTGATGTTCGGCGGATACTCCATCCGGCCTACCCCGGCCAGATCTGCAGCTCCATAGCTGCACCAGTTACATAAAAAACTGACGATTTTAGGCTCAAACTCAGTCATTATCTTAACTCCTTTACATAAAAAACCTTTTGACTCAAAACTACGATACTTCTAATAATTCAGGTTTTTAGTTTAAACGGCTTCATTCAGCGCAAATATCTGCGCAAATATCTGATCATTATCAAAACCTTTCAGCCTGATTGCACCTGACCTGCAGGATGCCACACATAATCCGCATCCTTTACAAAGAACGGGATTTACCTGTGCTTTACCCGGGAAGAATCTGGCGCTTTCCTCAATAAAAGAGGGGGCTGAATAGGGACAAATTGAAACACAAACCCCGCAACTGCTGCATGATATGGGCATTACTTCTGCAATCGTTCCGCTTGTCTGTATAATTTCACGTGCAAGCAGTGTTACGGCACGGGAGGCAGCAGCCTTTCCCTGTACGATGCATTCGTCGATTGGCTTTGGATAATGGGCCATACCGCATAAAAACACACCGTCTGTTGCAAACTCGGAAGGCCCTAATTTTGCGTGACGTTCAACAAAAAAGCCATCTGCATTCATCGGAACTTTAAAGAAGTTAGCCAGTTTCTCATCTCGGTTCGGAATAATTGCCGTTGCAAGTGAGATAAGGTCGGTTTCCAGCTCAAGCGGTCGTCCTAGAATATGATCCGTAATCTGAACCACCATCCTTCCTTTATCTATAACCACTTTAGGCTTATCATCAACTGAAAAACGGATGAAAATAATCCCCTTTCCCCTTGCCTCTTTGTAGAGATATTCGCGCTCTCCGTAAGTTCTGACATCCCGGTACAACACATATATATTCATCTCCGGATTTCTTTTTTTCAACTCCAGAGCATTATCTATAGAGTGTGTACAGCAAACCCTGGAGCAATAGGGACGATCCGGTTCCCTTGACCCTACGCACTGAATAAATACAGCCGATTTCAAATCGTTAATCATCGAATCATCATTGATTAACTTATTATCAAGCTCAAGGCTGGTTAAGATGCGTGGATCTTTGCCATACTGATATTCCTCAGGTTCCAGAGGATGAGCACCGGTTGCTATTACCGCAACACCGTGTTCAATTATCTCTTCTTTACCATTGGATTTGAGTGTACTTTTAAAACTTCCGACAAATCCGTCAACCTGTGTCAGATCAGTATTCAGATGAATGCTGATTCTTTTGTTATTTTCGATTTCTTTAATCAGCTCAGGAAGTTTTTCCTGAATTTTTTCACCCTTGGCTGTCTGATAAATATTTCTGGCTTGTCCTCCCAGCTGCCCGCTTTTCTCAATCAAATGGGTTTCATAACCCTGCTGAGCCAGATTTTGGGCAGCAGACATACCTGAAAGACCGCCACCTATAACCAATGCTGAAGGCTTTATCTGCAGGTCCGATTCCTTGAGAGGCTGAGTCAAAGCAACTTTTGCAACAGCCGAGCGTATCAGATCTTTAGCCTTTTGAGTTGCTTTATCAGGACATGTTTTGTGTACCCACGAATCATGATTTCGTATATTGGCCATTTCGAACAGATACTTGTTCAGGCCTGCATTGATCAAAGTCTCCTGAAAAAGAGGCTCATGCGTCTTGGGTGTACAGGCTGCAACAACAATTCTATTAAGATTTTTCTGCTTGATTATACTTACAAGGTTATCCTGAGTATCCTGGGAACATGAATACAGGTTATCAGTTGCAAATTCCACAAAAGGAAGAGTTGCAGCATATTCGGCAACTGAAGGAACATTTACAACTCCGGCAATATTTATACCGCACCTGCATACAAATACTCCGATACGGGGCCTCTCGCCCGTTACATTAATTTCCGGCACGATCTCTTTGGCCTTGGTCAAAGTGTTTCTTGCCGAGCTGAGGCTCTCTCCGGCTACTGCAGCAGCTGCGCTGGCATCAATAACCGACTGCGGAATATCTTTTGGTCCCTGGAAAGCACCGCATACATAAATGCCTTCTTTTGAGGTGCTCACCGGTTCAAATGATGTGGTCTTGCAGAAACTGCCTTCGGTCATATCAAGTCCCAGCTGTTTAGCCAGATCCTTCGTTTCTTCCGAAATTTCAAGACCTACCGAAAGTACTATTTGATCAAATGTCTCTGTAAGAGTCTCACCTGATTCGGAAACGTATCGAACACTTAAATCATCACTTCCCGGAACGGCATCAATGGTATGCACCCTGCTACGTATAAATCGAACACCATGCTTATCTTTTGCGTTATTGTAAAAACGCTCAAATTCTTTACCATGCGTACGCATATCCATATAAAAAATAGCACAATCCAGATCGCTTCCTGCATGTTCCTTGGCAATCACTGCTTCCTTGATTGCATACATGCAGCATACGGACGAACAATATGAATGGTCGCATTTATTCATATCGCGGGAACCCACACACTGAAACCAGGCTATTTTTTTAGGCTCCTTATGATCGGATAGCCTTACCAAATGGCCTCCTGTAGGACCTGATGCGGAAAGGACCCGCTCCATTTCCATTGCAGTAATAACATTTGGATGTTTGGCATAGCCATAGGAATCAAACTTCGACGGATCAAAAGGAGTGAAACCGGGCGTCAGAATAACAGCGCCAACATTCAGTTCAACGATTTCATCCTGCATTTCATGATCTATTGCATTTACTCCGCAAAATTCCGTACACACCTTGCAACCGCCGGTTTTAAAATGGATACAGACGGAACGATCAATTGCCGGTGTATTTGGAACAGCCTGAGCATAAGGAACGTAAACAGGCTTTCGGCCCTTGAGCCCCATATCATATTCTGACGGAATGGATTTGAAAGGATCAAGGCTGACATTCTGCCGGATTTTTTCAAGCGTAATATGACCGGTTGGACAAACGGAGGCACAGGCCCCGCAGGACAAACAGGCTTCGGTCTGGATATGAAACGGAGTATCCACTTTCATATCAAGTCCGCGTCCGGTAAGGCTTATTGCGCTGTTTCCCATGCGGGTGCAGATTCTTGTACACAAACCGCAAAGAATACAGGTATCATCTTGTTTTTTGAATCTTGTTTCAGTTATTCCGTATTTATTGCCCAACTCTTTAATAATGGGAACATCCGGACAACGGGCCATCAAAAGCTCAACGATAAGCTTTCGTCCCTGATGTACGTCTTCGGAATCAGTCTTAACTTCCATTCCTTCCCATATCGGATAATTGCAGGAAGTAACAAAGCGGCTTCTGCGGCCATCAAAGACTTCTACCGTACACAACCGGCACATACCTGCCGGTTCCAGGGCCTTGTGATGGCAAAGGGTTGGGATTTCAACTCCATATTTCTGGGCAACCTGAAGGATATATTGTCCTTCTTCTCCCTGAACTGTTTTACCATTAAGTTTGAATGTTATCATAAATCAATACCCCTTATAATTATCGAATCACAATTGCATCAAATTTACAGGCGTCGTAGCAGATGCCACATTTAATGCACTTGGCCTGGTCGAGTTTATGAGGCTGTTTTTTCTCGCCTTCAATTGCGTCCTGCGGACATTTTTTTGCACAGGAACGGCAACCAGTACAAGCTTCTGCATCAATTTCATAATGGAAAAGCGCTTTACAAACACCGGCAGGGCATTTTTTATGCTTTATATGTGCTTCGTATTCATCCCGAAAATATAAAATTGTGGTAAGAACCGGGTTGGGCGCCGAAGTTCCTAGACCGCAAAGAGAAAATTTCTGTATCATGCTGCCCAGCTCCTCAAGCAGCTCAATATCACCTTCCTTACCATTTCCCTGGCAAATGTCGGTCAGGATATCGAGCATCTGTTTGATGCCTTCCCGGCAGGGATTGCATTGCCCGCAGGATTCGTCTTTCAAAAAATCCACGAAATATCGAGCAACATCAACCATGCATGTATCCTGATCCATTACAATCATACCGCCTGAGCCCATGATGGAACCAACTTTGGACAGCTCATCAAAATCCACACCAAGATCCAGGAAACGCTCAGGGATACAACCGCCGGAAGGGCCTCCGGTTTGGACTGCTTTGAATTTCTTCTTTTTGGGAATTCCGCCACCGATATCAAATATAATCTTGCGCAGTGATGTGCCCATGGGAACTTCAACCAGACCGGTGTTTACTACTTTACCCACAAGTGAAAATATCTTTGTTCCCTTGCTTTTTTCAGTGCCTATAGACGAATACCATGCTGATCCTTTGTTGATAATCACCGGAACATTGGCATAGGTTTCAACATTGTTTAGATTAGACGGGCCGTCATGAAAGCCTTTAGCAACAGTATGGACATATTTTGCCCGCGGCCTTCCCGGTTTTCCTTCAAGCGAGGCCATAAGGGCAGTTGATTCGCCGCAAACAAAAGCTCCTCCTCCGCGGCTGATATTAATATCAAAATTAAATTTAGATCCTAAAATCTTTTTCCCTAAAAACCCTCTTTCTCTTGCCTGATCCAGAGCAATAGTCAGATTATTAACAGCAAGCGGATATTCATGCCTTACATATACATAACCATTGTGTGAGCCTATAGCAACGGCGGCAACAATCATGCCTTCTATCACACAGTGCGGGTTTCCTTCTAAAAGGCTACGGTCCATATAAGCACCGGGGTCGCCTTCATCGGCATTACAGATAATATAACGCACACCTTCATGCTTCCGGCAGGTATCCCATTTAATACCAGTGGGAAAACCTCCGCCGCCGCGTCCGCGCAGACCGGATTTTTTAATTTCAGAAATAACTTCATCCGGCTTCATATCAAAAAGCACTTTTTCAAGAGCGGCATAACCTCCGACACCGATATAGTCATCAATACTTGTTGGCTCTATAAGCCCGTTATCTCCAAAAATAACTCTCTGCTGAAGTTTATAGAATGGAATATCATGCTCAAGAGCGATCTTCTTTTTGGACGAAGGATCTTTGAATATAAGAGAGTCGACCAGCTCTCCGTTCTTGATTGTTTTTTCGACAATTTCCGGTATATGAGATTCCTTAACCTGAGGATAAAAAGTTCCTTCAGGGTGGATAACCATTATTGGACCTTTTTCACAAAATCCGTGACATCCGGTCAGTTTAATCTCGACATTATCCTGCAACCCGTGCTTGTTGAGCTCGTCAACCAGCGCCTGATGAACTTTGGATGTTCCATAGGCACCGCAACCAGATCCAGCGCACAGGGAAATTAATTTATTATTCTTTTTTCCGGCGCTACGCGTGTTTTCAATATTTTTTCTGAATTTTTCCAGCGCCTCTCGATTCTCAAATTTTGCCATGTTTCAAATAACCTCCATAAAACATATGCCATCAGGATGCAGCATGTTGTTTATACTCATCAATTACTTTAAGGACGCCTGTACGGTCAAGCCCGCCATAGGTTTCCTTGTTGACGGTTATTACAGGCCCTGATGCGCAGCAGCCAATACAGCGAACCGCCTCAAGCGTAAACAAACCGTCTCCGGTAGTTTGACCTTCACAGACATTCAGCTCTTTTTGCAGCGCATCAACAATTTTCTCAGCGCCCCGAACATGGCATGCTGTTCCGGTACAAACATTGACGATATATTTCCCTCTCGGTTCCAGGCTGATGGTTTTATAAAATGTAGCAACACTGTATACAAGGCTTTTACTTACGCCCAATTTGTTTACCAGCACCGGAATAACTTCGGGTGGAACATAATTATACATATCGCTGATATCCTGCATTATCATCAGCAGTGCTTCATGGCTGCTTTTATATCTATCAATGGTTACATCAATCTTTTGCCAATCAATATCAATTGTTTCGTTCATAATGTTAACCTTATATACTTTAAGATAACAGATTCATATTATAAATATTTCATACATTAAATCAGTTTGAAACTTGACATACTACAGGGCAGTTCTCAACACATGCACCGCACCCGGTGCACAGGTCTTTTATAATGCTGCGTGCCCGTTTGCGGACTTTAACTTTAAAATTGCCCGGTTTTCCTTCCAGTGATTCCAGATCTGCATATGTAATTAATTCGATATTAAGATGCCGGCCGACCTCGACCAGTACAGGTGAGATAATTCACATAGCGCAGTCATTGGTAGGAAATGTCTTGTCAAGCTGAGACATAACTCCGCCAATGGATGGAGATTTTTCAAGAAGATATACATAATAGCCGGAATTGGCTAAATCCAGAGCCGACTGCATCCCTGCAATGCCGCCACCAACAACCAGTACGGAACCAAGTACACTTTGAGACATTGTTGATTCTCCTGATAAAAAATTTAAAGGCAAATAAGCTGCCCTATTGCAAAAGTATACATTTGAGCCACTTCCAAAACGTTTCAGTTTGGTCAAGGTCAAGGCGGGTGAAAATTTTAACCGCATGAATACATGGAGTATTTCGAGGATTATAATTTTTGCCCAACGCAGAGATCGGCCAAAATGGGACGTTTTGAAACTGGCTCATTTCTTTTCTTTTATAAAAAAAGTAATTTTTTTTTGATATAGGGAGAAAATATTAATGTCAATATTTTTGTTTGAATATCCTGTTTGTTTATTGCTGGTGACTATAGCTTATAATAACAATAAATAATCAAACAACAATATATTGGTTTTAAAGTTAATTTGCTGCCTGCATAAAAAACTTGACAGATTTTGATTATTTGATATAGCACATCTATATTGATACTATATATTGAATCGATATAACAAAATGAAAAACAGCTGAGTTAACTTATAGTTAGTTAACTTAAACTTATCTAAATTTATATTTTTTAATAATTAAATCTTAATGGATGTAATATCATGTTTCTATTTTTCGGTTTTACCTGAGGTACTTTAATCAAACGCTACCCGGGTTTGGTAGGCGCAAGGTAAAGACCGAAAGATCAAGTCCATAGTTTTTAATATCAATTTT
The DNA here is from genome assembly GCA_018901125.1 of Pseudomonadota bacterium. Classification (GTDB taxonomy): domain Bacteria; phylum Desulfobacterota; class Desulfobacteria; order Desulfobacterales; family RPRI01; genus RPRI01. Next base: position 2,701 of record JAHIFE010000055.1, on the reverse strand, counting down.
TTCTTAGACGTATTCCTTTCTTTTTTTACCTGTGCGCATCACTATATTCTTTCGAATTAACTATTTGTTATTATGTTATAAAATACGCTCTATTTATCAGATCGCCGTTTTATCTGAAAAATTTTATAACAGATCATAACAAAAGCCTGTCATCGGATGGGCAAATAATACTTATTCCCTATAGCCGGATAATTTCTTTACTATAAGAAATTATAAAAAAGGGAGATAAAAGGGAGATAAAATGATCCGCTTTATCTATCGCAGCCCGCAATTTGAAAAGCAGCTGGAATCACTTCGTAAAGTAGATAAAAAAGCCGCGAAGAAAGCTGATATGATTATCAACGAATTAATGCAAAGTCATGGTGAAAATTCTGAATCCGGAATTGCTATCAAATACGGCAAAATAAAAATTAGAAACTGTATCAAGTATGATCTGGGCAGAGGTTACCGTCTTATAACCGTAATAGACGGCGAACATTTTATATTATCGTTTATAGGAAAACACGAGATATGTAACCGCTGGCTTGATAACAATAAAAACCCGCCGCTATTGTTAAAAAAAACTCTAAGCAAAGAGATTGCCGCAAGTGAATCCGAATCACAAGTCAGTTCGGAACTAACAGTTAATACTACAAAAGAATTTGAAGATACATGCGGATCCGACATTGATGAAAAACACCTGCGTTTGATCTTCAGCGGATTGGCAAACCGGTAATGCATCAATGTTTTTAAAACTTCTTCCGATTCTTAGAACCGGAAAATAAACAAACATATTTAAAAGGAATAATTATGGGCGAAGCAGCAATAAAAATCGGAAAAGACAAAAAAACAACTTTTTTAGACAAAGTAAAACATCTTGTTCCAACCAGCAACTTAAGTCTTTGTTTAACCTGCGGGGCTTGCGCATCAGGATGTCCTGCCACAGGTCTTGAAAACATGGATCCCAGAAAATTTCTACGCATGGTTACTCTGGGCTTAGATGATGAAATCACGGAACATCCCTGGGTCTGGATGTGCACCATGTGCTATCGCTGCACTTATGCTTGTCCGATGAAAATAGATATCGCCGCTATGATATTTGAAGCAAGAAAGCTTTGGCCGCGGGAGAAAAGGCCTAAAGGGATCTTAGGATCATGCGATATGGCGCTTCGTAACGACAGTTGCAGCGCAATGGGAACTCCGGAAGAAGATTTCCGCTTTGTTGTCGAGGATGTTTTGGAAGAAGTACGGGAAACCCAGCCGGGATGGGAAGATCTTCAAGCGCCCATTGATAAGGAAGGAGCTTATTTCTTTTTAAGCCAGAATTCACGCGAACCGGTAACGGAGCCTGATGAAATGGTGCCCCTGTGGAAAATTCTTAATATTGTGGGTGCTGACTGGACATATAGCTGTACCGGGTGGGGCGGTGAAAATTATTGCATGTTTCTGGCAGATGATGAGGGGTGGAAAAAAATCACCAACCTGACGCTGCAAACAGCCATGAAGCTTGGATGCAAAGTCTATCTTAACACCGAATGCGGACATTCAACATTTTCAGTCTGGAAAGGACAGCAGAGACATAAAATAGAAACCGAACTGGAAATCGAACCAATGGTAAGATACTACGCCAAATGGATTCGCGAAGGAAAACTTAAAGTCAATTCGGATTGGAACAAAGATCTTAAAGTCAAATTTACGGTACAGGATCCTTGCAATATAGTGCGAAAAAGTTTTGGTGATGAAATGGCCGATGATCTGCGTTTTGTCGTAACTTCTTGTGTCGGAGAAGAAAATTTTATCGATACCTATCCCAACAAATCCAACAATTATTGCTGCGGAGGCGGAGGCGGATCTCTTCAGTCGGGATACAGAGAATCAAGACTTACCTACGGCCTTCTCAAGCACGAACAGATTATGCGTACCGGCGCTCCTTATGTAGTTACTCCGTGTCATAATTGCCATGCACAGATTGACGAGCTGGGAAAGCACTTTGGAAAAGGGAAGTACAGGACACTGCATCTTTGGACCATCATTGCTCTGTCGCTTGGTATTCTTGGCGAAAATGAGCGCGCCTATTTAGGCGAAGATCTTGTTGATGTCAATCTTCCCATAAACGATACAGGAGAATAACACATGTCAAGCGATGTAATCGGCGCTGTTCTTGTTGTAGGCGGCGGCATTGCCGGGATTCAGGCATCAATGGATTTGGCCAACGCAGGTTATTTAGTCCATCTGGTTGAAAAGAGCCAGGCCATTGGCGGTGTTATGAGTGCGCTGGACAAAACCTTTCCTACCAACGACTGTTCCATGTGCATTTTAGCGCCCTATCTGGTAACAGCCGGCAGGCATCCTAATATTGAATTATTAACTAATTCGGAAATTCTTGAACTAAAAGGAGAAAAAGGAAATTTTTCTGCATTGGTCAGAACTAATCCGCGTTATATAGACCTTTCCAAATGTACGAGCTGCGGAGAATGCACCAAAGTCTGTCCTGTAACATTACCCAATGGTTACGAACAAAACCTTTCTGAAAGAAAAGCTGTTTATAAGCAATACGCACAGGCTATTCCGGGAGCATACGCCATACAGAAAAGCGATAAAGCCCCTTGCAGACTGGCTTGCCCGGCAGGTCTTAATGTTCAGGGCTATGTCCAGATGGTTGGTCAGGGCAAATATAAAGAGGCACTCCAGATAATAATGGAGGATCTGCCTTTGCCAGGAG
>JAHIFE010000054.1 GCA_018901125.1 Pseudomonadota bacterium | reverse complement strand
TCTATATGCCATATCGTTTCTCCTTAAAATATGCTATATCATATTGATATGACAATGTAAATATCTTTTTGGCTTTTTCTATTATTTTATTGTTAAAGAACAAATTGTATACTGAATTATGACACAGTCTGTTCGCCGGAAACCAGTAATTCCATTGGGTTCTGGATACCGGATCAGGTCCGGCATGACGGTTTGGGTGTTTCACAAAATTATTAAATGGCATATTAATTCCAAATGCGGTTACCCTGGGGCGTCGGCAGCAAAGCCTTGACAAGAGTACGCCAGATGTGGTTTACTGAAAAACACTTCCCAAGAAAGAGACAATAACTTGAAAAGCAGCTTATCACTAAAAAGCACTTTTTACTGTTCAAATAATCCCGACCACTTATCGGAACGGCTGAGAGATTTCGAACAAGATTTTATAAGAATCATGGGTATAAAAAACGTTATCTTATTTCCTTATGTGAATGGTAGTATAGTCTTAAAAGATGCTGAATAGTTATATAAAATCTTTGTAAAGGCCATAAATGCCGGTAATGAAACAGAATTCGTCAGCCTATATTTTTCGCCGCAGTATTTATCTCTTTTTCAGCATATTCATGCTAACCGGTGCGGTGATCAGCGGGTTGATGATGATCTTCTACCGGTCGGAGATAAAAACTCGCCTGTCACAGCTGAAAACCTATGAGGAATTTTCCGTTAATCTGCAAAGTAAAGCTATCGAAAATCTTTTTGATTCCATTGCCGGGGATCTGTTTTTTTTGAGTCGCCAAAATGAGCTGCAAGAATATCTGTTAAAAGGCGATCCTTCCTATCTGGACGAAATTGCCAGTGAGTATATCAACCTTTGTGCTCAGAAAAAAATCTATGATCAAATTCGTTTTCTTGACACAAATGGGATGGAAATGGTCCGGATTAATTATAATCAGGGAAAGCCAGCCCGAATCGCTTCAGACAAACTGCAATCCAAACAAAAACGCTATTACTTCAAAGATTGTTATCAGCTTGACCAGGGAGAAGTGTTCATCTCTCCCTTTGACCTTAATATAGAACATGATCGGATCGAACAGCCTCTAAAGCCTATGATCAGGCTGGGAACCCCGGTTTTTGATTCCAACGGCCTGAAACGGGGAATCGTGCTGCTCAACTATCTGGGCTCTGATCTGCTCAATAGATTGATCGAATCGGAACAGGTTTCGACGGGCCGGACCATGTTGCTCAATGCAGACGGCTACTGGCTGCTCAGCCCTGATTCCAGTCAGGAATGGGGCTTCATGTTCGAAGGCGAAAACCGTTCTTTTTCCTATCTGTATCCGGATATTTGGGGCCAAATCAAGAACCGGAAGAATGGGCAGATTCTTACATCGGTCGGCTTATTTACTTACAGGATTATCTATCCACTTAAGGAAGGGCATTCCTCGAGCAGCGGTAACAAAGATGCCTTCGGAGCAAGTCAGGCAAAAGTCAATTGCCGGGAGTATCACTGGTATCTTGTTTCTTTTACTCCCAAAGAAATTCTCGATAATTTTGCCGTGGATTTGATGATGAAACTGTTTGGCTTTGGCGCCGGAATATTTCTAATTATCGCCTCCGGTTCCTGGTTTTTGGCCTTTGCCATTACCAGGAGGCGAATCTCTCAGGACCAAATGAAGACCATGGCTCTCTATGATGCTCTGACCGATCTGCCCAACCGGCGCCTGTTTTATGACAGGCTGAGTACCGTCATAAAACAGAGCAGGAGATATAAAGCCCAATTTGGCATCTTGTATATCGACTTGGACGGTTTCAAGAAAATCAATGATTCTCTGGGCCATGAGGCCGGTGATGCCTTGCTCTGTAAAGTTGCTGACCGGCTAAGGCAATGTGTTAGAGAGTCCGATACCGTGGCGCGTTTAGGAGGTGATGAGTTTGCGGTGATTGTTGATCGTTTGAATACCGATGACGGGGCCCAATTGGCTGCCGGTAAAATCATTAATATTCTTTCTAAACCCATTACACTGCCACAAGGCGATGCCCGGATTGGAGCCAGTGTTGGCATCAGTCTGTTTCCCATCAACAGCGAAGACGGTGAGGAGTTACTCAGACAAGCGGACAGGGCCATGTATCATTCCAAACGCAGTGGGAAGAATATGTTCTCACTCTTTTCTACAGAGCTTCCTATAGAACACGAATAGATGCCCCGTTAATTGTAAAAATATACTTTATATGTGAACGGTACTTATTTATTGATATTTTAAAAAATAATAAATATTTAGCTTGCTATTATGCATAAACAGGCATAACATGCATTATCAATTAAACTCATTCGTAGTTTACGAGAGGGTTTCTTGCTGCAGGAATTATCCGGTTTTTAGACGCTATTATCCTTCAGTTTGTAACGTTGAAATTTTTGGAAAGGAGGGTAATATCATGGTAAATGGAACTGTTAAGTGGTTTAATGACCAAAAAGGTTTTGGGTTCATCGAACAGGAAAACGGTCCGGATGTATTTGTGCATCATAGCGCAATCAATGCGGTCGGTTTTAAATCTCTCAGTGAAGGTTCGCATGTTACTTTTGACATCGAGCAAGGACCAAAAGGTCCGGCTGCTGCAAATGTGAACATAGCCTAACCTGTTTTTTTAAAGCAATTAAAGGCATCTCCTATGAAACGGGGGATGCCTTTTTTAATAATTGCTTGCATCAAACCGCAATTGTGCAGGCTGATATTATTTTCCCTGTTATCAGTCCATTATCGATTCGGTAACCGACTGGAAAGGAAACGTAATGGCAAGAACTAATTACCAGTTCAAAAAATTTCAGAAAGAGGCGGACAAGAAAAAAAAGAAAGAGGAAAAAAGGCAGAACAAGCTGGAAAACAAGGCGGTTCAAACCGATAAAACTGAAAATGACCTAATTCCTTTAACGGAAGACCCGCAAGAATAGGGACAGAACGGCACCAGATTATTAATTCATAGTTCCTTTCGCGGTTAAATACATTTCTTATTCCGTATTTTTATGCTGCCTCACATGATAAAAAGCACCTGGAAATTTCACGTCTTAAACCATGACGATTTTTCAAGCTTTATTTTATATGCTTTAAGGGCATACTTTTTCGCAAAATCCTTTTCAGAAAAATACGGCAGGGTGCTCGCCAGGAAATCATCTATGAGACCGTTCAACATGGCATCCTTTTTATTTTCGTCGATATAATGGCGGTCGCGCTTCTGTTCAAACAAAACGGTTTCACCCAGCACATCTTTCATCTTTTCTATATCAAGTTCAGATAAATCGGCACAGTCTGCAAGAAAAATTATGGGTATTTCAACACGTACAATAAAACCAACATACCATCTGTCACCGGCCAGTTTTCTCGAAACGTCATAAATCTTCAACTCCAGGCCGCTTTTCAGATCGATTTTTCTCAATAATGATGTGTCCATTATATCCCCTGAACTTAAATTATTGTAATATTTTCATGTAAAACAGGCCACCAAAACAGGTCAAAGCGTAAAAGCATTATATAGCCTCTATTGCCGGATGGCGATAACCAGGATTGCTTTGGGACCTTTCTGTATTATTATACTTCTGTCAACACTTAATTAAAGCGTGGCAACCAACATGGAATATCTATTGAAAACCATGCGTGCTCTTTAGTTTATAAATTTATTAGTTTAATCCCTGCGTGAGTTTGTCCAGGTTTGTTATTTTTCCAATTCCTGCTTAATAGCGAGACCTATCTTTTGTAATGTTAACGGTTTCTTTATATATTGACCGGCACCTAATTTTTGAGCTGCCTTCATCTCATCTGTTTCGGAAAACCCACTGACAATAACAGCCTTTTGTTTCGGATGAATTTCTATTATTCTCTTGT
>JAHIFE010000053.1 GCA_018901125.1 Pseudomonadota bacterium | reverse complement strand
GGAACCCGGTGCTCGAGGTTCAGCTAAATCCTGAAAAGCAAAAAGCTACCGACGTGCACCCCTTTAAAAAAGCAGCTTAATATCGGTTCAGGCGACATCTATCTTGACACCCGCCGTTTTGGCTTCATCCGGTCAAGCCCCCATATCACATTGTCCACTTCAGCATAATAAAGCCGGGTCATTGTGCTTTCCACCCATTCAAGGCTTTTTGGCGATTGCTCCCCGTATTGCAGCCGGGATACTTTATGAATATGCTCTGCACAATGGTAATAGTCCAGAATCTGCCGTCCTTTTGGAAAGCATGCGATCATATGTTTCCATAGCCATTCGGCTCCATCACCCAATAATCCGATACGAAGACTCTCTTGCGGTATCCGGGACGCCACTATGGCCAAATCCTTGCCAAACTGATCTTCATTTTGGATCTGATGCCAGCTTGCCAAATGAACAATTCGATCCTTGCCCAATCAATAAATCCTGAACCCCTTGGCTTCCTGCCAACGACCTTTGCCTCTTTTCTCATCGCGTTTGGCTTTTTCACGCGTCGGTACATGAGCCCCGTCAGAGGCGACGACCAATACCGGCCGCCAGGGGCCTTCATCGATTGTTTTGATCCGCTCGATGATCTCGTCGGCAGTGGGAATAACGTCCTCAAGGCAAGAAAAAGACCCCACATCTTCAAATGTATCATGCATGAAATGGTCACTGACAGGATGGTCCGTCAGTTCTGCAAACAGCTCACTTCCCCCTGAAAACGGAACCTCCGCTGAAAACTTTGACATGAAACGTTTGCCGTCCAGGGTGGCAACCCATTTGAATGCTTTAACCGAGGGCTCGTTTTTGGACCGTTCAGAAAATATACTGGCTTTTGGCAATCCAGGGAGTGGTAAAACCCATATTTTATGTGCCATCGGTAATGAGCTCATTGAAAGAGGACGGCGCGTCCTGTTTACCCCCCTGTAGCCAGTTGGTCCAAGATTTGCTGCTTGCCAAAAGAGATCTCAAGATTGCCAAGCTATTAAAAAAACTGTCTCGTTTCGATGCTGTCATTATCGATGATATCGGCTACGTTCAACAAAGCCGAGAAGAGATGGAGGTGTTGTTTACCTTTTTGGCAGACCGTTATGAACGGAGCAGCATTATGATTACCAGCAATTTGCCGTTCTCCAAATGGGAACAGATTTTTAAGGATCCGATGACCACGGCAGCGGCTATCGATCGACTCGTTCATCACAGCGTAGTGCTGGAACTGAACTTATCAAGTTACCGATTGGAGCAGTCGAAAAAGGAAAAGCAAAAGGCCGCATATGTTTAACGGCCTTTATACTTCAGTCACCCCATCCGGCGCTCGGGTCGCTCCCCAGCGTTGCCCTATCCTCCGAGAGGGTGGTTATAAAATATATGAAAAAACTGTATTTGCAAGTTTTTTTAATGATAAAGGTTCGTTAGGTATATTGGAAAACGGGAATTTTAATTGTCGTTGATCAAGAAACTCTCTTTTATGACAGCGGTGCGTCAAATGCCAAACATGTCCTGGAATAAAATGACGATTTACTCTTGCCACTAAATTTTCATATATCCCTTTTATTAGCACTAAAAACGAAACTATTGCCACAAAATTGGGCTATTTTATGATGATATCTATTTTTATATCATACAATTAGCTTGGTCCGACCCCAGTGCACCGGGCGCTTTGGAAACCCGGCTTACCAGGACATCTCTCAGAAGCCGGCAGGCACCGTCGGTGAATTCTTCCATATTCCTCACCCTGTCATTGTGACCCGTGTTAATTCTTACCGTAGCTTCAATGGGACCGGAAACCGCGATCACACTATGTCCCGCGTCATATCCATAGGCAGAGCCGGTGGGCCCGGCGATTCCCAATTCGGCAATCCCCCAGGTGGAGCTGAGTTTCTCTCTCACCGCCATTGCAAAGAACATGGCCATTTCATCGGTTAATGGCTTCACCCCGTGCAGTTTCTCCGCAGAGGCATCGAGAAACATCTTGCGGGACACCCGCGTATAAATGATAGTGCCGCCCAAAAAATAAGCCGAGGCACCCGGCATCGACAGTAATCGCGCTGAGATCAGACCCCCTGTGGTTGATTCAGCCACAGCGATGGTTTCCCCCCGCGCTTTCAATACATCTGCAACTTCTTTAATGGAGTCAGAATTTAAAATCATCGTTCACTTCACCGCCCTTCAATTAGTTTGTAATTTTTCTTAAGAATATAAATGTATATCCATGGGCGTCACATTTCCCTGCGATCTCGAGCAAATTTCAGCAAGAATTCTTTTTTATGGCATCTGCTTGTCGAGTCGCAGCCACAGGCGAAGGCTGATGAAAAATTTGCCAAACATAACCAGGTATGTAATGTCGGTTCGCTCTCGGCATTTTTTCTTAAAGTACCATTTTTAGGGTTCAAAATACATCGCTAAGCAGTTTTACAGCCTTATTTTTTGATCAATCTTATGCGATATCAGTATGTTAATTTGGTCAGACCCCGGAGCAACCGTTATCGGCAAATTCGGGAAAAGATTCCCGCCATGGTCTCATAAGCTTAACTCAACCCTGAAATCGGTAGCTTTGACAACCGGCCGAACAGTACCCTTTTCCCGAACCAAATCCACAATACCGTAATTAGAAAGGGTTTTTAGCGTTCTTGATAGATTTGATTTTTTCCGACCGGATAACATTTCAAGCT
>JAHIFE010000052.1 GCA_018901125.1 Pseudomonadota bacterium | reverse complement strand
TTGGGGATGGTGTTTTTGAAGTGAAAGCCACAAACGGAGACACTCATCTTGGCGGTGAAGATTTTGATTTAAGGCTTATAGATTATTTTGCCTCTGAATTCAGAAGAGAATCCGGCATTGATATAAGAAGTGACAAGATGGCATTGCAACGACTTCAAGAGGCTGCTGAAAAAGCAAAGATGGAGCTTTCAACATCTATGGAAACCGCTGTGAATCTTCCCTTTATAACAGCCGATGCGAGCGGGCCCAAACATCTGAACCTTAAAATGACAAGGGCTAAACTGGAAAGTCTTGTTGCAGATCTTCTTGATAAATTGGAAGAGCCCTGCCGGGTTGCCATGAAGGATGCTGGGCTTACAACCAATCAAATCGATGAGGTTATTCTGGTTGGTGGCATGACCCGTATGCCATCTGTTCAGGAGCGCGTAAAGAAATTGTTCGGGAGGGAGCCTCACAGGGGTGTTAATCCCGATGAGGTTGTTGCAATAGGAGCTGCCATACAGGGCGGAGTTCTCAAAGGGGATGTGAAAGATGTTCTTCTTCTGGATGTAACGCCATTATCTCTGGGTATCGAGACCTTGGGCGGTGTTATGACCAGGCTTATTGAAAAGAACACAACGATTCCCACGAAAAAAAGCCAGACATTTTCAACAGCCGCCGATAGTCAGCCTGCAGTTTCTATCCATGTTCTGCAGGGAGAAAGAGAAATGGCCGCCGGCAACAAAACTTTAGGGCGTTTTGAGCTTGTAGGAATACCACCAGCTCCAAGAGGTGTACCGCAGATTGAAGTTACATTCGATATAGATGCAAACGGAATAGTAAATGTTTCGGCAAAGGACATGGCTACAAGCAAAGAACAGTCTATTCAGATAACTGCTTCAAGCGGATTGTCAAAGGAAGAGATAGACAAGCTTATCAAGGATGCTGAACTTCATGTGGAAGAAGATAAAAAGAAAAGAGAGCTTGTTGAAGCCAGAAACACCGGAGACGCACTGATTTATTCAACCGAAAAATCGATAAAGGATCTGGGAGAAAAGGTTGATGCATCAACAAGAAGCAGTGTGGACGATGCCATAGGCCACCTCAAAAAAGCTATGGAGGGAGAAGATATTTCCGAAATAAATAAAATGACCGAAGTATTGACCCAGGCATCCCATAAGCTTGCAGAAGCCATGTATAAACAGGCTTCTGCGCAGCAAGATGAGGCCGGCGGAGAGCAGGCAGGGCATGGCGCTTCGCATGAGGGACAAGCAAAAGGTGATGAAGATGTTGTTGATGCCGACTTTGAAGAAGTAAAAGACGACAAGAAATAATTTTTCCTTAAACTTGATACTAATAATAATCCCGCGGTACGCTTATTGCAGCTTGCAGCGGGATTATTGTTTTAATACTTACCACGGCTATTATCTGATACCAAGTTTCATTCAAAAAGATAGCAACGCGTCAAGGAGGTTTTTCCGCAGGCATAATACGCCTATGAAAGAAGCGGCGAAGCCGACGCAGATAGGATTTTAATGACTTGGTATAAATAGCGTTGATTGCATTAAACATTTCGGATATTATACAGGGATAAACCATACGCTGGTTTTCGTTTTTTTTACTTTCTGATAATCGGGAGGAATAATAATGAAATCTCCTGTCAAAAAATCAGCCCATCCCGGACCCATTGAGACTCGTTTGGGTGTAGCTGTTCTGCTGCTTCTTGCGTTAATAGGAACCCTGATATTTTTCAAGCAGTTTCATTACAACCCACCCACTTTCACATCCGATATGACCATATCAGGAACTTCCGGCCTGCTTTCATCCGAAAATAAGACGGAAAGCCTTTTGTCTTTTAAAAATATGGAGCAGTTATCCCCTCCTGAAACCTTTGACACTGAGACTCTTTCGGAAAAAATTGACGGCAAAGCCGAGCTTTATTTTTCTGCCGGATTTAAAAGTTTGACCTGCCAAAGATATAAAAAAGAGGATGATCCTGATTTATGGCTTGAAATATTTATTTATGATATGGGAAATGTACTGAATTCCTTTGCTGTTTACAGCATGCAAAGAAGAGAAAACTCTTTAGATCTTGATTTAAGCAGGTTTTCATACAAAACTGAAAATGCTCTATTTTTTGTATGGAATAATTATTATGTTGAGATTGTAGCTTCAAAGTCATCAGTTTTTCTTATGGATTCGATGACTGTTTTTTCCAGGGAATTTATAAAAAAAACCGGCACCAGAGAAGAAGCCATTCCTGAAATTAATAGTTTTCCGGCAGATAATCTTGATACAAAAAGTATTTCGCTTTTAACATCAAATGCTTTCGGCTTTGATCGGCTAAACATGGTTTTTACGGCAGATTACAAAACAAGAAACGGGAAAATAAAAGTATTTATTTCAAACCGAAAAAATCCGGCAGAGGCAAAAGATCTATCAAAAAGTTATTCGGGATTCCTTGTTTCTCTGGGCGGCAAAACCTTAAAATCGGATATGAAATTAGAAGATTTTGTAATAATTGAAATTATGGATGAGTATGAGATTATCTTTACAAATGGCTCTTTTCTTGCCGGGATGCATTCGGCAAATGATCTAAAGGATGCAAAAGAGCTTGCTTTTGTTTTAAATAATAATTTGGAGAAAAATTCTCATGTCCGATAAAAACATAGATAAAGAAACGAGCAGAAGAGAATTTATTATCAGATCCTCTAAAGCAGGACTTTTGATTCTTTCATCCGGTTTTGTCGGAGGTTTTTTTTATAACCGCAACGATTCGGTTTCATCTGTAAAAACAGAATCGATAACAGCTCTTCCCGATTTTTCCATTAAAGATAAAGCCGGTAAAATGGCGATTGTAAAGGGAGATGACAGAGTTAAAACGATTAATCTTGCATTAAAAGCGATGGGCGGTATCGAAACCTTTATAAAAAAAGGTGACAGGGTGCTTTTAAAAGTAAATGCCGCTTTTGCATCTCCGCCCGTTATTTCTGCAACTACGAACCCTGAGCTTCTTAAAGAAGTTATCAGATTATGTTATTCGGCAGGGGCGTTATCAGTTGTTGTGACTGATAACCCGATTAATGACCCCATGTCATGCTTTTCTCTTACCGGAATAGAAAGTGCTGCAAAAAGTTGTGGAGCAAAAATAATACTTCCGGATGAGAGCCTTTTTACTCAAATATCAATTGAAGGCGGGAATCTTATAAAAGACTGGCCTGTTTTGTATAAACCGCTCATAAATGCCGATAAGCTTATAGGCATTGCTCCTTTAAAAGATCATCACAGAAGCGGTGCATCAATGACCATGAAAAACTGGTATGGACTTCTCGGCGGAAGAAGAAATATTTTTCACCAGGATATAAATAACATAATAAAAGAGCTGGCGATAATGGTTAAGCCAACGCTTGTGATACTTGATGGAACGACAACCATGATGTCAAACGGTCCTACCGGCGGGTCTCTTTCCGATTTAAAACAGACAAATGTTATGATAGCTGGAACCGACCAGGTTGCTGTTGATGCTTTTGGCGCAACACTTTTAGGCACAAGAGCACAAGAGCTTGCATACATAGAAAAAGCATATGCTGCAGGGGTGGGCAATATGGACTACCGCCTTCTGAACCCTGAAATGATAATCAGTTTATAAGCAATGTAACACTTCAATTTAACATAAAAACAAAAAACTTTCGGTTAAATATGGTTATCGGTTGACTGGACAAGCATACTTGACGTATCATCTTCAATTCTGTTTTTGGTTATCGGGATTATTTTATTATTGTTTAAAGGGAGTGCACAATGGGATCGTTGGATGAGCATATACTAAGAACTGCAAAAGAAATAGTTGTAAAGTTCATTGAAACCGGAAGGATTTCTCCCACAGGTTTTAATGAATCATTTAAGGCTATTTACAAGTCTGTTGAAGAAGCTGTTAAAGGCACTGAAGATATTGCCGGAAAAGATGAAGAGAACTTGACACGATAAGTATATTATCATAGCTTGATGACATGAAAAAAGACAGAATAAACAAGATAAGAAATATCGGCATTATTGCTCATATTGATGCAGGCAAGACAACCGTTACTGAGCGCATCCTTTATTATACCGGCCGTTCTTACAAAATAGGAGAAGTGCATGACGGCGAAGCAGTAATGGACTGGATGCAGGATGAGCAGGAACGTGGTATTACGATCACTTCTGCAGTAACTACCTGCAATTGGAAGGGTAATGATATACAGATTATCGATACTCCCGGCCATGTTGATTTTACCATTGAAGTTGAGCGATCACTAAGAGTACTTGATGGGGCCATCGGCGTTTTTTGTGCAGTAGGAGGTGTTGAGCCGCAGTCTGAAACAGTATGGCGGCAGGCGGATAAGTATCATGTTCCCAAAATTGCATTTATTAATAAGCTGGACAGAATCGGTGCTGATTATCTGGGAACGATAAATATGATGGAAGAAAGACTTCATGCAAATCCCCTTATTCTCCAGATTCCCGTTGGTTCTGAAGGAGATTTCGCCGGGGTTATCGATCTTATTAGTATGAAGCAGATAATATGGGATAATGAAACACTCGGCGCAACTTTTTCAGAAAGCGATATATCTCCCGATCTTCTTGATAATGCACTGCAATACAAAGAAAAACTTATTGAGACCCTTTCCGAGGCCGATGACGAAATTATGGAAGCCTATTTGTCGGAAACTCCCATTCCCAACGACCTGCTTGTATCAGCTATAAGAAAGGCAACTATTAATCTTAAACTGGTTCCTGTCCTTTGCGGGTCAGCATTGAAAAATAAAGGTGTTCAACCTCTCCTTGATGCAATTGCAAACTATCTTCCAAGCCCTGTAGATGTTCCCCCAATAAAAGCTACACATCCTGAAACCGGAGAAACTTTACTAATTGAGGCCAAGGATAACGGTCATCTGGCTGCTTTGATATTTAAAGTTTCTTTGATGGAAGGGCGAAAGGTTTCGTTTGTAAGAGTTTACAGCGGTACTTTAAAAACGGGAGGAGAGGTATATAACCCTTCGCGTAAAATAAAGGAAAAGCTTTCCCGGATATTGAAGATGCATGCCAGCAAGAGAGATCGTATCGAAGAAGCAGGCGCCGGAAGCATTGTGGGAGTTGTTGGCCTGAAAACATCTTCAACCGGCGAATCTCTTTGCTCTTCCGATTATCCTGTTTTGCTGGAAAATATTGAATTTTATGAACCTGTTATATCTATAGCTGTTGAACCAAAAACTCATGCTGATCAGGAAAAACTCGATGAGGTTTTGACAAAATTTTCAGATGAAGATCCCACATTGAGGGTTCGCAAGGATGAAGATACGGGGCAGACAATTTTGTCCGGAATGGGGGAGCTCCATTTAGAGATAATAATCAGCCGGATGATGAGAGAATTTAAGACCAGTGTCAATGTTGGAAAGCCACAGGTCATGTACAGGGAGACCATAACTTCTGAATCGGAAGGATCTGCTGTCTTTGACCGGGAAATTGCGGGACAGCGTCATTTCGGAGAAGTGAGCTTGAGGCTTAAGCCTCTCCGCAGGGGAACCGGCAATAAAGTTCTGATCGAGATGAAAGATGAAACTGCTATTCCTGCTGTGTTTATGCCCTTTATTGAAAAAGGTGTAGCGGAGTCATTTGAAAGCGGTACACTGATGGGATACCCTGTCGTAGATGTTGAAGCTGTTATTACCGGGGGTTCTTTCAGGGAGTCGCTTGGGACTGAGATATCGTATAAGGTAAGTGCCGCCATGGCCTGTAAGGATGCTCTGACTAAGGGCGGGTCGTTTCTGCTTGAACCGATAATGGATGCCGAGATATTTGTTCCGGAAGCTTTTATGGGTGATATAATAGGAGATTTGAATTCCCGGGGTGGAAAAATTGAATCTATCAGTGCAAGATCAGGAATGCATGTAATAAAAGCGACCGTTCCCCTTTCGCGTATGTTTGGGTATTCCACTTCAATAAGATCAGCGACTCAAGGCAGGGGAACATTCAGCATGCAGTTTGCCCGCTTTGACCACATATAATTTTTATAAAAAAAGCTTTACATAAGGCAGGCATCGCCCGTTTCAAATGATTTCTTATTAGAACTAATCAACTTGGTTTCAGGTAGTTTCCTGGGTCCGGCCAGTGCACGAAAGTTCGATTAAAGTACAAGCATAACAGGATGTTTTTGTCTCCGCCCCCATGTTCCCTCATCCTTGGCTTTTTTATATTCCTTATTCCTTTTTTAACCGCACATGATTCCATTTATAATAAGAGCTTACATAAAGCAAACATCGACCGGTTCGGTGATTCTTTCCATCAGACTGAAAATTATCCCATGTTTATTGTAGTTCGAGTGTTCGGGTGGATTTCCGGCATACAGTAATTTCAATAGGTTCTGGATACCGGCTTTCGCCGGTATGACGGTTTGGGGATTTTTTACGAATTCATCAATTTTAAATTATGCCGCTTTCTGTAGATATAGATATTTCTGAAATTCTATAAATAGCGAACTAATATTTGCCACATCTCCCAATATTTCTTTGGCATCTTCCAGCGATTGGTATTTATTTGTCAGTAAGATTGGCAGTTTTTCCTGGTCGAGTTCTTCAACTCCTGTTTCTATATATTTACTCAAAACGAATTCTATGAATTCTTTTTGTTTGTCGTTGAGTAAAGCAAAAATTGTTGCTTCGGCTCTTGTTACTCGTTCTTCTCTTGTTATCGGTTTTATATCGCTGTTAAACACATATTCCAAAACATCGTATAAATCGCTTTTCTCTGCATCAATTAGTTTTTGCAGTGTGTTTAATTCTTCTTTTCCAAAACCTGCTTCGTCCAATTTCTCAAGCAAGGTCTTCCGTGTTATTGGATTACTCCATAAAATCCTTAATTCTTCTTCGTTTCTAAAAAAGTTAGGAAGTTCGCCAAACAGATTATTTAAAAATTCTTCTGCCGATATTGGTTTACCGTCAGCACTCCAAAAAGAAGTAGCGATCATGTGTTGTATTTCACGCTCTTTTCCATCTCTTAGCTTTATTTTAACTTTCTTTATGCAGATACAGGGTTTTTGTCCGCATTTTCCACAGGGCTTTGGTGGTTCTTTTTCGCAGATACAAGGGTGTTGACCACATATTTTGCACTGTTTAGGCGGTATCTTTTCGCAAACACAAGGCGTTTCTCCGCAATCAGGACAAGCATCTTCTTCCTCTGGTTCTCCATCCCATTCAGGGTCAGCAAAGTGATGGAAAGCATCTACAAAATCAAAAATGGTGAAAAATTCTTTCCCGTCAAACAAACGTGTTCCCCTGCCAACTATTTGCTTAAACTCAATCATTTGATTGATGGGTCGCATTAAAACAATGTTGCGAATATTTTGTGCATCAACACCTGTTGATAATTTTTGGGAAGTGGTTAATACCGTTGGAATTGTTTTTTCATTATCTTGAAATTCCCGCAAAAACTGTTCGCCTCTTTCACCATCGTTTGCAGTTACACGAACACAATAATTCGGGTCTTTACTTTTTTTGTACTGATTTACCAACTCACGAACTGCGGCGGCGTGAGTTTGTGTGGCACAGAAAATAATGGTTTTTTCATTCTGATTGGCTTCATCCATATAAATCTGAACCCGCTTTGCCTCCCGTTCTTTAATTTCAATAATTTTATTAAAGTCGGGTTTTTCGTATATTTTTCCTTCTTCAATTTCTCCTTCGATAATATCGTCATCACTGGTGTATATATAATCGTCAAGTGTTGTTTTGATGCGTTTTACCTTGAATGGCGTAAGGAAACCATCGTTAATACCCTCTTTGAGCGAATAGATATAAACAGGTTCCCCAAAATATTTATAAGTATCAACGTTATCTTTTCGTTTGGGCGTGGCCGTAAGCCCCAATTGTACGGCTGGTGAAAAGTACTCTAGAATTCCTCTCCAGTTTCCTTCGTCATTGGCTCCGCCACGGTGGCATTCGTCAATTACAATAAAATCAAAATAGTCTTTTGGGTACTGACCAAAATTGTAGTTTGCCGATTTATACACTGCAAGGGTCTCAGCAGCCATCAGCATTTTGACTTGTTCTTCATCCTTTTTATTTGCTGTATTATTGGTCATAAAGGATTGAAAAATGGTAAAAAAGATACTGCCGTTGGTTGGCACTTTACCTTTTTTCTTAATGTCATTGGGCCTTATGCGAACCATTGCATCTTCCGGAAATGCTGAAAATGCGTTAAATGCCTGGTCAGCTAAAAAATTACGATCGGCTAAAAACAGTATTCTTGGTCTTCTTTTGCCATCACGATTTAAGTTCCAACGGGTTTGAAACAGTTTCCAGGCTATTTGAAAAGCAATGGCCGTTTTTCCTGTTCCTGTGGCAAGGGTTAATAAAATTCTGTCTTTATTTTGCGCCACTGCTTCGAGTGTATTTTTTACCGCGATTTCCTGATAGTAGCGTAATCGCCAGGTTCCGCTTTTATCTTCAAATGCAATATTTGCAAATTTATCCCGCCAGTCGTTTTGGTCAGAATAGGTTTTATCCCAAAGTTCTTGGGGCGAAAGAAAATCATTAACCAAACCCTCTGCACCTGTTTTCATACAGATTTGATAAATATCTTTTCCGTTGGTGGAGTATGTGGTTTCTAAATTAAGTTTTGCAGCATATTGTTTTGCCTGTGCCACACCTTCGCCCACTTCCAGTTCATCGCTTTTAGCTTCAACAACAGCCAGCTTAATGCCTTTGTGAACCAGAATATAATCGGCAATAAGTGGTTTTTTCCTGCCACCGCCCACTTGAATTCTGCCCTCTGTAATTTTACAGACATTGCGTTCACGGAGGATTTTAGAACCCTCTGCCACTCCCCAACCAGCGGCTTTAAGTTTAGGGTCTATTAATTCTGCTCTTGTTTCGGCTTCATTCATAGTTTACACTATCCAATTTTCTTCATTATATGGTGTTGTTGGTTCCATAACAAAATTCCCCTCACCGCCATTCAATTTGTCCCTGTTCCAGTTTATGGGGTTATTTCTGATGTATTCTGATATTTTAACAAATTCGTTTTCATTACGAATGATGTGTTCCCAATAATTTCGTTGCCAAATGCGTTTATCAAAGGACGGTAAAATATTTTGTTTTACCATATTAATATATTCAATTGTGGTATGCCGTTTAAATGATTGAACAACCCGCGATAATCCCGTACCAACCGTAGGGGCAGAATCCATTTCTGCCCTTTTCCTTTTCCGAATGGATATATCGTCTGATATTTGGGTGGATATTTGGGCGGATATCGGGGTGGATAAATGGGCGGATATGGAATCCGCCCCTACGGGGATTTCAATTATTCCGTGGATATGGTTGGGCATCGTTATATATTCGTTTAAATGAATATTCGGAAAATCATCTGCAATTTCGTGCCATATTTTTTCAATCATTTCACCCGCATCATTTAATGCCAATTTCCCATCAATAATTTTACCAAATAAATGTTCCCTGTTTTGACAACATATGGTTACAAAATATAATCCTGCCTGCGAATAATCGTAACCTTTCAAACGAATCGATTTGCGATTATGGATTTTGGGGTTGTATACCATTATTATATTTCACCAATCCATTCCCGTCGTGTATGATCCACGCCTACCCCGTTTTGAATTGATATTTCGGTGAATATTTGGGCGGATATTTGGGCGGATATTTGGGCGGATATGTCGGCGGATATTTGGGCGGATATGGAATCCGCCCCTACGTGGGCACCCTTTTCATCGTCACCGCAAACATTCGTTTCCACAATGTCCATTATCGGCGTATTTTCCAAAATTCCATGAAAATGATTGGGCATTTTTTTATATTTGTTTAAATGAATATCAGGATTGTATTGTGCCATTTATCTACAATTCACCATTGAATGCTTTTTGCAATATGGATTTTTTCAACTCTTCCAGGTCATCTATTTTTTGCTGATAGATGGCTTCCAGTTTTTTTGTTTCGGCTGAAAGGGTTTGCACTTCTTTAACAATTTTGTTCTGCTCAGAAATGACGGGCAATGGAATTTTAATATTTTTTAATATTGCCACTGAAGCTACATTTTGAATAGCGGCACCACCTGAATATTCTTTTAAACTATTCTGAAAGCTTTCGCTCTGCATCCATAATTTCAAAAATATATTTGATATATTTTTTGATGGACTTAGTTTTAATAACGCTTGATTAATAATCCCTTTTTTAATGTTTGGTGGAACTATTGCTATTTTGCCCATTGTTCCTGAACAACTCATTATTAAATCACCTGAGTTAAGTTCAAACCGTTTCATTTCATTGAATTTCTTTTCATCAATGAAATATCTAATTTTCTCAAATTGGTCATAAATAGCGTGCTGCTGTTCATACACAGCATAACCGTTTGGCTTGAATATATTTTTTTTCAAGCTACCTCCAAAAGGACCCCTAACGAAACCACATACTTCATCGAATCTTTTTTTATCCCACTTATTATTTGGATTCTCAAACACCCCTTGCAAATAACTCTCAAAAAGTTCTTTGGCGTTTTTAAGGTTTTGTTCGGCATTGGCTTTTGCTTTGGCTATGGCGGCAAAGGCTTTATCTAAAATGGCTACTATGCGTTTTTGCTCGGGGAGTGATTTTGGGAATGGTAATAGATAATTTTCAATAAATTCTTTTGAAACTCTTTTATGACCAACAGCACCAGTCATAACTTTTTTGCCCTCATCTCTGAAAGCTTCTCTTGATAAAAAATAATATAAATAATCCTGAATTATTTCGCCCTTAGAACGAAAAACTATATATTCACTTGAACCAAATCCAATTCCATTAATCAGGTTTCTCGCAATACCGATTTTCCCATTTTCAAAACAAGGTGTAATCTTTGCTAACAAAACATCGTTATCAGCAAAGTAAGTATAACTGCCTGCTACATCTTTTAACTGTCTTTCTTTAACGCCAACGATTTCTTTATTTAAAACGCCTAAGTCTTCCATTGGCAAAAAAGTAACTAAGTCAGTACCTCTTAATTTAGCCTTTGCCTCTTTCTTTGGTGGTTTTATTTCACACACTTCCCCCAATTTTTTTATTTCCCAGCCATCAGGTAATGGAGAATTTTCAATTTTCAATTTTCAATTCTCCATTTTTCATTCTTCCCTGTCACAATTGGTTTTCCAGTCTGCTTCTCAATTTCCAATCGCGCTTTTTTAGCGGCTGTGCCACCTTTTCTGGCAATGTCTTTATTTTCTTCCAAACCTTTGGGTTTCTTTTCTTTGGAGATTTCTGTGGTGGAGGCTTCGGCAAGCATGTTTAAAACCAGCTCTAAATTGGTCATGTTGTCGCGCAAATTTTCTTTTTTCAGCCCTTTCAGCTTTTTATAATCCTTTACAGTCTTTTCAGACCACGCTTTGGTTATTTCATTGGTTAAAATGGCATAATCTTCATTTTTTTTCATCCCCCGTTCCTGCCACTCATCAGTGAGTTCTTTTCTCACTTCAATACTTTTTAGCCGTTGGTTAATCCATTCTCTGGAGTATCCCTTTTTCAGATATGTTTCCATGGCACGGTCAAAAGCCAGTTCGGGATCTTCGGTTTCTTCAATTCGTTCACTGCCAACTTTTGCCAACCACAATTTAAAAGGTTCAGCTTTGGGCGATGGGATGGATTGAATTATTCTAAAAATCCCATCTGTATTGGCTGCTTGAATTTTTCTTATTTTACCATCAGCCGCTAACATAGGAAGGGGGGTACAAATTGTACCCCAGTTGTTATTTAATTGAGTATCGCGAGAGCGCATTTTTTTAATATACTGTTTTACATCAGCGCTTTCCGATAGAATTTGCACAACGTCCTGAACAGAAAAATACCATTTCTCCTGTTCTTCATCCCACAGAGTTCTTACCTTTTGTTTTTCAAATAATTGAATTTTATTTTCTTTGCTCATAATAGCTCCAAAATTGAATTCAAAATACAATCGCTCTCTTTATCAAGAGCTTTCATCTCTTCCAAAATCTCTTTTGGCTTCCGTAAAGGTGCGTCTTCAGGAGTATTTGGGTTTTTAGCAGAAAGGTCAAAGGTCGATTGGTCAATTTCTTTTATGTTTACTGTCCAGGAATTTTCACTGTCGGGGCCGACCTGTGTGTCTGCCCATCTTTTTTGCAGTTCCACAAATTCAGCTAAATCTTTTTCATTTAGAGCATTTGTTTTACCAAGGTTTCTATCGAGGTTGAGCTGGTAGAACCAGGTTTTTTTAGTGGAGCTTCCTTTCTCAAAAAAGAGTACAACTGTTTTAACGCCTGCACCTGTGAATGTTCCACCCGGTAAATCCAACACAGTATGCAGGTTGCAACTGCTTAACAATTCTTTGCGCAGCGCAATAGAGGCATTATCAGTATTGCTTAAAAAGGTGTTTTTAATTACTACACCGGCTTTTCCACCTGCTTTTAACATTTTAATAAAGTGCTGCAAAAACAGAGAAGCAGTTTCACCTGTTTTTATAGGAAAGTTTTGTTGAACCTCAGCTCTCTCTTTTCCACCAAAAGGGGGATTTGCCAGAATCACATCAAAGCGGTCTTTTTCCTGTATGTCGGCAAGGTTTTCGGCAAGGGTATTGGTATGTACAATATTAGGAGCTTCAACCCCGTGCAATATCATATTCATAATGCCAATAATGTATGCCAACGATTTTTTCTCTTTGCCGTAAAAGGTTTTTTTCTGCAATGTCTCAAAATCTTTTGTAGAAAGATTTTGGTGGCCATGAAGGTCGCCCCTACGGGTTTTTAAATATTCAAATGCTTCACACAAAAAACCCGCAGAACCTACCGCACCATCGTAAATCTTATTACCAATTTCGGGTGCAACCACTTTTACAATGGTTTTAATCAGCGGACGGGGTGTGTAATATTCGCCGCCATTACGCCCAGCGTTGCCCATATTTTTAATTTTCGCTTCATACAGATGGCTCATCTCATGCTTTTCCTTGTGAGTCCTGAAACGAAGTTCGTCAACAAGGTTTACCACCTCACGGAGATTATAACCGCTTTGAATTCTGTTTTTCAGTTCACTGAATATCTCACCAATTTTGTATTCAATGGTATCTGCATGTTCCGCATCAGTTTTAATTTTTTTCAGATAGGGGAAAAGTTTACCGTTTACAAACTCCACAAGGTCATCGCCGGTTAAAGCGTTGTGGTCAATTTTGCCATTTTCCAGTTTTGGAGCTGCCCATTTTGTCCATTGAAATTCGGGAGCAATAATATTGGTGTATGTCTTTCCTGTCAGTTCGGCTGCTGTAGCTTTGTCTTTTTCTAAATCATCCAGATATTTCAGAAACAACACCCAGGAGGTCTGCTCCACATAATCTAACTCACTACTGCACCCGGCGTCTTTCCAGAGGGTATCGTCAATATTTTTAAAAGTCTGTTCAAACATTATGTTTTCCCATATGTTTTTTTCGTTCATTGGTAAAAGACCACCATGGAAGGGGATTCCCACCTTCCATGAAGTGAACAGCCGATATAAACACATCAATAACACAGGGATCATGCAAATTGCCCGATACTGTGCATAATTTTTTGTATAGGTTATATGGGTCTTTACCGATTAATTTCCCTGGATGATCAATGCCAATCAACTGGAGATCATTCGCTATCGCTTTTCCTATATTTGGAAGATCAATAAGTCGGGATACTGTTGCTCTGTCCGGATTCTTCATTCAAGGTTTTCCTTGTGACTGACGGCGGGTTCAGTGGCCGCGCTCCCCAGCGGCTCCACTGAAAGCCAAGGTTTGTGCATTTGTAAATTATTAATGATGCAATTCAGAATCAATTCGCTCAGAAAGAAAGATCTTTAACAGAGACTGGTAGGGGACATCCCGTTTATTAGCTAGTAATTTCAATTCTTCAATCATTGATTCAGGGAGGCGGATCGATATCGTTTTAGTTGAAGGTTTAAGCCGGGAAAAAATGGCTTCCTCCGCATCAGACCAGTCAATATATTCTGAAGAATCATTGTTTTGCCAAAAAAGGCGTTCTTCAGCTTCACTATTAAATTTAGGTATTTTCTTTTTCATTTTAGATACCTTTCTATTTCCGCTTTGGTCATATCCCGTGCGGAAATAATTCTGATTTTATCATCTCGAACTGTGAATACGGCGAAAAGCAAACGGTTCATATTGGTACGACCGAGGGCGTAATAGCGATTTTCAAGCATAGAATGATCTTTGTCGCGTTTTACGATGATTGGTCTATTAAAAAAGATCTGTTCGCACTCCCCTGTTGAAACGTTATGCCTTTCCCAATTCTTGGTAATATTTCCTTGGTCCCATTCAAAACCTATGCAATGAGATAATATTTTTGTCGGTTTAACCATGCGTTGTGTATACCATGAATATATACATTATGTCAATAAAATTATAGCCCCCGTTTGGGAAACGTTTGAATAATATATTGAACAGCTTTCTTTTAACATCTGAAAATAACAGGGTTATCAATATCATAATCAAGATTATATTGGTAACATCTATGTATTCTTATTGTCACAACGAATTTTGCCTTGCACCCGTTCAACGGATGCAAGGCTATTGAGCTGACAGAAGAAGTACTTTTAATGGGAGAGGCTGTTGTTTTGTGCGTTCTTTCTTTCTCTATCTTCTTCCCGAATTTTTGAAGCTCTAAAATTCGCTTCTGCGGGGAAGGGTGTGTGGAAAACATATATGCCCAACCGGGTAATTTATCGTTTTGCTGTAGAATTTTGAACAGATGGTCTGTTCCGCGGATACTTCCATACTTGGAGTAAACCAGTTCAAGCCCAAAGTGATCTGCTTTTTTTTCGCTGTCTTGAGAATAAGTTCTTTGAAGAACAAAGTTTACCATATTCCCGAATGATTTCGCACCATATTCCGGCTTAAAAACAACAGCCACAGCCAACCCAAAGCCAACGCCACGACCCAATCCCTTGAGATGATCCCGGTTGCTAAAGTGCCCCAGTTCATGACCCAGGACAAATGCAATTTCAGTTTCATCATTCAATAAATCCAGCAGCCCGGTTGTCAGTCCGATTTTTCCTCCCGGAAATGCAAAGGCGTTAGGCTCTTTTTTTTTGATCAAAATAAGATTATAGGGCAGTGGTGGAACCGAATCACCCGATGTAAGAATTCTCAAAATCACTTTCGCCTTTTCAAGTTTTTTGTTTTCTCCTGGATCTTTTGGCAATGCTTTCGAAATTTTGAAATTTTTAAACAGGCTGGCTTCCGATTCAAAGGATATCCCGGAAACTATAAAATCCACAAGCAGGCCGACAGAGAAATAGAGTACCGTCAACAAAACAATAGTAAATAGTACAAGTTGACGGAGTTCTTTCATTGCCGTACCCCGCGCTGAACTGATATCCGCTGTTTTTGTTAATGGTTTGTTTATGATTTTCATTCAGGTGATCCTGCAAACTTGAGCGCGGTTCCGTAAGCAAATACCTCAACGGTCCCCAGCCCCCTTTTTCTTCTTCCCTTTGAAATACTGCTGGTATCAAGGCGCAGGTTGATGATGATGTCCGCATCCGGGCATTTTCCCTTCATGCGAAGAATGGCTTCTCTTCTGCCCCTGTCAAGTAAACTTACGTAAGACTTTATTTCTCCGCCGAAGATTTGTCTAAGTCCTGCAAGAAACCTTTTGAAGTAATCATAGGAAATTACCACCGAGCCACTGACAAATTGAACATTGGCAACGGGAGTATCTTTGGGATATTCTTTTCCGTTTAACAGCACAATATTTCCCAGAAGAGCTTCCCGCTTATCAATAGATTGATAATGCCGTTTTTCTATAATTGTTCCCGTAATCAGGGCTGCTACGATCAACAGAATCGGTAGCACCAGATTAATCAACAGGGAAATTAAACCTTCCATTTTACCCCCTATTCAACCCTGACTGCGGTTCCGTAGATATAGAGTTCACTGGCTCCCTGGGCGATAGAGGATGTATTAAACCGGATATTGATAACGGCATTTGCGCCCAGTTCCTCGGCCTGTTTGGTCATTCTTTCCCTGGCCTGCTCTCGGGCATCCTCCAAGAGTTCCGTGTATCCCTTCAGTTCACCTCCTACAATATTTTTCAGGGAAGCCATGATATCTCTTCCTACATGTTTTGCCCTAACGGTGCTTCCGGAAACCAGGCCATAATGTTCAACGATTTTCTTACCAGGAACAGATTCGATGTTTGTAAGTATCATTCTTATCTCCTATTGTTTGATGGTTTTAGAGAATTTAAGTCTCGTTATTTCTAATTTGCCTAACAATTGAAGCGTACTGTCTGGTTTAATGATTCGGCACCAGTTATTATACGTTAATAGGCTACCAGCAGTCTGGCATTGGAATTGTCGGTGCCTGACCGTAGGGTCCACCAGAACCGTCGATCCCATACAAAGTTTCCGCTACTCCATATTGCGTGAGAATGACAGGCAAGGCCTGAACTGAGCAAAGCAAGGCTATGACAAACCACCTGCTCACTCCGTGATCTGATGCGAATTTATTGATGACCAATAAGTTCGCCAAGGCCGGAATCGCTAAGAAAAAAATTACTAAATGAACCGGCTATAAAATTGGGAGCCACTTTCAAAACGTTTCAGTTTGGTCAAGGTCAAGGCGGGTGAAAATTTTAACCGCAGGAATACATGAAGTATTTCGAGGATTCAAATTTTCGCCCAACGCAGAGATCGGCCAAAATGGGACGTTTTGAAACTGGCTCTTGGGCCTATGATTGCACTGATTTATATGGTTCCAACCGTTACCAGAGCCAACCACTCAAGCAAAAGGCCAACGAGTATCACAGTAGATACCAACAGCGCTATTCAGCTAACAATCTGATAAAGTAGCATAAAATGAATTGGGTAGGCATAAATGCCTCCTGCGACGAACGCCATTGGAATAGCACCGGCGATAGCAAATAATTCCATGCCTGATCACACTCCGTATCCGATTATTTTCTTAGGCAGTTAACTGTACAACTTCAAAGCTTTTATTCCGATTTATGTTTTGATGTGATTCCCGAAACCAACATCCAACAATAGATTAAACGGCTTTACTTTAAAATCAAAAATTGTAGCGTTATCAATATCATAATTGAGATTATATTAGCAACATCTATATGATTCTATTGGTATTAGTGTATATTAAAAAAATTACATTTTATAGAAAGGGCTTTACATAAGGATATTTTTGAGCTAGAAAAAAGATTTGTATCAATTGCTGGAATAAAACAAAAGATCAGCCATCATATTTATAATGGCGTGGCAGAAGGTTTATAATGGTGTAGCAGAAGGAGAAATCATAATGACCGACATATCCGGCTGGGACTGGGACAGTGGCAAGAAATTAATTTCTGATATTTCAGACTGGAAAAAAATATATCATTGGGTAGAAGAGCCGTATGTAAGTTCTGACGGAGAAAAGATAGCTGCAGTAATTAAGCTGCCCGATGATGAAGTTTTTACCATGTGCGAAAACGGCGTTGCCTGGGAAAATGCATTTGACAGGGTTTGGTATCCGAGGTTTTCCCCTGATGGCAGACTGACGGCTTTTATATCCGATACCGGAGAGTGGGCTCTTGCCGTTGACGGGGAAACCGCGGAAGATAAATATGACTTTGCATGGGATACGCGTTTTAGCAATGATGGTAAAAATATAGTTTATATGGCACAGAAAGAAGGAAAATATTTTGCTGTAGTAAACGATGTGCCATGGGAAAAGGTTTTTTTAAATATGACCGGTCTTGCAGTGAGCAATGACGGAAAAAGGGCTGCTGCATCTGTACAGACTGTTGCGTTTAAAGAGGCGGATATTGTTAAATTTCAGGAGGGTTGTTACTCGGCTGTAATTGACGGAGTAGTCTGGAATAATAATTTCGTGAATGTTTGGGATATTGTTTTCAGTTCAGACGGCAAACGGGTTGCGGCAGGAGTAAGAACAAATCTTTATGATTATACGGTTGCGATAGATGGGGTTGTCTGGGAAAAAACTTTTGCTTCTGTTTGGGATCCGAAGTTTTGCCCTAATGACGGCTCTGTTACCGCTCCTGTAAGATCTTCAGGAAAATGGTTTTTGGCAAAAGACGGACAAATTTTCTGGGATCGCAAGTTTGAACAACTTTGGCACCATATGTACAGTAAGGACGGAAATAAAATTGCAGCAATTGTTGCCCCTCAATTTGGCAGGTGGACAATTGCTGTTGACGGTAAGATATGGGGTGCAACTTTTGGAGATATGGTTACGGATGCCGTTTTCAGTCCTGACGGAAGCAGAGTTGCATGCCTTGGAAAAGAAAACGAAAAATGGACAGTTGCTGTTGATGGAAATCAATGGGATGAATACGACATGGCCTGGCAACCGGTTTTCAGCCCTGACGGGAAAAATGTGGCTGCAAAGGTCGAAAAAAATGGCCGTTACACCATTGTTATCAACGGCAAACCTATTAAAGAAGATTTCGCAGCGGTCTGGGATCCGGTATTTAGTCCTGATTCGGACAAGATTTTAATAAAAACGATAGAGACCGGTCAGAATGAAAATAAATATTTTAGACGCGTTATGCCCGTTGCCGATATTACGGGTTGAAAGGAAAGTAAATTATGCACGACATTTATGATTTTGTCAGCGGCCCAATGGTATGGGTTTCTTTAATTATATTTGCGGCAGGATGTATTTACAGATTCATTTCGATGGCTTTACTTGCCAAAGAAAAAGATCCTTTTTTATATAATTATATGAGCCCGTATCATGCACTTCGTTCTATCTTCCACTGGTTAACCCCATTTGGAAGCGAGAATATGCGAAAAAACCCTGTATTTACAATTGTTGCGTTTTCATTCCATATCTGTGTTGTTATAGCTCCGCTTTTTCTTTTTGCTCATATAATTCTTATTAAACAATCATGGAATGTAAGCTGGTGGTTTATATCCGATACGATGGCTGATATTATGACACTCATTGTCATTGCCTCGTGTGTTTTTTTTCTTATAAGAAGAATTGTCCGGCCAGAAGTAAAATTTTTAACTTCTGCTTCCGACTATATTATACTTGCTATGGTTGCGGCTCCTTTTATTACAGGCTTCTGGACTTATCACCAGTTTGCAGGTTGCCGGATTATGGGAATAATACATATCCTGTCAGGAGAAATTCTGTTGGCTGCAATACCTTTCACCCGCTTAAGCCACATGATTTTTTTCCCGATTTCAAGAGGGTATATTGGTTCGGAGTTTGGAGCAATACGTCATGCAAAAGACTGGTAAAACCACTCAACGACTCTTCTAAGGAGACAATATAATGGCTGAATCTGTAAAAAATGCTGCTGCTGAAATAACCGATGCAGGCATTGTCGGGGGGGCGGCGAAACTAACTCCTGAAAAAATCGAAAAGGTTATAAATAATGTATTAAAAGCCGAGGGAGGTGCCAGGCTTAAGACATATGTTGATATCTGTGCTCATTGCGGGTTATGCAGTGAGGCCTGCCATTTTTATCTTTCCCATGATAATGACCCGAAATTTTCTCCGGCCGGCAAAGTAAAGCAGACTGTTTGGGAAATTATAAAGAAAAAGGGTAGGGTAGACGTAGAGTTTATCAAACGCGCATCCGAAATCGCTTCAACCGAGTGTAATCTCTGCCGCCGTTGTGTCATGTATTGCCCTTTTGGGATTGATATAGCGTACCTGCTTTTGACGGTCAGAAGAATATGCCACAAGCTTGGAATCACTCCTCAGTACATTCAGGATACCGCACACAGCCATTCTGCTACGGCAAACCAGATGTGGGTTAAAGAGGATGAATGGATAGACAGTCTTATGTGGCAGGAAGATGAAGCTCGCGCCGAAATTCCCGATTTGCGTATACCGCTTGAAAAAGAAGGGGCCGATATTTTCTATTCCGTTATAGGTCCTGAACCCAAGTTTCGCGCCCAGCTTATATATCAGGCGGCGGTTATAATGCATGTTGCCGGTATGAACTGGACTATGCCTGCCACTCCCGGATGGGATAACAGCGATATGTGCATGTTTACAGGCGACTTTGAAATGATGGCAAGATTGAAAAAAATACATTTCGAATCTGCCGCAAGACTGAAAGTAAAAAAAATCGTAATGGGTGAATGCGGCCATGCCTTCCGCTCGGTCCATGATGTCGGCAACAGGGCACTGTCATGGAAAATGCCGCCTATACCTGTAATTCATGCTATCGAATTTTATTATGAACTCATAAGAGATGGTAAGATAAAAATAGCTAAAAAATTTGATAAACCTGTTACATTTCATGATCCGTGCAATACAGTGCGGGGAAGAGGTCTTCATGAGATGGGGCGTTATGTTGCAAATGCAACCTGTGAAACGCTAATTGAAATGCATCCGAATCGCGAGCACAACTACTGCTGTGGGGCAGGCGGCGGGGTTATTAACTGTGGCCCGCCTTATAAGATGTCGCGAATAGACGGAGACAAAATCAAGGCGGAGCAATTGGCTGCTGTAAAGGCAAAGGGCGCTCAAACTATTATTGCTCCATGCCATAACTGTCATGGAGGGCTTGAAGATTTAATCCATCATCATAAACTTGATATGAACATAAAGTTTCTTGGCGATATTATTTACGAAACCATGGAAAAGCCGGAATAAAATATTTATATCGATCTTTTTGCAACAACTGTTTTGTGCAGATATATAACGAGGTATTATTTATGAGAAAGAAAACTTGGGTTCTATGTTCGGTAATTGTTTTGTCGATTATTTTTTTATTTGTAACTGCATATTCTCAGGATAATATTAAATATGTTCAGGATCCTGCTTTTACAAAAAGGATGAGGCCTGCTGCGGTTTTTAACCACGATGAACATAATGAAAATGCAAGTATTGATGATTGCAGCACCTGCCATCATTTTTATAAAGATAAAGTAAAAGTTGAGAATGAAACATCGGAAGATATGAAGTGTTCTGAATGCCATAAGATTGATAAAGATCCTGTACCTCTTATAAATAAATACCATCTGCGCTGCAAAGGATGTCATGAACAGGAAAAAGCGGGTCCTTTGATGTGCAGCGAATGTCATGTTAAATAAATTTACAACGCATTATGAGAGGGCTTAGAATAACTTATATTATTTAGCGAATTGAGAATAGCGGAAATTGATGTGCGCTGTTCGATATTCGATATTCGTTATCCGAATAATAAATGAATAAATACCGGCTTGAAATAATTGTATTTATCACGGGTGCTGTTGTGATGGCGCTTGAGCTTGTCGGTTCAAGGATTGTTGCGCCCTATCTCGGAACCTCCATTTATGTCTGGACAAGTCTTATCGGAGTAATACTGGCAAGCTTAAGCGTTGGTTATTACTGGGGCGGACGTCTTGCCGACAAAAAACTTGGGTACAAAACTTTTTCAATTCTAATTTTTTTTTGTGCGTTACTTGTCGGAATAATAGCCATTATAAAGACTCCGGTTCTTGATATTGTCAGTAAATCAGTACCGGATGTCCGGCTCGGAGCTGTCATAGCAGCAACGATTCTATTTGCGCCTGCAAGCATTCTGCTTGGCTCTGTTTCCCCTTATGCCATAAGACTCAGAATGGAAGATATTGCGCATTCGGGCGCAACTGTGGGAAGGCTCTATGCCATATCTACTGCAGGAAGTATAATCGGAACATTTTCTACCGGGTTTTTCTTGATTTCGTTTCTTGGAAGCCGCAATATCCTGTTTTTTCTTTCCTTTGTGCTTTTTATCGTTTATTTTCTGGCTTGTTTTGAAAATAAGCTGCGAGCAGCAAAAGCTGCTGCAATTGTTTTGACAGCCGGGTTTCTTTCGGTATATTTTTTTCAATCATCGGTTTCAGGAAATGCAATTGCGGATATTGACACAAAATACAATCGGGTATTAATTGAGGAAATGAAGGATTCTAATACAGGCAAAACAATACGCTTTTTGCGTGTTGACCGAAGTTGGGCGCAATCGGCTGTTGTAGTTGGAGAACCTGATGAGCTTTTTTTCAGTTACGCTAAATTCTACCGTCTTATAGAACATTTTTGCCCGGAAAACAAAAACGCCCTTCTTATAGGAGGCGGGGCATATACGGTTGCAAGAGATTATCTAAGGCGAAATCCGGATAATTCCATTGATGTAATTGAAATAGACCCGGATTTTACTTTACTGGCAAAGAAGTATTTTTATTTAAAAGATGACCCAAGGATAAGAAGCATTCATGAGGATGGAAGAACTTTCCTAAAGCGGGCAACAAAAAAATATGATGTAATTTTCATAGATGTTTTTAAATCATCCGCTTCTCCGCCCTTTTACATGACAACAGAAGAAGCAATGCAGGAGTCGTCGGCTTTGCTTAATGACAAGGGCGTGTTGATTACCAATATTTATTCAGCCATACAGGGTGAAAAAGGTAAATTTTTCCGTGCAGCCTATGCAACAATTAAATCGGTTTTTCCAAATGTTTATATTTTTCCTGTTCAATATCCGATGCAGCCGGAAGAATTGCAAAATTTAATAATTGTTGCGATTAAATCAGGCAGGGCTGACAAATTAACAAGCAGCGATCCGGAGCAAAATATTTATCTTTCCCATTGTTGGCAACACAAAATAGATTGTGATATTCCGGTCTTAAGAGATGAATTTGCACCTGTCGAACATTATCTTGCCGAAGTAATTAAAGCTTTATGATATGATCGAATGCAAAAATATAAATTATAAATATCCCGGTACTCAGTACCCGGTTTTCAATAATTTAAATTGCAAAATCGGGGAGCCCGGATTTCATGCATTATTCGGCCTGTCCGGAGTTGGGAAATCAACACTTGCACGTATGGTTGCAGGCCAATTAAATCAATACACCGGTGTAATTGAACGTAATAATACTGATATAATTTTTTACTCATATAACCTTGAAAGACTTCCGGGATGGTCGAGTGTTGGTGAGCATATATTAAAAATTACGCCGGAGAAAAATAAAGACAGAATAGACGAAATTGTCGAGTCATTCGGACTTTATGCCTGCATAGACTCCGGATTTTCCCACCTTTCTTTAGGACAGCGCAACAGGATCAATCTTGCAAGATATCTATTGCAGGATTTTGATTGTTTAATAATGGACGAAAGTCTTGCAAATGTGGATGAAGTAACGCGCGAACAGATAATATTAAAAATCAAGGATATGTATCCCCAAAAGTCTTTTATATATATTTCACACAGTGTTGCAGAAGTTTCCATGTTCTGCAAAAATATTATAGTGCTAAGAAATTTTAAAAAAAGTCCCCAGGCGATTACTGTTTTCGGGCAGGATAATAAAACCGGAAAATCAGTTGCCAGAAAAGATCTCGAACAGACAATGCTGGAGATTGTAAATGTTTCATAAACGGCTATCCCAGTTTATCATTGTCTATCTTTTAGGACTTGCCTTTTTGTTTTTTATAAAGGCAGTTTTGAATCTTTCCGATTACGTTATCCCCAGCCCTGTCGAGATTTATGATACCGGTCTTAAAGTTTTTTTAAGATATATACCCGATGTTTTAAATACATTATCTGTTGCAATAATCGGGCACGTTCTTTCCATTGTTATGGCAACTATTGTTGGAATAATCAGCCGTTTGTCAAACTGGATGGGTTCATTTATTAAAACCGCTGCTTTTAATATTCAGGCATATCCGATTGTTGCAGTTGCTCCAATAATTTTTATCCTGCTTGGTGACGGACTTTCTTCAAGGCTTTTAATCGCTGCGATGATATGCTATTTTCCCCTGCTTTTATCTTTTATAGGAATACTATCCGAACCGGTTACTGATATAGAACACTTTTATGTGTATTCGGGTAAAATGAGATGGCAGCTTGAAGTAAAAATAAGGGCTTTCGAAAATATGAACAAGCTTGTAACAGTGGTTTCCGGAAGCGCGACACTTGCAATGGTTGGAACCATAGTAGCCGAGTTTATCGGAGCAAGTAAGGGAATCGGTTATAGCATTCGTATTGCACTCTACCAGAGCGACCTTTCCAAAATTCTGATTGCTCTTTTCTTAATAGGAATCTTCACTTCGCTTTATCTGGCTTTTCTGGAATGGCTTGGCAACATGCTGGTAAGAAACTGGAGGGCAAAGGCTTGAAAAATATGAAGAACAATTTACGAATTATTGTTTTATTGGTGACGCTTATTGCCATTATCGTGCCTTCAGGATGTGGTAAAAAAGATACGGAAATGACAAAGGTTTCTTATCGGCTTAAATGGCTTTTTAACACAAGTGTTGCCGGAGATATTTATGCCGATGTTCACGGATTCTTTGCCAAAGAGGGACTTGAAGTAGAAGTAAAAGAGGGCGGGCCGGAACTTGATGCAATAAAAGAGCTTGAGATGGGGCATGCCCAGTTTGGCGTGGCTTCTGCGGATCAGGTTATAAGAGCTGTCTCAAAAGGAGCGCCTATCGTAGTGCTTGCACAGCTTTTTCAGATAAATCCGCTTCAGTGGATATACCGTTCAGATGAAAATAAAATTAATAAAATCGAAGATATAAAGGGTAAAACAATAGGGATTACTTTTGGCGGAAATGACGAAGCAATCATGAAAGCTCTTATATTAAAAAATGGAATTAGAGAAGAAGAAGTGAGTTTTTTCAGCGTAAGGTATGATTACACGCCTTTTTATGAGCGAAGAGTTGCGTTCTGGCCTGTTTACAGAAATGCCGAGGGTGTTATTATTGGAGATAAGCTTGAAAAAGCGAAAGAGCCGGTTTCCTTTTTTGATCCAAATAATTACGGGATTCATTTTGTTGCAAATTCAGTAATTACAACAGAAAATATGATAAAACAGCATCCTGAAACGGTTAAAAAATTCGTTACGGCATTGACGGAAGCATGGAATGAAGCTCTAAATCCTGCAAACTTGGATAAAACAGTAGAGACTATTCATAGATTTGACAAGGATACACAATTAGATACTATCCGCAGGCAGCTTGAAATAACAAGACAGTTAATGAAGCCGTCTGAAAAGACGGTTTTTGGCACAATAGATGTAAATGCATGGAAACAGACAGAAAGAATTATGCTTGAACAAAAGCTTATTTCAGCCCCCGTTAATATAGAAAAGAGACTTTGGAAGTAGAGCTGATGTTATGAAAACCAAGAACTTTTCCATTCACGGGGAATATGCAAAAAATTACCAGGATCAGGCAATGTTGCTGGTTAATAGCGAAATGCCCGCCGGATGGCAATGGATATCAAGCTCTCAGAATTCGGTAGTCGCTGCTAAAACAGGTACAGCAAAAGTTTATTATAAGGGGTTTTTGCCAAGAAATGTTTTTGAAAAAATCAAAGCTTTTTTATATGGCAGCCGTAGCAAACGTGCATGCAGACAGGCAGATATTTTGTTATCGGCCGGCTTGCCTACTCCTGAAATCCTATGTTGGGGATATGGGAATAAAAGTGTTTTCATGATTTCGGAAGCTTTTGATGGTATTGGTTTTTATCAATATCTTTTAAGCTGTTTTGTTCCTCCTCTCACTCCGGAAAAGATCAAGGAAAAACGTTTGTTACTCAAATCAGCAGGATTGCTTATTGGAAAACTTCATCACAATGGAATCGTTCATGGCGATTTAAGACAAAATAATCTTTTAGTTATAAAAGATAGTGATACTTTCCGGTTCAGCTTCATAGATAATGAGAGAAACCGCAAATGGCGGTATATCCCGGTTTCACAAATTACAAAAAACCTTGTTCAGTTTTCAGTTGCTTCCGATAACGTTTTGAGCAGAACCGATTTTATGCGCCTGTTTATTGCCTATAAGTCCGGTAATCCGCATTTTTCCGTTCGAAACGAGAATAAGTTGCTGCAAACAGTATATGCCAGAAGAAGACCACGCTTATTAAAAAGCAACATCAGATTTTATATGACAACTAACTGTAAACCATTAAATAATAAATTATTTTATGGCGAATTTCTGAAGAATAGTGCTGTCGAAAAACAACTTTTGCATGGTGTCGATCCTGGTGAGTGGTTTAAAACAAGAAGTATCACGTTAAAAAAGGATAAAAATATAACTGTAAATTTGCTGTCGGGCCCGGATGGAAATGTTGTTGCAAAGCGGTTTGTTTCAAACAGTTTTTTATTTCATATCAAAACCTGGTTGAAAAAAGAACGGACTCATAATTTGTGGAATATGACCCACTGCTTTAAAGCACTTGATATTCCGGTTGCGTTACCGCTTGCTTATGTAATTGAAAGAAAAACTTCATGGTACGTAACAGGTTATTTTTACAGCCAATATCTTGCAGATACCAATAACCTGAAGGATATTTCTCTTGATATGAAAGATTTTTCATGCTGGCTGGAAAATAAAAAAATTATACCGCGTTTTGCAAAGCTGTTGTCAAAGATTCATAATAACGGCTTTTGCCATGGCGATACAAAATGGGTAAACATTCTGGTAAATGAAAAAAGCGGAAATTTTTGGCTTATCGATTTGGACGGAGCCGTTCGTACTAAATCAAAGTTAGGCAGTCGCATGTTAAAAGACCTGGGCAGATTTATTGTTGATATTACTGAAACCGGTCTTCCTAATAAGTTTACTAATGAATTTATTGTGGTATATTGCAATGCAAGAGGTCTTAATAAAGAGTTGGTACAAGAAAAGGTTAACCCGTATATTGCAAAGATTCTTGAAAGACACAGGAAAAAGCTAAAAACATAATGTATAATTATACTTTCCTGACTGATCCATCTTCCGATCATATAAGGCAGATAACATCTATATACCGTTTGACAGGATGGTGGGCTGAAGATATCCCGGATGATCCATCACATGTGAGGCAGATTATAGCCGGCAGCCATTGCTTTATTATTGTATGCGAAGAAAATAAAATTATCGGAATGGGAAGAGCTATAAGTGATAGGATAAGCGATGCATACGTACAAGATCTTACGGTTATAAGTTCGTACAGAAAAATGGGAATAGGAACCCAAATTCTAAAGAGGATAGTCGCCCGTCTTGAAAATGATGGAATTAAATGGATAGCACTGATCGCAGAAAGAAATTCACGTGATTTTTATACTAACAACGGATTTAATATAATGCCTGATTCAACGCCTATGTTAAAGATATTGATATGAAGATGAAAGAAATTACTTATTCAGATTATTTGCCATTAAAAAAGTATTTTATTAATCAGCGATATATGCTTTGCGTATATACTCTCCCTTCAATTATAGCATGGAGTAACGAATATTATAAGCCTTATGGAATAATAGAAAACGATACTCTGATAATAGCAGCAGAATTTACAGAACAGAAAGAATACCGGCATCTGATACTTCCTATATCTCCTCCAACAGAATATCCTCCAAAAGAACTGTGCAGGGTTGCTGAAGAGAGCGGTTTTGATAATTACTGGTTTGTACCGGGCAAATACATTGATACTTATGGTAAAAAAGAAGTTGAGTCTTATTTTAAGATTAGTTTGCAAAAAGAATATTCAGACTATGTATATCTTAAATCCGACATTGCGGAGCTTAAGGGAAACCGGTATTCGCAGAAAAGAAATCTTATCCATCAGTTTGAAAGAGAATATGTTGAAAGCAATCGCATTGAAACAGGGGAAATTTCATCACAGTTATCCGGCGAATGCATAGATTTTCTGGAAAAATGGTGCATAGAGAGAGACTGCGATGCAGATGTTAATGAAGATTTGGCCTGTGAAAAGAATGCGATAATAAACACTCTTAATCAATTTGATTTGCTTGATCTGAAAGGCATATATCTTCGGGTTGACGGGGTAATAAGTGCTTTTGCTATTGCTGCATACCTGACAAACGATATGGGAGTACTTCACTTTGAAAAGGCTTTTGCAAACATAAAAGGACTTTATCAGTATTTTGATAACTTATCCGCAAAAAGCCTTTTTGACGGATTTAAATATATAAACAAAGAAAGTGACATGAATATCCCCGGTCTTGCAAAAGTAAAACAATCATACCATCCTAAAATGATTATCAAATCTTACAGGCTTGATCTGCGATAGCTTTAAACAGCCTTTACTTCCCATGGCTTTAGGTGAATGTTATTTAAAGGTTTTTATGCGGTAACTTGCTTGGCGTTTCACTTTGGAATGTATTGTCGGGAATCTTTACACAATCATTTTATAAGATTATCATCATAACAAACTGTAATTATTGTATAACTGTTATATTAAGTATTTATTGCTCAATAAATAGTGTCGGAATAGTTTACGATATTATTCCGGATAATTTATTTAATAATATTTTATTCTTTTAATATCGTATAGTTAAAATATTGGCACTATATTTGCTAAATATCTAAACTGCTTATACTTCCACCGCAAAAAGCAAATTCTTATCAAACTAAAATCGGCGTATTTTATGCGTAGAAATAGACTTAACCAATCGTTTTATTAAGTTTTATAGGCTTGTTGTTTCAGCATAAGGATTACTTGCTGAAAATCTTCTATCTGAAGAGGCCATGATCATAATTTCCAACCTATCTATTTTTTAACGTATTATAGAAAGAAGGAGGGACGTGATGAAAATGATTAAGGTTTTAGTTTTAAGTTCAGCATTATATCTGCTTTGGGGTGGTATAGCGTTCGCTATGGCAGAATATGATTATTTGTGCGACGCAACAATTGCCTTTAATCAGCCCTGGAATGAGTATTCACCTATAGTCATATCAGAAACAGCGGGTACCGGCGAATATACCGCAAATACGGCACCATCTTATGATTCTAAGGACTTTTTGTGGCACCAAAGCGCTCGTATTACCGGAAGCGCAGGGGATAAAGCGCTTAGTAAAAGAGGTATTTCATCAGCAACCATTGATATTGATACTACTTTTACTTTTGATTTTGGTGATGTTCTTACCAATCTCACGATTACATTGATAGACCATATACAAGATCCAAAATCGTCAAAACAGCTAAACCTTTGGAATCCGGATAACGAAACCGGTGAATATATCGGGTACTGGCCAGCATTAAAAAAAGGAGGAGGCATCTGCTTTGGATTGAAATTTGATGACGAATGGTTTGCAATACCAGGTTGGGAAAACGGCAACTCAACAACATTTTCTGATCTAACAGGAAAACACACAGTCCTTATACATAATAATGTATCCGAAGTTGCCATCGCCAATTATCCTTATATTCAAACTCCCGAACCTGCTTCCATGCTGCTTCTCGGACTGGGTTTGATTGGTTTAGCGGGGATGAGGCGAAAGATACACTAATAGTTTTGTAAGATATTTAATAACAGAAAATAAAGGCAGGATCAGAAATGGCCCTGCCTTTATTTTCTGTTTGTGCGGATTGCTTCAGTTATCTGAATGAATACGGTTCATAATTTTTCGGCTTGCGGAGGCGTTAGTATTTGGAATCGGCGTAATCCACCCATCCGCCTGCTTCAACCAGTGCTCTATCAAATCCTGAAATCCTGAATTCAAATGATTCCATGATGTTAGCAGCTGTTAATATAAATAAGCCGTCGTTAAAAACTGTTTCAAGATCAGTATCGTGATTTGAAAAAACCGAAAAGATCTGGTCTATGGTTTCTGCCGGAAGCTCAACCGCCATCATTCCGCAATTAAACATGTTTCTTTTATAAATTCTGGCAAAACTGGGTGCTATGACAAGATTTATATCGTTTACTTCAAACGCCCAGGGAGCGTGTTCTCTGGATGATCCGCACCCGAAATTTTCCCTTGTTATTATTACTGCTTTACCCTCAATATCTTTCTTATTGTCAAAACCTTCCAGGTTTATATCTTCGAGAAGGTATGGTTTTAAAGCTTCTTTGGTGTTTTCGGTAAGATATCTTGCCGGAATAATTTCGTCGGTGTTGATATCCGATCTGTTGAGAAAAAGTACTTTTCCTGAAAAATTTTTCATGGCTTTTATACGCTCTTTATTTGCCCTTATATAATTTTGAATTTGTTATATGTCCTGCAATAGCGGTGGCAGCAGCAGTGGCCGGGCTCATAAGATGGACCATACCGCCTTTTCCCATACGCCCGCTAAAATTTCTGTTTGTGGTGGAAGCGCAGGTTTCTCCTTCAGCAATAATTCCATTGCTCATGCCAAGACAGGCTCCGCAGGTCGGATTAGTAACGCAAAATCCGGCTTCAAGAAAGGTGGCAATGATTCCTTCGTCTAAAGCCTGCCTGTATATTTCGGTGGTCGCAGGAGATACTATACCCCGCAATGCGTTGCTGATTTTATTTCCTTTTAAAATTTTTGCCGCAACTCTCAAATCTTCAATTCTTCCGTTTGTGCATGAGCCTATGTAAACCTGATCTATTTTCGTGCCTTCCATCTCACTTGCCGGCTTAACGTTATCCGGTTTGTACCCGAATGTAACCATTGGTTCAAGGATAGAAATATCATGATCAATTATCTTTTCATATGTGGCATCAGGATCAGAGCAGTACTTACTAAAATCATTTTGTGCCGCTTCTTTTGTTTTATATTCGTCTTTGATAAAATCCCATAAGTATTCTACTGTAGTCATGTCCGGTGCGCATATTCCGCATGTTGCACCGGCTTCGATTGCCATATTGCAAAGAGTCATTCTTGCATCCATACCCATATTCTCGACAACAGGGCCAGCAAATTCCATAACTTTATTTGTTGCTCCGTTAACTCCGATTAAGCCTATTATTGAAAGAATTATATCTTTTGCAAAAACACCATCGGGTATTTTACCGCAGATATTTATCTTTATTGTTTCGGGATAACCAAGCGCGCACACACCTTTTAATATTCCTACCTCAAGATCGGTTGTTCCCACACCTGCTCCGAAAGCGCCGAAAGCGCCGTATGTACAGGTGTGAGAATCTCCCATGATTATGGTGTAGCCCGGTCTTACAAAGCCTTTTTCGGGAAAGATTGCATGGCAAACTCCGTTTCGGCCGATATCAAAAAAATCGTTTATCTTGTGGCGCCTTGTCCATTCTCTTAAGATTTTTCCCTGTAAAGCTGTTTTGGAATCCTTGGCTGGAGTAACATGATCTATAACCGCCTTTATTCTGGATGTATCAAAAACACGGTCTTTGCCACGGCTAACAAGATCATTGATAGCAATAGGTGTTGTAATTTCATGGCAGAAAACAGCATCAAGCCGTATTACATAAATATCTTCAAAAGGATTGTCGATAATATGCGAATCAAAAATTTTCTGAGCTATAGTCTTTCCCATTTGTTCTCCGAATTAATCAGTATCTGTTTTTAATACGGAAAGAAAAGCGGATTGGGGAATCATAACTTTTCCTACCATCTTCATCCGCTTTTTACCCTTTTTCTGTTTTTCCAGAAGCTTTCTTTTTCGTGTAATGTCGCCTCCGTAGCATTTTGCCGTTACATCTTTTCTGAAAGCTGAAACTGTGGATCTCGCAATTATTTTGGCTCCTATCGCACCCTGTATGGCAATTTTAAACATTTGCCTCGGTATTTCTTCTCTCAGCTTTTCGCATGCAAGCCTAGCTCGTTCCACAGCCCTGTCTTTGTGTACAAGTTGTGAGAGAGCATCAACACGTTCGCCGTTTATAAGTATATCCATCTTAACAAGATCTGTTTCCCTGAATTCTATTATTTCATAATCAAAGGAACCATATCCCTGGGTAATGGATTTGAGCCTATCATGAAAGTCAAAAATCACTTCGGCAAGCGGAAGTTCAAATATCATTTCAAGGCGGTCGCTCGTAAGATATTGGTAATTTTTGTTGATTCCCCGCCTGTCGAGACAAAGCTTCATAACGGCTCCCATATAACGGTTTGGTACGATAACAGATGCACGAATATATGGTTCAAGCGTGTTTTCGATTTCTGTCGGATCCGGATAAAGCGCTGGATTATCAATTATCATTTCAGTTCCGTCACTCATTATAAGGGAGTATTGAACCGAAGGGGCTGTTAGTATAAGAGAAAGATTAAATTCACGTTCAAGCCGTTCCTGAACAACCTCGAGATGAAGAAGACCTAAAAAACCGCATCTGAAACCAAACCCCAATGCAACTGATGTATCTTTTTCAAAAATAAGGGAAGCATCGTTAAGTTTGAGTTTTTCTATAGCAACTGCGAGTTCTTCATATTCATCTGCTGCAACAGGATATATGGACGAAAAAACCACAGGTTTTGCATCCTTGTAGCCAGGCATGGCCTTATCGGCAGGCCTGTTTTTTAATGTAATTGTATCGCCACATTTTGTATCTACTACCGACTTTATACCAGCGATAATATACCCTACCTCTCCGGCTGAAAGCTCTTTTTTAGGTATCCGCTTTAACTGAAATATTCCAATTTCTTCCGTCTTATATGAAATTTTGTTGGACATGAAAGTTATAACATCTCCAACTCTTAACTTTCCTTCGAAAACCCTGAAATAAACAATTGTGCCTCTGAATGCATCATAATGGGAATCGAATATCAATGCCTTAAAAGGAGCTTTAGGATCACCCAAAGGAGGAGGCAGTATTTTAACTATACTTTCAAGAACATTCTCTATTCCTATTCCTTCCTTGGCTGATACTAGTATTGCCGTTTCCGGGTCAAGCCCGAGGTCTTCTTCTATTTGCGCCTTTACTCTCTCGATATCTGCTGAAGGAAGATCTATTTTGTTTATCACAGGGATAATAACAAGATTGTTCTCCATGGCAAGATAGAGATTGGCTATGGTTTGCGCTTCTACTCCCTGACTTGCGTCTACAATAAGAAGCGCTCCTTCGCAGGATGCAAGCGCCCTTGAAACTTCATATGAAAAATCCACATGGCCTGGAGTATCAATAAGATTTAAGGAATATTTATTGCCGTCTTTTGCAATATATGGAAGGCACACTGTCTGACTTTTTATGGTGATGCCCCTTTCCCGTTCAATATCCATATTGTCTAAAATCTGGTCATGGAAATCCCTGTCGGCAATAATACCGGTTTTTTGGATCAGACGGTCTGAAAGAGTCGATTTGCCGTGATCTATATGTGCAATTATGCTAAAATTTCTGATATTATTCATTATCCATGCCCAGCTTCTATGATTGTTATTTATCTTAGATTATTCTCTCTTGAATCTGTAAAACTTGTAACATATAATATACTAAAAGGCCTGCTTTATTACCAGATATTTTCGAATCGTGTCAAGACAGGTAAAGTTAAGTAAGATAGGAGTGTTAATTAACTTGCATAATAATAAACAAAATCATAGAACAACGCAGCAGCGCAAAGTAATTTTAGAAGAGCTGAAAAAAGTTAAAAGCCATCCGGCAGCAGACGAGATTTACAGGATGGTAAGAAAACGCCTTCCACGTATAAG
Source organism: Pseudomonadota bacterium (assembly GCA_018901125.1). Taxonomy (GTDB): domain Bacteria; phylum Desulfobacterota; class Desulfobacteria; order Desulfobacterales; family RPRI01; genus RPRI01. The sequence continues at coordinate 21,970 of JAHIFE010000052.1, read as the reverse complement.
TCTCGGAACTGTTTACAGAAACCTCGAAGTTCTGTCTGAATTAAAAGAAATTCAACAAATTGAACTTGCTGGAAGTCTTAAACGCTTCGACGGTAATCCTGAAAATCATTACCACTTAAGATGTATAATATGTGGGCGTATCGATGATGCCCCTTTTGAACTTGAAAATAATCTTGAAAAACAGATGCGTACATTTACCGATTATACTATTATATCCCATAAGCTTGAGTTTATAGGCATTTGTCCTGAATGTTCATCAAAACTTCCATAATTGTTCATGGCTGCTATATAAAAAGTCAGTCTGCTTAATTGTGCTTCATTTTGAAACCTCAAATTTGTGATTTGATTATTGGAATTTTGTTCTTAATTTAAATGGAAGTGGATTTGTTGCCGCAAACGAAGGTTGAGTTAAGATTCCTGCGGTTCACATACGCCCCGAATACTGGTTATTTGAAACTCTCCATTCGCACAAAATATTTTATCTTGCTGCTAAGAAAAGGATAATATCTCATGGCAGAACTCAAACTTGCTATTCCTGTTTCCGGAATGACCTGCGCAAACTGCGCTGCAAATATCGAAAGAGGTATAAAAAAATTAAACGGTATAATTGATGCCTCTGTTAATTTTGCCTCCGAACAGGCTTATGTTACATATGATACCGGTGAAATTTCGCTGAAAGACATTACAGAAAAGATAAACAGCTTAGGCTACAGAGCTGTTACAAGTAAAGCGGAACTTCCGATAACCGGCATGTCATGCGGCAACTGTGCCATAAATATCGAAAGAGTCCTTAATAAAAATGTTTCCGGCTTGGTTAACGTTTACGTAAACTTTGCTGCCGAACGTGTTCATGTCGAATACCTGCCTGGGGTCACTTCCATAAAAGATATTATATCTGCTATAAAAAAAGCCGGTTACGATGCAATATCTACAGATCAGCTGTCTGATGAATCGGATAGAAATGATTATGAACAAAAAGCCCGGGATGCTGAAATAAAAAATCAAACCAAAAAATTTGTTACCGGGCTGCTTTTTACCATTCCGCTTTTTCTTTTAAGCATGGCAAGAGATTTTCATCTGACAGGCGCATGGAGTTATACAGCATGGGTAAACTGGCTATTTTTTTTCCTTGCCACTCCTGTTCAGTTTTATACAGGCTGGGACTATTATGTTGGCGGTTACAAAAGTCTTAGAAATAAAAGTGCAAATATGGATGTTCTTGTTGCCATGGGCTCATCGGTTGCATATTTTTATTCAATGGCAACGCTGCTTTCCATTATTCCCGGCACACATATTTATTTTGCGACATCAGCTGTAATTATTACTTTGATAAAATTCGGCAAAATGCTGGAATCCCGCACAAAGGGTAAAACAGGCGCAGCCATACGAAGGCTTATGGAGTTATCGCCAAAAACAGCAACAATACTGGAAGATGGTATTGAAAAGACAATTCCCCTTGCACATGTAAAAGCAGGAGACATTCTGATTGTAAGGCCGGGAGAAAAAATTCCTGTTGACGGGATTGTAACCGAAGGAGAATCGGCTGTTGATGAATCTATGTTAAGCGGCGAACCGATCCCTGTTGACAAACACAATAATGACACCGTCACAGGAGGAACAATCAACACAGAAGGTTTATTGAAGATTAAGGCAACCCGCGTTGGCAAAGAAACTGTTCTTGCACAGATAATACGTCTTGTTCAACAAGCACAGGGAAGCAAAGCACCCGTTCAGGCTGTAGCAGACCGTGTTTCATCCATATTTGTCCCTTTTGTCCTTATCGCAGCTCTTGCAACTTTTTTAATATGGTGGTCGATTGATGGTGGTTTTGTGCATGCTATGATCAGATTTGTTGCAGTACTTGTTATTGCCTGCCCCTGTGCTTTAGGGCTTGCAACTCCCACAGCTATAATGGCCGGAACCGGCAAGGGAGCTGAAAACGGAATCCTTTTTAAAAACAGCGAAGCACTCGAAACAGCATCAAAGCTTGATATAATAATTTTAGACAAGACAGGAACCATTACAACCGGAAAACCTGCCGTTATAGATATAGTACCTTTTGAACCGGCATGTAAAAGTAAAAATGAACTCTTGCAAATTGCAGCTTCTGTTGAAAAGGGCTCCGAACACCCCATTGGAAAGGCAATTGTTAATGAAGCAAAACAAAAAAATATTGCAATGTCCGAACCTCAAAGATTCAAATCTACCGGAGGAGCCGGCGTTGAGGCATATATAAATGACAAGTATATCATGATAGGAAAACCGGATTGGTTCAAATCTTCAGGACTAAATACAATAAATATCGAAAACCAAATCAGCCTGCTTCAGTCAGAAGGAAAAACCGTAATGGTGGTTACATCGGGAAATGAGATTTTAGGGCTGATATCTGTGGCAGACAAGGTAAAACCTGAATCGGCTGAAGCAGTAAGAAAGCTTTTAGATCTTGGGATCGAAGTTGTTATGCTTACAGGTGATAACAAAATGACTGCACAAGCTATTGCCTCCGATGCAGGTATAAGCAAATTCTTTGCGGAAGTTAAACCCGGTGAAAAATCCCTGAAAGTAAAAGAACTTCAACAAAAGAATAAAAGGGTAGGGATGGTCGGAGACGGAATAAATGACGCACCGGCTCTTGCACAGGCGGATGTCGGGATTGCAATAGGAACAGGAACAGATATTGCCATCGAAACAGCCGATATAATCCTTTCAGGCGGAAATCTTCTTGGTGTGTCAAAGGCAATTATGCTTGGCAAAGCAACAATGAACACTATAAAACAGAATTTATTCTGGGCTTTTTTTTATAATATAATACTTATTCCCATTGCCGCAGGTGTTTTACACCCTTTTGTAGTTTTCCCGGATTTCTTGAGACAGCTTCATCCCATGCTTGCAGCAGGAGCAATGGCTTTGAGCAGCATATCAGTTGTCGGAAACAGCCTTCGCCTCCAGCGCGCCAAAATTGACTGAATTTGAAATGCAACAACAGGCCGTACGTTATTTTATCAGGCCTGACCGCCGGATATTTTACCCAATGAGCCACTTTCAAAACGTTTCAGTTTGGTCAAGGTCAAGGCGGGTGAAAATTTTAACCGCAGGAATACATGGGGTATTTCGAGGATAGCGCTAAAGCTTCACTAAAGTGCAAAATTTTCGCCCAACGCAGAGATTGGCCAAAATGGGGCGTTTTGAAACTGGCTCCAATATATTATGGCGGCGTTGGGTAGGTAATCAGTGATGGGAATCTTTGCCCTTATATGTGCTTTTTTCATCTTTCTTGGCATGAGAAATCAGCGGCTTCTGCCCCTTTTCTTTAAAGCTTGCAACGATTTTTTCTGCTTTTTCAAAAGGAACGGTAATAAAAGAGAACTTGTCCATTATCTGAATATCGCTGATATCTTTAGACTTGACTGAGGATTTGCCTCCAATAAGCTCAACAAGTTTTCTGGCATTAATCTTATCTTTCTTGCCAAGTGCTACAAAAAGTCTTGCCTTGCCTTGCTTATCAAGTTGTTTATTTACCTTTGCACCGACCTCTTCTATTTCGCCATATGCATCAGGATTGAGTTCTTCTTCAAAACAATAATTAAGTACAGCAGCTAATATTTCTTCAGGATTATTATCCTCAAGTATTTTTTGGGCCCAGCTAAGATAATCAGCATCTATTTCGGCTTTAAGAATAGTAGTCAAATCATCGTATATCTTTTTCTTTTTGGCTTTGATAATATCTTTGACCTTTGGAACTTTTGATTTCTTTATATCAGTCTTAGCGTTTCGCTGTATGAACATCAGCCCTTTATATTCGCTGGGAGTAATAAACGTAATAGCAGTGCCCGCATTCCCGGCCCTTCCTGTACGTCCTATTCGATGAACATAAGATTCCGTATCATGAGGCAGCGAATAATTTATTACATGGGTAAGGTTATTAACATCAATTCCACGTGCTGCAACATCTGTTGCTACAAGAATATTGACTCTTTGTTTCTTGAATTTTTCCAGAGTTCTTTCTCTTTGTGCCTGTGATATATCCCCATGAATAGCTTCTGCATCATATCCTCTATCCATTAGATGAGTTGCAACAGAATCAACATCACTCTTTGTCCGGCAGAAAATCAAACCGTAAAAGGAATCTTTAATATCAATTATCCTGCATAGCGCCTCAAATTTATCATGGGCTTTTACCTCAAAGTATATCTGCTCCGTCAGATTAGTTGTAAGCTGCTCCTTCTTTACTTTAAGAAACTCATAACCCTTCATATATTTGTGCGCAAGATCCTTTATTCTTTGCGGTATTGTAGCAGAAAACAGCAGCGTTCTTTTGTCAGGGTTTGTATGCTTCATTATTTCTTCGATATCTTCGATGAAACCCATATTAAGCATTTCATCCGCCTCATCGAGTATCAGGTGCTCAATTTTTTCAAGCTTTAGTGTCTTTCTGTTTAGATGATCAATCACCCTGCCTGGAGTTCCAACTACAATATGCACACCTTTTTTCAGTCTGCGTAACTGCTGATCAATGGATTGGCCGCCATATATAGGCGCTATTACGATATCCCTGTTTCCTCTGAGTGAATTGATTTCTTCCGATACCTGAATGGCCAGCTCCCGTGTAGGAACCAGAATAAGCGCCTGAACCATTGAGGAGCCTGTGCTGACCATTTCTACAAGAGGCAGTCCGAATGCCGCTGTTTTGCCTGTACCTGTCTGGGCCTGAACGATGATATTCGTATCATCTCTTAGCATTACAGGAATAGTCATAACTTGAATTGGGGTCGGCTCTTCAAACCCTTTTTTATTAATTGCCTCCAGTACTTTTGCCGAAAGCCCAAGATCCTTAAATGTTCTTTTGTCTGCCATTTTTTCTCTTTTCTTAAAAAAGTATTAAATATAAATTCGTTTGTTCAATTAAACATAGCAACTATACGCAATTATCCGAAAAAAGGATACAAAAATATCTCTAAGTATTATAACCATATGTATTCAGACAGAAAAAACAAAAGCAGCCGGGTCAGTTTTTTGTCATATGATCTTTGTTTTGCTGCAACTGCAATTAAATAATCGAAATGTTCATCAGTTGTTAAGGATTTCTTTAAAATACAGCACTTCCAACATTTAATATGAAAATTCATATCTATTAAAATTCCGGCTGTACAGGCTTCCTTTCCATAAATATTCAAACCCCTTCAAACCTTCAAGCCTGTCGGGTGCCGGTGAAACATATTTAATGCGGAGAGTTTGGTATCCTTTCAGATCTTTCCATAAAATTTGCCCGCCGCCTTTTTGCAATTGATAGCCCGGCCCATTCAGATCAATTTTAATATCATACACGGATTCAGGTGCAATGATCTTGATGTCGGACTGAGAGAAAGGCATGTTTTTATTTTCCAGGCCCTTTATCTCAATGGGTTCTTTCTCTTTACTTTGAGATACTAATTCAAGCTCAAATGTCCTGTTGTCTTCAGGATGTACGATTGCAAGCGGTTTGTTTGATGCGTTGATAATTTTTAGCGTTAAACCAAAAGATTCATTTTCCTTCTTATCTCCTCTTTTGGCAATTTCCATGTTCATTCCCATCTCGGCATAACGATAACCTTTTAAAACCGGTATTCCGTTTCGTTTTCCTATGGCAACTTCCATTTCAAGAGGTATGCGAATACCTTTAAGTGTTTTCCCGGTTTCAAGTGTACGCCCCTTTCCTTGTTCCATAAAATATTTTTCAATACCGTATCGAAGCGAAGCATCCCATGACATCCTGCCGGTAGTATATGCGCGAATATACTTTTCCTGGCCAGGCGGTTTATTTGCAGACAATTTTTTAGGAACCAGAACCTGGTGATCGTCTGTTTCATAGATAACATATACGCACGCCTTTGATTCAATATTATCCAGTAGTTCTTTTGGTATCAGATCTTTAGGAATGCTTGAAGCCTCATAGTTAAGCCGGACATAATCTCCACGAAACAGATCCCTTGGATCTACCGGGGCTGTGCGCATATAGACGATATTTCCGGAGTCCAGAATCATTTCCCGCTGAAAACAAATTGCTGCCAGCACAAAGCATTGCAGCAACACCGCAATTACTATTAATGTATTTTTTCGTTTAATCATTTCCACCCGCATTCTTCTTTACCTTTGAAGTTTTAATGGAAACCGCCAGTATAAATGCCCCTGCCAGAAGGAAACAGAAAGACCTGACAAGCAGGTTATCTGTAAAAGACATAAAGCGTGCGATGATCACAATAACAACGATAAGACACCCGGCAAAAGATATACCTGTTCTTCCCGAACCGGTTCCGGAAAAAATAAGTACAATTCCATGAATCAAAGCAATTATATTAAATCCGAAGGCCGCCACGTTTTTAAGAACGTGTTTAGATTCGTGGGACGCAGATGATATACCTGCAAACAGAATGACCATTGTCAGAAGAAATCCGGCAAATACAAACAGATTGCTTTTCTGTGTTAAGTTTTTGATACGTTCGGGAAATGTTTTTAAAGGCAATAGAAACAAACCCCATACAGTTAATACAGCAAAGGCAATCAGCAACGGATAAACAAATCCCGCGTCTGCTGTATATTTTCGCGCCAAAAGTGAGTCTTTAATGATTTCCGGGAATGTGAACGCAAGAAGCATTATAAAATAAAGAACAAGCCCGATTACTTCGGGAGGTACTGCGCAACTTTCATAAGATGATCTTCTGATTAAAAGCCCGATACCGACACTCATGGCGCCAAGGCTGAGAAGAACTACCATGGGATTAACAACGCTGAATCTGGACTGAATAGCAGAAACAACAACAATGGAAATGGTTGCAATAGCTGTGGGAAACCAGTGCTTTTTATAAATGGAAAACAGTATAACCGATACAGAAACATAGAATACCGCCCATAATTGTGATGTATGAAATTCAATTTCCATTACTTGCCAAACAATAACCAAAGTGGCATACAAAAGCATTTGCGGGGTAGATTTGAGGATATACATCATCATCAGAGCACCGGCCGACCAGAGAAGAATGCCATTGGGGGCGTGTTCGTCAATATGATAGATCTGGGCAATAAGAATAATTGCAGCACCAAAGAGAAAAGAACCAAGCAGATGCCAGAACTCAGCATGCACCTTTCGTTCAGGTTTTTGCCCCAGCCACAGACCTACGCCATGAGCAATAATAAAGGATAAAAATATTGTGCCAAGCTTCATCCATTTTGTCATGTTCTGCCAGTTATAGGCAAAAAAGCTGATCACCCCAAGACCGATAAGAAGCGCACTGATACTGATCAGAATCCGTGTAAGCAGATTATAACCCTGCACCACCGGCTCTTCTTTCATTATCCGTTGCGACTGCTCAGCAGTAACAATACCCTTCTCGATCCATCCGGGTAATTGTCCCTTTAACCATTTCCAGTGTTTTAATTCACTCAAGGTTGTTATTCCTTTTTAATATTAAAGAGAGATTGGGCCTTACTGTTTTTCCTTTTTGTTTACCATTCTGGTGTCATAATCTGCACTGCCTGTGGACATACTGTAAATGTTGCCGGTGTTTCCCCCAATATGTCCCCGTCCAGATCCAAGATCGCCACAGGATTACTATCTACATAGATTTTCTTCTCCTGGTAATATGATATTCCTGCTTCGTAAATATGGGCCCCACTTGCTATCTTCGGGAGCAAACCGGTTACCATCTTCAGTTTTGATTGAAATGGAATCACTGTTACGTTTAACTCTCCGTCATCTGTACGAGCTCCGGGAGACAGGCACATACTACCTCCTGCCGCTCTGTCTGCATTGCCGACAATAATCATCCAAGTTCGCTTGCTGAACTCTCGACTCTCTGTACGTAAGGTCATATGTGGAGCTTGGTAGATAATGCTTTGCAAGAATGTGCCAAGATAATAGGACAGTTTAGGCCCAAACAGACGCTTCATCCATCGTTTCGTCATGGGATTCGAGGAAAAACCAACAGCAACAAAGAGGAATGCATGTTTTTGTATTGGTTTTCCGTCAAACATGCAGTCTACTCGTATAAGGTCGAATGATCGCGAACGCCCGTTTTGTAGTGCGAAGACCCCGTCCCGGACGGAACATATCCCGGCGTTGCGGGCTACATCGTTGCCTGTACCACCCGGAATGATGGCCAGTCGGGGGCGAGTTTTATCTCTCTCCATGATTCCCGACAAGATCTCTCCTACTGTACCGTCACCCCCAACTGCGACCAAGGTTTCATAACCTTCACATTGCGCCGCAATCTCTTGGGCATGGCCAGGCCGTTCCGTGAATATCGTGTTTTTAGGGTCAATCTGCTCTGGCCACAACGCCTTGAGCTCATTCCACGCTCTGATTCCGCCCCCGCCACCTTGTCCAGCAGGATTGATGATGTAATAAACGCTGTTTTTCATTCGATAATCTACCAACCTTTATTGACCATCTAACAGCAATTAAATGATTCTATTAACGCTTAATTTCAACAAAAGGTGCTGATAAAAATCTCACTATTTCTTCAACCAATAAATCAGGAGCTGTCTGGATTGCCAGATGATGCTGCCCATGCAGTATGCTAATCCGGCTATCAGGCAATGCCTTTTGAAGAGTCTTTGAGCTGATATGCCAATGGCTGGAGCTTTTGCTTCCTACTATCAGCAAAACGGGTATTTTAAGTTTCCCAAGCCTGTCAGAGTCGAGACGATAGCGATCAACCAGTCGTGATTCACGGGGAATTGTATGAACCGCTGCTATTTTAATCGGTTGGGTTGGAATGCTTTGTGTAGTTGAAAGTTCCCTGGAAGGAGTTTTTACTATATCATGTGCAAACATGTACAAAGCCTGCTCCATTTCCCCTGCATCTATAAACGACTGCATGCGGGAATCAAACTCATCTGACCAGGGATATCCTCCCCATGGGACAGGCACTTCATAGATGATAAGTCGCCCCACATTAGCATTTAGCAGAGCAGCTTCCAAAGCACAAAGTCCCCCGAAGGAATGTCCGAGTACATTGACTTTACCCCCTATTGCATCAACAACAGCGGCAATATCTTCCGCCTCATTGATAAGTGCATAGAAAGAACTGTCGCCACTATGACCACGTCCGCGGCGATCCATAACCCATACGCTATAATGACGTTTAAGCTCAGATTGCATTGCAATCCAAACGGTGTGATCGGCCATGGTCCCGTGTACAAGAAGCAACGGAGGGCCCGATCCGAAATTCCATGTTGCTATTGGAGTTCCATCTATAGAGTATACTTTTTTCATCAAATATTTAACTGAATTTTCTCTAAAGACTGCCTTCTTAATCCGAATAACACTTGCCTTCCATTAAGTTTATGAGCTGTGCTTTTCAGGCAAAGAACAGTGGGGCGTCTCTTTTAATGCTTTCAATGATTTCCAGAAGAAATAGCCTATAATGCAAAATGTTGCAAACGGGCTGAACCAGTCAGGAATATGTAATCCAAAGCTATGGCAAAGCATAACGCAGCCAAGTACAAATATGGAGTACATCGCTCCATTTTTGAGGTATTTGTATTTCTTCACCTTGTCAATATTGGCAACGGTAAGCTGCCGCACAGCAATGGCGCCTATTCCATTGCCGACCAAGATAAGTGGGATGACAAAAGTAAAGGCAAAAGCGCCCAGTACCCCGTCAATGGAGAATGACATGTCGATTACTTCCAGATAAAAGATTTTGCTTATGTCCGACATGGTTGAAGATTTCTCTAACATTCTCTTTTCCGCCTGTTCGGCATTTTCCTTAAAGCCATGGCTTATAAAGAAAGCGCTCGAACCGATAACGGCACCTAAGGCCATCAGGGGATTGCATCTTATGGCCAACCACACAATGGTAACAAGCAAGACAGAAACAACCGCGAAGAACCAGACACCAAACGTTTGGATAAATTTTTCTCCAATTAGCCCATAGTGTTTAGGTTCCAGAAACAGCCAATGGAAAAACAGAAAAACCAGAAACGTACCGCCGCCAGCCAGGAGGATTGGCGCGGAATCTTTCACAGCTTTGACAACAGCAGGATCGGAGCTGAAAGAGGCAGTGAAAGAGCCCAGAAAACCAAGGTTCGGGGTGCTTATCCATAGTATCAGCCAAGGCAAAAGGCCCCTTACAAGAAAAACTGCTACGAGCATACCCCATAAGAGAAACCATTGTTTCCCTTTTTTAGTCATTGTTGAAAGCACTTCCGCGTTAATGATCGCGTTGTCAATGCTTATGATAATTTCGAATAACGCCAGCCCAAAAACAATTAGTACTACCGAAAACCAATCCATCTTTTAAAAAATCCTTATAAAGTCGAAATATTATGTTGAGAAATGCTATAGACTGGATTTATGTTTAACTCGGTTGTTTAATAAAATTCCGGCAACCGGGATATGGGCCTAAAACAAAATATTGATTTTTTCGGCGGCAACTTCAGTGGTTGCTTTTGCAGAAAGTGCGGTAAGAAATTTTTGTTCACGTTCTCCGGGAAACTTGTCCGTTTGTATTCCGGCAAGCCCTTCAAGGTTAGAAAAAGTAATAACAGCTTTATCCTGCTTTTTCTCAGCATTAAGGTAAACTGTCTTTTTTTTACCGGCGACTGACATGGCAAAGTCCAGAAAGAACCATATTAGCGTTATAAGTAAAAACGGATTTGAGGTAACAATTACAGGGTCAGCCTTCTCATTGATCTCAAGTTTTACTCCGCGCATTACTGCTATTCTTTCCGAAAGGCCTGAAATCAGAAAAATTATGTCACTAATATTAACATCACAATCAGGTTCATCAACGCTGTGGGCAAATTTGTTCAGGTTCTTAATAATTGCATCCCCTCTTTGAACCTGGTTTATTATTTTTTGTGAAGCAGTTTTTATTCTGCCGGGATCAACAGGATGCCCTCTTTCAGCCATTGCACAGAGATCCCCCAAAAGCCCTGCATTCTCATTTATAATTGCAAGCACATTATTTACTTCATGAGAAATCGACGCCGTCATATTTCCAAAAAATTTAAGCGCATTATCACCATATATATCTGTTTTTAAAACCAATATTTACACCTGTTCCTTTTTTAAACATATTTCTTTCATCTTTATGACAAGATCATCAATGTTTACAGGTTTAACAAGATAATATTCGGCGCCTTTTTCGTTTGAAGCAACCTTGAAATCGTCTTCCGATCCGTGGCCGGTTATAAAAATATATTTCAAACCCGGGTTTTTCTCTTCCAGTCTTTTCTTAAGTTCAATTCCGCCGATTTTAGGCATTTTAATATCAAGAACAGCTATATCATAAGTTTTAGTTTCACAACTAGTTATAGCTGCCTCTCCGCTGGTAACCCAATCTGCCTCAATATCCCTTAATGAAAGACGTTCCGCAAGAGTAGATACCAACTCCTTTTCATCATCAACCAGCAATATCTTCATTGTTTTTTTCCTCATCCTCTTTCTTCGCTATCTTAAGTGGAAGGGTAACAACAAAACTTGTTCCTTTGCCTACTTCACTCTGAACCCCTACGCTTCCGCCCAATTCCTGTACAAGCCCATAAGTTATGGAAAGACCAAGCCCCGTTCCGCCCTGTTTTGTTTTGGTCGAAAAAAACGGTTCAAAAACTCTCTCCAAATCCGACTTTGGAATCCCGTAACCATCATCTGTAAAAGTTACTGAAATTAAATCGGTTTTTTCGCGCTTTGCTGTAATATCAATTTTACCGCCGTCTTTTACAGCAGCAAACGCATTGTTTACAATGTTTAGAAATATCTGCTGGAGTTTTCCTCTATCACACTCAAATTCCGGGATATTGCGCGAGACATTTACCAAGACTTTAATACTCCTGTAATCTGCTTCCTTGGCAAGAAAACCAAGGACATCTTTTATGACTTCGTCAATATTTACAAGCTGGATTTTAACGTCAAGATGACGTGCAAAATTTAATAGGCGTTTTGTAATTGTTCCACACCTGTCAACAGAATAAAGGGCAGAGTTGGCAAGCTCGACTAATTTCTTATTTCCTTTAAATTCATCTTTTATTGTGAGAATATCTTTTATAAGCCCGACTTTTTCATTAATAACCGCAAGAGGGTTATTAATCTCATGGGCAACTCCGGCGGCAAGCCTGCCAATTGAGGCCATTTTGTTCGAATATTCAACCTCGTGCAAAGTCATAATGCGCTTCTGGTCGGCAAGAAGTATTCTGTTCACAAGGTATGTGGAAACACTTAAAGTTACAAGTGCTATAACACTAATGCTTGCGATAAGAAATCCGATGAGTTGAAGTCGGGTCGTTTGCCACGGCTTCATCAGTGCGACCTTTTGCTTTACAATCATCAGGATAAAAGGCGTATCATGAATGTAGTCATATCCTATTACAAGCGCTTTGTCTTTATGCGTTTGTTCATAAACACTGGTGTGTTGTGAAAATTCGGGGACCGGCAATGGTATCTTATCTAAAACCTTGCCATAATCTCTTGAAGGTGTCTGAAGAATTCCATCTTTATTTATCAGGAAAGAATCGCCCTGACCGCTTACCTCAAGTTGTGATAGAAGGTCATTAAATCTGTCTGTATCTATGGTTGCGCGAAGGATAAAAAAAGATTCTTTTGAAAGGTTGTGTCTGACCGCAATAACTATATGCGGGGTACGCCGGAAACCCATGAAAACATCGCTTACATTTACTCCCTTGTTGGTTACATCTTTAAACCAGCTCTGGTCGCGGTAATTAATGCCTTCCAGGTTATATGGTCCGGCATAGGCTCTTTGTATACCGTTTGAATCAATTACACCAATATCAATGAAACCGCCGAATCCTTGTTTCAGATGCCTAAGGATCTCATAAAGCCTTTTTGAATCACATAACGAATTATAACTATTATCCTTTACTACAAAATCAAGAGCGGATCTTCGTTCGACAAGAAAAAATGAAACAGTACGCCATGTATTTGAAACAAGACGTGCTGTACGCAAGAAAAAGTCAGTCTCTACAGCATGTTGAGTAACTTTATAATCTATAAGGGTAATGGAAACTAATGGAACTATCGCCACCAGGGACATCAGCACAACCGCAAGTTGCCAAATGCGTCTGAAATTGAAAAGGTGTTTGTGCGGACCTGCTGCCACATCCTGGTAGTCCCAGAATTTTGGTTTTATTATATCTATAATAGACATACGACGCCCATAGCTGACTTAGAGAAAAATATTATTTCATATAATAGCATAATGGCCTGCGTTTGGCTATTTTTATTCAGCAGCTTTCTTTATTCTTATTTTATCATTTGCTTTTTTCAGGGTATCGCTTAGCACCTCGATATCAACCGGTTTCTGCAGATAAGCAAATGCTCCAAGCTTCATACACTTTTCCCGGTCGGACTCGGTTCCATGACCTGTCAGAATTATAACCTCAATATCAGGGTTCTCCTTTTTAACACGTTCTAAAACTTCAATGCCGTTTATTCCAGGCATTTTAAGATCTAAAATCATAACATCAGGCTCATCTTCCGAAACCATAGTCAGGGCGGATTCGCCGTCATATGCAACAGCTGAACCCATATCTCGCATGATAAGACGTTCGGATAAAGTTTGCACAAATTCCCGTTCATCGTCAACAAGCAATACTTTTGAGGGCATCTTAAAATCATATTTGCGGTAAATATCCGTCTGGTAGTAACCTTCTCCGAATTTGGTCTCAACGGACTTTACGCCTTTTACTTTGGCGACAATTTCTTTAAGTTCATCCTCAAGTTTGCTTTGAAGGAAAACGTGCTTATTAATCAAGATAGTTACTGCACCGTCTTTTGCTATAACTTCAACATTATGTCCCCCCATGGCCAGTTTCACTTCCGCTTGAGAAGCAAGGAGAAAATCCTCAACGGATTTTCTGGAAAGCTCTGTTTGTTTTACAACTTCCTTCCCGGCATTCTCAACAATAAGAGAAACCGCCTTTTCCAGCATCATTTTACCCATAGGAATAACAAGATCATATAGTGAAGAGTCCCATGGATCATTCTTTTTAAAATGAGTTTTTATCCATGCAATCCTGTCTTCTTCCTGTTTATGAATAAGTTTTACTGCCTCCTTTTCAGAAATCTTTTGCTCCATAATTGCATTAGATACCCTGAACTTCATATCGGCAATGATACATACTTTCATAACATGGCTGATATTTTTAGGAATAAGCTGGCCGGCAAAACCTGAAAAAAGAAGCTTATCTTCGGATATGCTTTGGGCAACGGCAAGTTTGAGCCATGCGTTGGAAAGTTCTTTTTCATGGGTAAAATTATTAAAAACAGACTCTTTAGCCAAAAAAGCTCTCATTAACTTAATTGTAGCTATACCTGAAAGCCTGCTTGCCTTGTTAACAACATCAACATCTGTTATCAGCTTAAATCCTGTAAATGTAAGCACTTTCTTAACAACAGTTTCTTCTTCACAGAAGGCGCCGCTAAAAATAGTAATTACAGACATAAAAACCTCCCTTTTTTATAATCAGGCAATACGGCAAACGGTTCTCAGCGGACACATATCTTCTTTGTTGTCAGTATGTGTTTCATCATAAACCGAGCATACAGCCTTTTCCATAGTAGGATATATATGATCTTCACCTATTTTTTCAAGCAGGTGCGTCCTTTTAAATACTTTCATCACAGTTTCATTTACACCACTAAATGAAATGTCGACTCCACCGCTTCTTGTTCTTTCAACTACCAATGATAAAGTTTCTTCACCCGATGCGTCAATATCATTTATTCCATTACATACTATTACGATATGTTTAAGATCCTTTTTATTCATAAGACGATCAGTTATCTGATCTTCAAGATAACTTGCGTTTGCAAAAAAGAGCGGGCCATCAAAACGAACCATATCTATATGGTGGCATTGTTTAAGTCCAAATACCGTTGAATCACGTAAAGCTTCATCATCATGAAGTGATAGTGAAGCCACTTTCGGCCTCATGCTATTATACAGAAAAACGCACAAGGATAACACAACACCAACCATGATGCCCTTATCAAGATGAGGAGCAAAGGCCAGTGTACAGATAAAAGATATTATTGAAATTGTACCGTCATACCACTTTGCCTTCATGCTGTGAATGAAACCGGATACGTTTATAAGGCCCATAACTGCCATCATGATAACTGCTGCAAGAACTGACTGAGGCAAATAGTAAAGAAGCGGAGTAAAAAACATAAGTGTTATTAAAACAGTCATGCTGGTGAAAACACTGGATAAACCTGTAACAGCTCCAGCCTGCAGATTAACCGCCGATCTTGAGAACGAACCGGAAACAGGGTATCCGTTTGAAAAAGAGCCCAAAATATTTGCAAGTCCCTGTCCTACTAATTCCTGATTAGGATCAAGCCGCTGCCCGGTTTTTGCCGCCATTGCTTTTGCAATTGATATGGCTTCCATGAAACCAAGAAGTGAAATAATTGCGGCAAATGGGAAAAGTTTCATAACGATTTTGAAATTTATTGTAGGCAACGAAAATTTCGGAAGGCCTTCCGGTATTGCCCCAACAATTGCACCTCCGCCTATCATTGTGAGTTTGCTTGTATTCAAAGGATCGTTTTTAACTTTAATACGCCAGGTACGCCCGTCTGTTTCAACTCCTTCAGGCACCTGATCTTTAAGATAAAAAAGCATCTTTCCTTCAGACTGCTTAACACCTGCAAATAAAATATTTCTTATCTCTTCTTTACAGATGCCGGTTTCATGTTTTAATGCTTCTATCTTTGCTGCAATTATATTAGAATTGTGTTGAGCATCAATAAGTGCAAAAGGATCTCCTTTCTCAATTATTTCATCGATGTCTGCAGATGCCTGTGAGCGTTGTTCGCCAAGAATTTTCGAGTTCTCTACAGATAAATTAAATTTTGTGATTAGTTCTCTTGTATCTTTTGATTCAATGGACGAAACATCGGCGGTTGTATCAAAATTAAACCCGATAAGCCATGATACTACCGTTGCAAGAACAACAGCAACAAGCACATTCGGGATTTTGGGCGCAACACGTTTTAAACCAATCATAATTACAAATGCTGACACTCCCATAATTAAAGTAGGCCAGTGCGTATAATGCATGGCAAATTTGATGACATTCGCAATAGTTTCATAATGATGCGCCGCATTATCAACACTTACGCCAAACATTTTTGAGAGCTGGGAAGTGGCAATAATAATCGCTGCAGCATTTGTGAAACCGTTTACAACCGGATGAGATAAAAAGTTAACGACAAGACCAAGCCTGAAAACTCCAAGCGAAAACTGAAAAATTCCTACCATAAGAGCCAGAAGGATTGCATATGCAATAAATCCCTGACTCCCTATAGTGGCCAGCGGTTCTAGGGATGCTGATGTCATAAGAGATACAACAGCAACAGGCCCTGTTGCAAGTTGGCGGCTGGAACCAAAAAGAGCCGCAATCATCGGAGGAATGAATGAAGCATACAAACCGTAATATGGCGGTAACCCAGCTAACTGTGCATAAGCCATTGACTGGGGTATCAGTACCAGGGCCACCGTTAATCCAGAGATTGCATCAATCTTGAATGCTTCAAGATTGTATTTTTTAAACCATGCAAGAAAGGGAAAAATTCGGGTCAACATATTAAACACCTATCTTATTAATTAAGATTTTAATACCATTAAAGACATATGGTTAAAGCCAGCAGAATATACACACGGCGGGTTTCCATTACATGCAATACCAAACTAAGTCAAATAGAAAACAGTTTTTCAAATATACTTTTAAAACAGGATAATTTTTTGTGTTGACTCTTAATAAACTTTTCAATAAGTTCCGTCCTATATATCAAAGCTTAAGCTACACTAAGCAGATACTTATCTACCTGTTTAGTGCTAATAATTCGCAATAAAAATCAAAGGTATGGAAAGTTTGCATGAAACAACTAGAAAAGCTTATTAAAAGAATATATTATAAAGTTAATATCAATTTAAGAGAGCTCGGTTCATTTGATGCTGAACTATATATTCGCGAAATAGTGCCTATTAATCAACTGGTTAAGTTTTATGGTTTTTATGGCATAACTTCCCATCATCCACTTTATTTTCATTTCAGCAACTCAAACCTTGCAGGAAGTTATTTTCTTGGCAAATGTACAGTTGACAATTCAGTGCTTTATAAAAGCGACATAAGAGGAGATGAATTAAAAAAAAAGGGGGACATCCTCCATTTTGAAGGAGCTGATATAGCTCTTGATCATGACGAAAAAATATCTATCAAAAATAGTTTTCTAATAAAAACCCTTGTTCATAACTATTCTCATGATCCTGAAAATTTAGAAGAATTTATTATACAAAACACAGCTTCAACTTCTTATGCAAATATACATGGATCTCCTGTTGAAGGTTGTTTTTTAGGTCCTTTTTCAACAGTCGATCTTACTACTCTTCATGATTGCCTGATAGGCCACTTTGCTTATATTCAGGCCGGTGAATTGATCCATCAATATGTTGAACCTGGAAGTATTTTAATAAGTAAGACAGACGAATTTGATTTCAGCTTCAACTTTTCAGAAAACATACTAAACCAATATATCAGTTTTGAAATCGGTAAAAAGCCGCAAGGTATTTTTATAGATTTTGTCGAAAATCGCAAAGTGGATTTTGAGGAAGTTTTCAATGTTGTACATCGCAAGCTGCCGATGCCGGTTCCTTTTGGCGCTTCAATAAGCAGATATTCTGTTTTCAAGGGGAAAAATTGGATCGGCGAAAATGTCCTTATTGCTCAAAGAGCGTATCTTGAAAATGCTTCCCTTGGCAAAGGTTCAAATGCTCAGGAAAATTGTTATATAATATATTCAACGCTAGAGGGTTTTAATGTAACGGCGCATGGCGCTAAAATTATAAACGCAAACCTTGGCCTTAGAGTTTTTGTAGGGTTTAATTCCTTTTTGCATGGAAAACCCGGATGTGCCCTTGTAATAGGCAAAGGCTCTATTGTAATGCCTCATACAATTATCGATCTTAAAGAGCCTGTAAACATTCCTTCGGACTATATTGTATGGGGTTATATAGCTAATCAGGCTGATCTCGAGCGGCATAGCATGCCTTTGGAGAAACTATCTGCAATTGATGGAGAAATTAAACTGGGAGCTATGAAATTTACCGGAAGCGGATCTGCTTTTGTAAAGGCTTTCCGTGACCGGATAGAACATATTCTTGAAGCAAACGGCGCCTTTTTCGATGGCAGTAAATTCAAGGGCCACGCTCAGAAAGGCCAAAATATAGCATATAATATCATTCAGCCATATCCGATGGGGGTCAATAAAGGATTATATCCTACTATAGATATTACCTTATAGTTCAAGAAATTATTCCATAACGCCGAGTAAAAAATTCACTAGACTAAAAAATTGGCGTTAATATTCCTAATTTTTAAGTCTCCTATATGTCTCTGTAGGGAAGGTATTTTTCGATAAAAAGTGCCCTCTTGACAAAAAATAATCGTGGGCATAAGGGTAACCCTTATGGAAAAAATCTTAAAACTTTGATGTATATGAAAAAGTAGGAGAATATCAAGTTAAGTATGAAACTCAGGGTAAAAGACGCCGCGGAACTGCTTCAGGTTTCGGAAAAGACAATCTATCGCTGGATAGCGCAGGAAAAGCTGCCTATGCATCAGATCAGCGGTCAGTACAGATTCAACCGGGCGGAACTCCTGGAATGGGCTACAACACAATGCATCCCCATCTCACCTAAAATGATGGAAGAACCTGAGGATGCTTTTATACCCTCATTTGTCAGCCCAACAATCAAGGCCCATCTCAATCTCTTGTCTAAGCTCTCTTTAGGCCTTCGTTCACCCACCTTTGCGGAAGTTGTTGCCCGAATTGGCTTGAGGGAAGATATCTTCCGGCAAGCCGGCCTGCTGGATGCCCAGTTTGTCGCCAAATCAATGCTAAAGGAGGAACGGGCGTCATGATCATGGATCTGATGTTGGCATCTCTTGCAGTCCTCCTTTTTGGCAGCGCTGTGTGCGTTTTTGCAGGCGGTTCAGGCAAGAGCGCATCCCTTATGGGAGCTATTACAAGCGTGACCGGTGCTCTTTTAGCCATGGGGGCAGCAGGAACAATTCTATGGACCGGGAAAGAATCATCACTCCATGTGCCGTGGCAGGTTCCCTTCGGCTCTTTCTATATCGCAGTTGATCCCTTGTCCGCCTTTTTCATCATTACTATCTCCCTTGTCTGTGCACTTGCCGCCATTTATGGAACGGCTTATATGGATATCTACCGTGGTAAAAAGAATCTCGGCGCAGCGTGGTGCTTTTTTAATTTACTCTTTGCTTCCATGCTGTTGGTGGTTCTTTCCAGAAACGGCATATTGTTTCTGATCGCCTGGGAAGGCATGTCCCTCTCCTCTTTTTTTCTGGTGATGTTCGAGCACGAAAAGGCGGAGGTCCGGGAGGCAGGATGGGTGTATCTTATAGCAGCCCATGTTGGCCAGGCATGCCTGATGTTTCTTTTTATACTTTTAGGCGGGCAGAATGCGAGTCTTGACTTTGACAAGTTTACTACACCTGTTGGTGCGGCAGCAACCCTGTTTATTCTGGCATTAGCCGGTTTTGGTGCAAAGGCAGGCTTTGTGCCCATGCACGTATGGCTGCCTGATGCCCATCCTGCAGCACCGTCCCATGTCTCAGCCGTGATGAGTGGTGTGATGATCAAGACAGGCATATATGGTCTTGTGAGGATAGTATTACTGATCGGTGCTCCGGCTCAGTGGTGGGGCTGGACGTTACTTATTATTGGCGCTGTCTCAGGTATAATGGGCGTACTGTTCGCCCTGGCGCAGCATGACATTAAGCGTCTTCTGGCCTACCACAGTGTTGAAAATATCGGGATCATCTGCATGGGGCTTGGGTTGTGGCTACTTGGCGTATCAATAAATAATCCTGTTTTGGCCACCCTTGGCTTGATGGGTGGACTGCTTCATGTGCTTAATCATGCACTGTTTAAAAGCCTGCTGTTTTTCGGGGCAGGAAGCGTGGCCCATGCTTCAGGCACCAGAAATATGGATCTATTGGGAGGTCTTCTGAAAAGAATGCCACAGACATCCCTGACATTTGCCATCGGTGCTGCCGCCATTTGCGGACTTCCTCCCCTAAACGGTTTTATAAGCGAATTTCTTATATATCTTGGTGCGTTCGGAATAGTTGCCAAGGCTGGCACATTAGGTAGCCCGGCTGTTGGAGGATTGATCGCTCTGGCCTCTCTGGGATTGATAGGGGGGCTCGCTGCCGCCTGCTTTGCGAAGGTCTTTGGTATCGTATTTTTAGGTGAACCACGAAGCGAAAATTCGGCCAGGGCGCATGAAGTCCCACGGCCAATGCTCTTTGCCATGACCACACTGGCAGCCCTGTGTATTATTATAGGTCTTGCCGGTCCTTTAGCTATTAAACTTGTAACTCCGGTCGCAAGACAATTGATAGGGGATGTAAAAGTATCGGAAACATCAGCCATGGCCTGCGGAATTCTCTGGAAAATCAGTCTTGCAGGAGGAGCATTGATAATCCTTTCAGGAGTTTTTTGGGGACTGCGGAGTTTTTTGCTATCAAGACGGGTTAATAGTACCGGCCCCACATGGGACTGCGGCTATTTGGCTCCAAACAACCGTATGCAATATACTGCTTCATCCTTTGCCTGGCCCGTGATCGGTATGTTCCGATGGCTGGTGCGCCCAAAACTTAATGTCCGGTTCACAAAAGGACTTTTTCCCCAACATGCTGAGATATCATCTCATACTGATGATATCTTCCGCCGGAATCTGTTTGCCCCCATATTCAAATTGATCATTGAACTGGCACAGCGCATCCACAGGTTACAGGAAGGCCGCAACCAGCTTTACGTGCTGTATATTGCCATAACGATTCTGATATTGTTGTTGGTGAAAGTGAGGTAGTCAGACATGACCATTCTGTCATCAATAATTCATTTATTCCTCACACTGATTCTTTCGCCACTTCTCATAGGTATAATCAATCGCACAAAAGCCCTTTTTGCCGGTCGAAAGGGGCAGCCTTTGCTACAACCTTATTATGATCTTATCAAGCTGATGAAAAAAGGTTCGGTATACAGCACAACCTCAACCTGGGTTTTTCGCCTGGGTCCTGTTATGGGTCTTTCTGCTGTGATGATCTCAATATTGATCGTACCGTCGGGCGGAGTCGGGGGCTTGCTTTCCTTTTCCGGTGACTTTGTCTTTATGGCCTACGCCCTGGGGTTGACCCGTTTTGTCACAGTGTTAGCCGCCATGGATACCGGGTCTCCCTTTGAAGGAATGGGTGCAAGCCGCGAGGTACAGTTTGCGATTATTGCCGAAGTTGTGCTGCTGCTTGGTCTGGCTGTGCTTGCTATAGGCACACATGAGATCAACCTTTCCGGCATATATGCCGGGTTATGGACTAAATCCATCTCCCCCCTCGGCCCTGTGTCTGTAATAGTTGCCTTTGCCTTTTTAACAGTTCTATTGACGGAGAATGCCAGGATACCGGTTGATGACCCGAACACGCACCTGGAGCTTACCATGATTCACGAGGTAATGGTACTTGATCACGGCGGAGTGGATCTGGCCTTCATACAATACGGAGCGTCTTTGAAACTGTGGTTGTTTTCTGCACTGTTGGTCGGCATAGCCATACCGCTCAGGACAGGGCTGCCTTTGGTGGACGTCATTGTAAATATAATAGGTATTTTAGCCATAGCTGTGCTCGTCGGAATAATCGAGTCGTGCATGGCAAGGCTCAGGCTCTTGCATGTGCCTCAAATGCTTGTGGTGGCCCTGTCCGTGACAGTGGCCGCACTTTTATGGATTCTGAGATAATTAATGACTAAAGTTTCGCAGTAAAATAATTGCATGAAATACGAAATAATTATTTGATATAATTAATAAATATCTTGAAAAGCAGCTCCAGTTTTAGTATATTTGATTTTGCCAATCAATTAAATTCACTAAAAAAAGGAGCTGCC
>JAHIFE010000051.1 GCA_018901125.1 Pseudomonadota bacterium | reverse complement strand
TATAATAAATATTACCTATAAGTCAAGCTATTTACATAAATTATATTGTGTCCACATATATTATTTTTTATTATGTTATATTTCAATTTATATTAATTAGTTATACCATATATGCATAATATATCAGGGGGAAGATCCGTCTTAACGATCCCAATGATAGAAATCCCTTTGACAATATGAGATTTATCTTGATCAACAAGTTCTTTACTCGACCGGAGCGACCCAAACGGACGTGGCGCAATTTGTAGAGAATAATTTTTCCGAATAAGAAATAAAACCGGAATTGATTTGTTTTGTTTATAGACTTTATAAAATTTCACATTGCATAGTAAGAATAAACCCGATAACTGTACTGCATATGGCATTTCAGACCATTGGAAACCAAATAAACAGCTGTTATTCCCATGGCCTGAAATGCCCTCTCTGCCCTTCTCATGACTTTAGGCCAAAACTCTATGTCAAAATGAAACCATTATTTAATTTTACTACGATCTATGAAACTTTCCATAACAACCGAAGGCCATATAATATTAGTTGGCTATATAGTCTATTTCGGAACTTTACTCAGCGGGATGCCGAGAGCCTCGGCTACCCCTTCACCATAAGCAGGATCGGCTTTCAGACAGTTTCCTATATGTCGAATCTTGATTTTATTAGGGGCATCACCCATGGCACGTGCAGTGTTACCAAACAGTGCCTTCTGCTGTTCAGTGCTCATAAGGCGAAACAGCTTGCCCGGCTGACTGAAATAATCATCATCTTCCCGATGATTCCAATGATCAGCAGCACCTTCGATGCTAAGAGGAGGTTCGGCAAATTCCGGCTGTTCCTGCCATTCGCCATAGCTATTGGGTTCGTAATGTAATGTGCTTCCATGATTACCGTCAACCCGCATAGCGCCGTCGCGGTGGTAGCTGTTAAACGGGCAACGGGGGGCATTTACCGGTATCTGATTATGATTAACACCAAGCCGATAGCGCTGGGCATCGGCATAAGAAAAAAGCCGGCCCTGAAGCATCTTGTCAGGCGAAAAGCCTATGCCTGGCACTACACTTGCCGGATTAAAAGCCGCTTGTTCAACCTCTGCGAAATAATTTTCAGGATTGCAGTTTAATTCCATAACCCCAACCTCAATAAGCGGATAGTCCTTATGAAACCAGACCTTGGTGAGATCAAAGGGATTATATGGGCAGGTGGATGCTTCCTTTTCCGGCATAATCTGAATAAACATGGTCCATTTGGGGAAGTCTTTGTTTTCAATACTCTCATAAAGGTCACGCTGGTTACTCTCTCTGCATTTGCCAATTACCATAGCAGCTTCTTCGTCGGTAATATTGCGAATACCCTGCTGAGTTCTGAAATGGAACTTAACCCAGTACCGTTCATTTTTTGCATTTATAAAACTGAATGTGTGGCTTCCGAAGCCGTGCATATGGCGGAAGGAATAGGGAATACCACGGTCACTCATTACTATTGTGATCTGATGTAACGCTTCCGTAAGTGATGTCCAGAAATCCCAGTTGTTGCGTGCGCTGCGCATATTGGTTCGCGGATCACGCTTTACAGCATGATTGAGATCGGGAAACTTCAGAGGATCGCGCAAAAAAAATACAGGAGTATTATTGCCAACCAGATCCCAATTCCCCTGCTCGGTATAAAACTTAAGAGCAAAACCCCGAATGTCCCGCTCTGCATCGGCAGCGCCACGTTCACCGGCCACTGTCGAAAACCGCGCAAACATCTCTGTCTTTTTCCCAACCTTGGAAAATATTTTGGCTTTGGTATATCGGGTAATATCGTGAGTTACAGTAAAAGTTCCATATGCACCGGAACCCTTGGCATGCATGCGGCGCTCAGGAATCACCTCACGATCAAAATGGGCCAGTTTTTCCAAAAACCATACATCCTGCAGCAACTGGGGTCCGCGTGGCCCGGCTGTCATGACGTTCTGGTTGTCGACTACAGGCGCACCTGCTACGGTGGTAAGTTTCTTCTTTTTCTTTTCCATTACTTATTCTCCTTTCATTTATTTTGTTTGCGGGATCTACAAGCCTCTGTGGATTTAAGGTTATAAACGTTCTGCCAATATAATTAGCATTTACTTGTTTTTATCCCTCTTTATATCTGCAAAAATTAATTCTGCTTAAACGAGCAAGAAAAGCATTAGCCTTTTTTCTGGCAATCGGGGCACAGGCCAAAAAAATCCAGCCGGTGTGAGTCTATTTTGTAACCTGTTTTCTGTGACATTTCACTGCTCAACTCATCAAGAGTTGAGAGTTCCGGATCCATCATTTTTTTACATTTTGTACAAATAACATGCGAATGAGGATACGGCTTGTTGCCATCGTATCTGTTATTGCAATTATGAAAACCAAGTTCCAGGACTTCTCCCTGCTCCTTAAGCAGAGCGACTGTTTTATAAACAGTTGCAATACTTGTCGTAGGGAACTGTGTCTTGACTTTATTATAAATCTGATCAACATCCGGGTGGTCTTTGTTTTCAGCTAAAATGTTCAGCACTGCATATCGTTGAGGTGTAATGCGAAAATCTCTGCCTTTAAGTTTTTCAAGCATCTCTTTTACACGCTTTTTAGTATCTTTTGAATCGGCAATGTTTTTCGCCATAACATACCCCATATAAAATTATATTATTTATAGATATCCATTATTATCTACTATTAAATATTTAATTGATACAAATCTCTTTGTCAACTGAAATTGATTCAAAACGTTTCAGTTTGGTCAAGCTCAAGGCGGGCGAAAATTTTAACCGCAGGAATACATAGAGTATTTCGAGGATAGCGCTAAAGCTTCACTAAATTGCAAAATCTGAGCCCAACGCAGAGATCGGCCAGAATGGGGCGTTTTGGAATTGGCTCAAGAGTATTATATTTTAGGCAAATCAGGACAAGGATCACTGCTGGTTTCTCTTAATGAAGATATCGGAACAGATGCTATAGCACCAGCCAAAACGATTTGATCATTATCAATAGTAATGTTTATTAGCGATTGTGTTCTTAGGTTTCTTAAGCGGCCCAAGTCAACATTAAAATATCGAGCAATGTCTTCATCAAAAATTATTGATTCCGATTTGTTTCTTCTTTCTCCCCTTCTTAGAAACCACAGGTAGTTGTATCCGCTCCACCCGAGCATGACAAATGTAATCGCCAGCACAGCGACCCCGCCATTTTTTAATGTGCTTATGAGTTCTTCCAGACCACCAGCAATTATATTTTCAGAATAGTACAAATGAAATCCGAAAATCCACAGGAGAAGAGTTAATAATGGCATTAACCAATACACCCATAATGCCCATAAGGCAAACGTAAAGGAACCTTCAAAAAGGTAACGCAAAGGAGACTTCAATTCCGGTTTGTCAATGATTTTAGGCTGGGAGCCTAAGACATAAAATACAAGGACCAGCTTGTCATTTACACCGCCTGTTGAATCAATTCCGGGAAACAGCATATGAATATCGAAGATTTTCATAAGAAGTGATACGACAGGCGCCGCCAGGTATGCAAATACTCCCCAGCAGACTAGAGTAAAAAGCCCCTCTGAAAAAATGCGCAGGGGAGACTTAAGTCCCGGCTTGTTAATTATTTTAGTGTGTGCAGGCCTCTGTCCGGACTCTCCCATGTAACACTTACCCCCCCAGATTTTCTGATAAATACGTTATACGCACCTACAATTGCTGCAACCGCACTGATGATCCAGTATGCAAACGGATACCAAACCGCCCAAAAATAATATTTAATCGAAGACTTTTCCTCATAGCGGCTGTCAATGGAAATACTCACTATAAACTGAATCAGACAGACCAAGGCAAGGATTGAGCCTGTTTTTTTTGGCAGCAGTGGGAAGCTTGTATTTACAATAGCAATGTCAAAATCAAAAAAATAACACAGTGCATACGAAACAAGCCAGAAAGCAATATATGCGGCAAAGCTGTATGCCCAGAGCATTCCCACAACGTACTCTACGTAGACGGGCCATAATCGACGCTGCTTTACATCAAACCATATTTTGCGGTGTTTTTTTAAGACTTCAATGCCGCCCTGAGCCCAGCGAACCCTTTGCATGAACAGGCCCCTGATGGTCTCAGGAACAAGCACCCAGCACAAAGCCCTGGGTTCATAACGGACGTCCCAGAAATTCTTCTGCAGCTTCCATGTCATGTCTATATCTTCGGTTACCGTGTCGGCATTAAAAAGACCGCACTGAAAAAGGGCGCTTCGTCTGTAGGCGGCAATTACCCCGGAAACAGAGAGCACCTTGCCCAAAATCCTCTGGGCTCTTTTTATGAGACCGATAATGCTTGAATATTCACCGACCTGGATTTTCCCAAGCAAGGTTGTTCTGTTTAGCACCCTGGGATTACCGGTTACTGCACCCAGACGGGGAAAAGACACAAAATGTCGGGCCATGTATCTTAAGGCATCTTTACCTAGTATGCTATCGGCATCTATGACCAATATGAAATGGCCTTTGCTAAAAAGCAATGCGGCATTGGTAGCCTTAGCTTTTCCGCCATTTGGGTTCACATTAATTACCTTGAGCCATTCGGAATATTTTCCCACAAGACTCTCCAGGATATTAGCGGTGTTGTCGGAGCTTCCGTCATTGGCCACGATCACCTCATAATTGGGGTAGTCAAGATCTTTCAGATTTTCTATGGTTTGTTCAATATTCGCTTCTTCATTATGTGCCGGAACAATAATGGAAAATGGAGGGTATGCATCCAGCGGAGGCTCTGCCTTTTTTTCCCATCGAAAGTAAAAAATAATACCGCCCATGATCCATACAACACTCATATATAGCGGGAAAAGAAAAACAAAATAACCTACAAATTCCAAAACCCTCATTTTGGCAGCCACTCCCTGGGCAAGGTCCGTGTTGATATTATGGAGGACATACACTCCATCTTTGGTTGATTTTGGAAAACATTATCCGGGTAATAGGCCAGATTTTTTCCTCCCGATGATACCAAGAATCTTAGTTCCTTTGTTAGGATCGCATCATTGACAGGCCGGTTATTTTTCCAGTCATAGCTTTGAACCTTAAAAATTACTTTATCCAGGGCATGGTGCTTATCGACTCTGCTGATGAGTTCGGCAAGCCAGCTCTTGATTGCTCCAAAATCCTGCAGCCCTTCCATTTGGGGATAGGCCATGATGACCGTATAATCATATTGTTTCAAATAGCTTTCAAAATCCTGGCAAAACCATTCCCTGGCATCAGGATTAAGCAAGACAATACTATAAATATTGCGGGCCGTCTCGACAAGCGGCCTGTATTCTTTAACTGTTACCATGAGTTGCCGGATAAATGTGTCAATGGTGTCTGTCTTGAGCTGGGTCCATTGTTGTCGGATCTGATCGTCTTTTAAATTATCCTGGCCTAATTCCACCCCATAACGTTTCTTAAAGACCTTTAAGGCGGATGGATGAAAATCTTCAAGATCAGTCAGGTAGGCGTCGTCCTGGAACAGTATGCCGTCAAAGCGCACATTGGCTGCCAGATCTCTGTAAAGGGATTTTACAAATGTCAGGTTTTTTTCCTCAAAGGGGGAAAGCCTGCGATACCATGAAGAGGTAGATTTAATTTGATTGTCTCTAAACTCTTTCACTTTCAGACTTTCATTCAAAACCTTATCCGGCAATTCATAGCTTAGTACCGGCATCCAGACATATACTTTCATGCCCCTGATTCTAATACGATTCACTGCATGGCTTAAAAAATCCATCTCAACGGGCAGTGCATTGTTTGAAAAATAAACCGAACTGATATTGCCCGTTCCCTTTCGGTCGCAAAAAGCCTGAAGAATAACCGTATCCACCCCTAATGCCATAAGCCTTTCAATTACAATCCCCAGATTATGGTCACTTTCTTCAAACGATTCCGGATTTACAATCATGTCCAGGTCAATCTGTACAGCACGGTTATTTCCCTCATCCTTAAATTTTTCTTTAATTTTGGCGGCAAATTCACTGTATCCCATTGGTTTAGTAATTATGTTACGATTGACAGCGGACAGATCTTGAACCGTACTCATTTTTGATTCAAGAGTTAAAAATATTTTAAAGCCGAGTTTTTGCCCTTCATCAACTCCAAGCAGGTTATATTCGCCATAGGGCCAGGTAAGAATCCACGGGCGTGTTCCGGTAACTTCCTTAATTTTGTAAATGCTCTTTTCCAGATCACTTTTTATTCGATTTCGAAACTCTTTATCCGTTTCATATCTTTTCTCTTCTTGAGAGTATGCGAAAGTGCTCATGGCAGGCTCTGTGTTCCCTGCAGGGTTATATGTTAACCCCTTGTGAGAGTCGTTTGAATGTGAAGCGATGTAAACACGCCCTGACTCAGCCATTTCCTTAATCTGCTTCCATGACATCAGATCTTTGTTTCCGACATATTCCGGCTTTTTTTCGATCCATGAACAGACCACTGAAAGCACTGCGGAATAACCGTATAGTTTCAATATGGGATATACAAACTGATAAAACGAAATATATGCATCATCAAAAGTAAGAAGTACCGCTTTTTCAGGAAGAGGTTTTATCCCTTTTTGGGCAGCCATGATGTCATCGGGATTGATAATCGTATAGCCGTTTGACTTAAGATATTCCAAATGATTTACAAAAATATGCTGAGCCACGTCCATAGAATCCGATGCTTTTACCGGAATGTCATGATAACAAAGAACCATATATTTTTCCGATGCAACACAAGGCCATGCAAAAAGAAGCACAATAACTGCATAGATTGCTACCCTAGAAATTTTTTCTAAGACCGAGGAAACCGCTAAAGACATGAG
This sequence comes from Pseudomonadota bacterium, assembly GCA_018901125.1. Lineage (GTDB taxonomy): Bacteria > Desulfobacterota > Desulfobacteria > Desulfobacterales > RPRI01 > RPRI01. Next base: position 15,283 of record JAHIFE010000051.1, on the reverse strand, counting down.
TTGAATCTCCATCGTATATTTTTCTGTCCCACCCGACATTCCAGAGGAATGCGAAGGTCTTCGAAATGTCAATCGTCTGCTCATATGTGATACCGTAAATTGCATAAGATTTAAAACCTTGCTGGGCAAAAAGTCCTTCACGCGTGTATATAGATGATCTGACCTTTTTATCGTAGCGAGAGTAATGCACATAATGAAAGGTTTGTGTCAGCATAAAAGTATAACTCTCTTGAGGGCTGAAATAATCCACATTCTGCTTACTGTTTGCGGAATAATTTAATTCTCCACCCACCCTTATTTTGAAATCCGGCGAATTAAGGGCATTTTGATCATAATAAAGGGTTATGCCCGAGCCCCTGTTCCCATCACTTAAGCGGTTTTGGCTCAGAGAAAAGCCATAATATCTTAAATCGCTTTCTTTATAACGTAAATCAAAGGATACATTTTTCCCTTCAATACCAGTGGCACGAGCACGTATGGGAATATCAAGAAGAAAAGAGTTGAATCCGCCCGTAATATCCAGATGGTCTGTAGGCAGCCAGTTTACTGTGGTATAATATCCGAAATCTTTGGCTCCTTCATAGTCAAAAGTGACGGCCTGCCTCCAGATTACTTCCGGAAAGACAATCCATTCACACCCAAGTCCTGCCCGGTTCCAATCATATTTCAAGCCATCATCAGCGGTCTGCTGCCATATGATTTCCTGAAAAAGTTTAAAAGTGGGGGTAACCGGTTCCGTCATGCTTGAACGAATATAAAATTCCTCGGCCCCGGGTGATTCCTGAATAAATTTACCTTCAATCCAGAACTCATTCATATCTTCGGCATGAAAGGTCTCAACAAGATCTATGACATGTTTATCTCTCGGAAATTTCTGATAGAGTCTTTTGGCCAGTTCACGAGCCTCCACTTTGTAGTTTAACTGATTCAACGTCGTAGCAATACCAATCTGGATGCTACTGTCAAAAGTCAGATTATCAACATTTTGGGCAATTTTAAATTCTTCCAGCGCCCGTCTTGGCCACCCCCTCCATAAGTATGTGTACGCAAGGGCATTTCTATTCCCCGAATTCATGCCAGCCTGGGCCACAAATGATGTAAAATGAGCCTGGGCCTGTTTTAATTTGTCCTGAAAAGCCAAATACCAACCCCGGGCCTGTAATGCCTCAAGCCTTAGCCATGGATCGAGTTGTTTTTCCTTTTCCATGTACAACTTTATCTCTTCCCATGTCTGTTCTGCCTTCTTCCATTCCCGCAATTCCTGATAGGTGTAAAAAAGGCCCATCAGCGCTGAAAAGGGAGATGTTGCTCCTTTTTCGATAGTGAGCTTATAATAATGCAGCGCTCTTTCAGGGTCCTCCAGATAGAGACAGGCATCTGCCATGGCCTGCGTAACATAGGAAGGAACAGATGATATATCATTATCTATAAGCTTGAACTGATCCATAACGTCCTGCATTCGTTCCTTGCTTCGCAGCGCAGCAATATAGTCATATCGCACACGAGTGTCAGCGGGATTTTCTTCCAGTATCTTTTTGAGAATTTCCACTGTTTTGTCCGGCTGATTCCATCTCAATCTGTTTATAGCAATGTTCCCTTCAAGGGTGCGGATAAATGCTTGCTCCGGAATCTTGCTTAATATAGCATCATCATATGCAAGACTCGGAGAGCCTAAATCAGACAGGGCCATTAGCCTGAGTTTCTGTGCAGCAACGGCTTTCGGTCTTAATGCCAATATTTTTTCATAAACATCTATTGCTGCCAGGAAATCTCGTTGTTTTTCATAGATAAAGGCCTTTGAAAAAAGTGCGTCCACTGTGAAACAGCCTTTAATTAATACATTCTCTATCAATTGATGGGCAGCCTGAAATTCATTTTTCATGGAAAGGGGGTAGGCAAACCCAATAGGGGCAAGGCAGGAATCCGGCCATTTGGCTATGATAAAATTATAAATCCGCAACGCATTATCATAATTTCCCGCTTTAAAATAGCTCCATGCCAGTTCCAGAAGAATTCCAGGAGAGAGCGTTTCCATGTCGAATTGAATGATCTGAGGAAGGTGGTTTATATGCCCGCTATCCATGTCAAGAATAAGATTGAAAGGGAATTTGTCCCTGTATTGATTCTGCAGGATATTGATGTCATCTGAAGACAGAAAGGAAAAAGCCGCTTTACGCTTATCTTGCGCTTCCTTCAGCAAAACCTCATTTGATTCCATCTGCAGATACTCCAGGTATCCGGTGTACGCATTTGTGTAATCTTGCTCTTTTTCTAAAAGGTCTGCATTGAGAAGGTTGATAACATTAGGAGAAATGGTTTTTTCAATTTGCGCTTCATTTATCAAATGCCGGGCATCGGCATAATTTCCTGTTTGGAGAAGGCAGTAAAGCAAGCCTTTGAATGCCTCATTGTCGCCATGATTCGCTGAATAAAGCGTTTCATAAAGCTGACGGGCATCTTCGTAGCGTCCAAGATCGAAAAACGCACGGCTTACAGCTTTGCTCACATATGGCAGCTTTTGGAGATCTTTCCTCTGCTTTTGATAAAATTCAACAGCTTCCTGTTTGTTTCCGGTCCAAACCAGACAAACAGTATAGTCCGCTTTTATGTAAATATTTCCCGGGTCTTTTTCAAGGGCGCTTTTTAGGTATGGTAGAGCCTCAGCATAATTTTCCTGCCTTATAAAGCTGATTGCCCGCTTATAATCACTTTGGATTTCAGAAATATTTCCTGAATAAGCAATGTCACTGCCAAATAATATGATCGTCAGACAAAACATAAACAGGACATAACTTTTTTTACACACTTAAAGTTTTCCTTATCTTATATGGTCTGGTTATTTGCCTAACAGATCTAACCTGATGCACCTTAGGGTTTATTTAAAGATCATAACAGAAAAGAAACAATGTGCAATGTGAAAAGAAACTTATTAAATATATTTCTTAAAGTTACTCAAAGCAGCCCGGCTTCGGCCATAATATCAACCACCTTTTCTTCTTTGCCGATAGCCATTATGTGAACTCCATCGCAGATATTTTCTTCCTTTATCTTTCTTATCATCCGCCCTGCGATTTCAATTCCTTTATTTAATGCGCCGCCTTTTGGAGCAGCGGCCATTTCATCTATAAGATCAGGAGGAACAAAAACACCCGCCACGTTTTTATTCATAAAGCGCGCCATAGGAGCAGAAGTCAGCAATATTATACCGGCAAGTATTTTAACCGGAAACTGCTTTGCGTAATCCATAAACTTTTTGAAATTATCAAGATCATATACTGCCTGTGTCTGGATAAATTCAGCTCCGGCTTCAATCTTTTTCTCAAACTTTATTAACTGGGGCTCAAGCGGTTTGGCTTCAGGAGTAACTATAGCACCTGCACAAAAGTTTACTCCGCCATCCAGCTCATTTCCCGCCATGTCTTTTCCTCTTTCTAGTTTCCTGATTGCAGCCACAAGCTGGCTTGAATCCAGATCAAAAACGCCCTTTGCTTCCTTGTGGTCACCAAGCATAACCGAGTCGCCTGTAAGGCACAGCACATTGTTGATACCACGACTCGATGCAAACAAAAGGTCAGCCTGCAGGGCCAGCCGGTTCCGGTCACGGCAGGTCATCTGGAGTATAGGCTCACCGCCAAGTTCTTTCACCAGAAGAGCACCGCCTAAAGAGGGATAACGCATAACAGAACTCTGGTGATCAGTCACATTCATGGCATCCACCTTATCTTTTAATAACTCAATATGGTGGGACATTTTCTCAAGGTTTGTACCTTTGGCCGGAGCTACCTCGCAGGTCACTATAAATTTGCCGGAATTTAAGGCTTTTTTAAATGCTGATGGCATAAAGTTTTTCCTTTCATTATCTGAAAGTCTACAGCTCAAACCGGAATCTGAAATTTGCCGGGACTTGGTTCTCCCAGATGGTTTCTGGGCTTTTTATAAATCCGCATAACATCAAGTCGGCCAAGATCCTTTAAACGATTGTAAATCATGGTCCATGCACAGTCTTTATTGGAATCGATTTCACATTTTCCGTTATTTGTACCACCGCATGGGCCATTTACCAGACCTTTATGGCAAGCAGTTACAGGACATATCCCGCCTGTTTCTCCTATGACGCATGCGCCACATTGTGTGCAGACTTCATTATATTCACCTGCACCTGTTTCCTTGCCGATAAACAGGGTATTTAATGCCGGAACGGCCATCTTGTTAATCTGGCGGGCGATAGTTTGAACGCCGAACGCACACGTCATGATCAGCAATCCGTCGGCCTGTTTCAACTGAGCCTCAAATTCTCTTAAAATATCTGTAGTCAGATTATCACAAGCCACCGGCACAACCGTGGTACCTGTTACAACCTTGCCTTTCTCCGACAAAGAATTTTTCATGGCTTCGACCTGAAATATACCGCCGGTTTGAGTAAGGGTAACACAAGTTCCACAGCCGATTATAAATACTCTGTTTATCCCGTTAAGAAGTACTTCAATTTCTTCCATTGGTTTTTGTTGAGTAATAGATCGGATCATACCTCGCTTTTCTCCTTTTCCAGATCACATCTGAGACACCTTCTGGCTTCAAAATGCACCTGTTGCTCAGAAAGCCCTTTTTCCACTTCCCGAAAATCCGTTATCCTGTTTTCAATATCTTCCAGCTCCACTTCCACTCTGCGCTTTTCTTCAGTCGATTCATCTTCGAGTGCAAGTCCTGTTTCTTCATGCATGGCGGTTTTTTCATCCATAATCTGTATTCTGCTTTTTTCACCCTGAAGATATTTATCAATTGATAAAGCCGCGCGCCTGCCGGAAGCAATGGCCTGAATAACGGTGCTGGGACCTGTGGTAAAATCACCGCCGGCAAAAACACCTGCAATATTAGTTGAAAGCGTGTTGTCATTCACCTGCAGGCTGCCCCAGAGAGACCGTTCTATCTGACTGTCTTTGGATAAAAACGAAACATCGGGCGCCTGGCCAATAGAGATTATTACAGTCTCTGCTTCCAAAGTCAGGATATTTTCATCCTTTGTAACAAGAACGGATTTCCCGCTATCATCATAAACAGTTTCACTGCCGACAAATTCCATACCCTCCACCTTGCCGTCCTTATGCAGAATCCTTTTGGGAGACCACAATGGACGGATTACCACACCTTCTTCCACTGCTTCTTCAATATCTTTTTGCCAGGCAGGCATTTCCTCAATTGATCGTCTGTATAATATCAAAACCTTATCGGCACCCATCCTTAAACATGATCTTGCAACATCAATTGCAACATTACCACCGCCAACAACAATAACTGTTCCTTTAATCCGTTCTTTATTTCCCATCCTGATATCTGCAAGAAATTTCAAGCCGTAAAACAAACCGTCAGGGTTTTCATCTTCGCCGGGAATGCCTCCCCTCATACTGGCCTGGGCACCGGCAGCAATGAACACAGCTGCAAATCCTTCATCTAAAAGATCATTTACCGTATGATTGGCATCAATTGGAGAATTATAAACAATTTCTACCCCGCAGCTCCTGATATAATCGATTTCTTCTTCTATAACTTCGCGGGGAAGACGAAATTCAGGAACAGTAATTCCAAGCATGCCTCCTCCTGCCGACTGACTTTCAAACACTGTAGTACTATATCCTTTTTTTGCCAGAAAATATGAACAAGTGAGACCTGCCGGCCCTGCACCCACAATGGCTATTTTTTTCGATTGGGTAACCGGAAACGAATCCTTTCTTCTTTCTATATTACGAAAATACCAGTCCGCAGCAAATCTCTTGATAGAACGTATTGCAACCGAATCATCAAGTTCACCCCTGCGGCATTTGTATTCACAGGGATGTATGCAGATTCTGCCGCAAACTGCTGGAAAGGGATTTCGCTCCCGGATTATATCCACCGCCTGCTCGTATTTGCCAAGAGCCGCGGCAGCTATATAGTTGGGTACATCTATTCCGGCCGGACAGGCATGCTGGCATGCGGAAATCACCATGTTGTCACATACTGCTCCCGCACAACGTTTTTCATGAATATGATCTTCATATTCCTTAAGAAAATATTTTAATGTTGATAACACCGGTTTGGCGCAGGTCTGCCCCAGTCCGCAAAGAGATGCCTCTGCAACCGTTGCGCCTATTGATTTGATTATTTCGATATCTTCAATCCTTCCGCGTCCCTGAGTAATTCGGGTCAATATTTCAAGCATCTGAGTTGTACCCAGGCGACAAGGGGCACATTTACCGCATGATTCCGACTGGGTAAAACTTAAGAAGAACCGTGCAATTTCAACCATGCAGTTATTTTCATCCATTACCACCATTCCGCCCGATCCCATAATAGCTCCGATCTTCTGGATGGTTTCATAGTCAATGGGCATATTAAGATACTGTTCAGGCACACATCCGCCTGATGGTCCACCCATCTGAACTGCTTTAAATTTTCTGCCTTTGGGAATTCCACCGCCAATATCAAAAATTACATCCTTTATACTGATTCCAATCGGCACTTCCACCAAACCTGTATTGTTTACTTTTCCGGCAAGTGAAAATATCTTGGTTCCCTTACTGTTTTCGGTACCAAACTCGCTGTACCATTCCCGCCCCTTATTTATGATCAGCGCAATATTTGCAAATGTTTCAACGTTATTTATATTTGTAGGCTTTGCATCAAGACCTGCCTGAGCCGGAAATGGAGGACGAGGTGAAGGCATGCCCCGCTTGCTTTCAACAGATGCCATAAGTGCGGTTTCTTCCCCGCATACAAAAGCTCCTGCGCCTTTTTTTAAGCTGATTTCCAGATTAAAGCCGGTACCTAAAATGTTTTCTCCCAAAAGGCCCAAATCATGTGCCTGGGAAATAGCAATTGTAAGATGATTTACTGCTATTGGATATTCTTCCCTCACATAAATATAACCGTATTCGGCACCCATGGCATACGCACCAATAAGCATACCTTCAATCACAGCATGAGGATCACCCTCAAGAATAGCACGATCCATGAATGCACCAGGATCTCCTTCATCCGCATTGCAAATAATATATTTCGGTTTGCCAAAAGCCTGTCGCGCCAGTCGCCATTTCAGACCTGTGGGAAATCCGGCCCCTCCCCTTCCCCGTAATTTTGAGGCCAGTACTTCTTCTATAACTTCTTCCGGCGTCATTTGAGAAAATGCTTTGCAAATAGCCTGATATCCGCCTGCTGCTATATAATGCTCTATTTTTGAAGGATCGATCCGCCCGCATTTACCAAGAACCCGCTTTTCCTGTTTCATGTAAAAAGGAATAAGGTTGCGATAGTAAACAGGCTCCGATGTTTTAGGATCATGATATGCAAGGCGCTCAATCAGGCACTTGTTCTTTATTGTATCTCCCACGATTTGTGCAGCATCTTCCGGGTTAACTTCCTGATAAACAACTCCCATAGGTTCAATGGCAATTAAAGGAGCTTTGGCGCAAAATCCATGGCAGCCTGTGGATCTAACTTCCACATCGGATGAAAGGCCCTGTTTTACTACCTCTTCTTGCAGGGCTTTAAATACATCTGCCGCACCGTAAGCCCTGCAACCTGTCATGCATACATGGATTTCGGTTTTGTTTCCAGCTGTATCAGCCAGAATTTTTTCGCGAAAGGCTTCAAGCTGTTTTACGGAATCAAATCTGGGTGTGCATTTATTCATGATATTTATTCTTCTCCCTTAAGTCTTCCATACTGATCCAGAATGCTAGTAATTTTTTTAGGAGAGAGTTTGCCGTAATAATCCCGGTTTGCCATCAGTGTGGGCGCTAAAAAACAGGCTCCAAGACAGGCCACTGTCTCTAAAGTAAACTGATAATCCGGGCTTGTTTTACCTTCTTCAAGATTCAGTTCCTTTTTAATTATATTAAGAACACTCTTGCCGCCTTTTACATGACAGGCTGTCCCACGGCACACTTTAAGCACGCATTTTCCCTTTGGTTCCGTGGCAAAGCCGGAATAAAATGTAACAACGCCCTGAACATGGGCAGGTGACAGTTTGAGCGCCTGGGCTATAGGTTCAATAGTCTCAACAGGAATATAACCTATGCTTTCCTGTATTTCCTGAAGCAAAGGAATAAGACCCCATTTTTCATCCTGATGCTTTTTAATTAATTCCGAAATACTGTTTAAGTCAATCGGTTCAGCTTCCATTTTTAAGTTTTACTCCTTAAAAATCTGTTAAAATTAGGAGCCAAGGATTCGAGGAGTCAAGGGTTCAAGTGTTTATTGGTTAATGTTTTACCAGGGCGTTTATGCATTCTTCCCTGATACCTTAGTTAAGGTTTATTCTTAGTTAAGGTTCTACTTACTTAAGGTTTCCTCTTATTTAAGGTTTAACATACTTTAATTATATAACAAATCATACCACTTGAACCCTTGATTCCTTGAATCCTGTTTATATTTTTTCTATTCGCACCCGGCAAGCCTTAGCAGCACAGGGATCTGATTGCCTTAACTGTTCAAGATTAATAAGATTCATAACATCATTGTTATTTACTGCCATTGGTATAAAAATTTGTCCTGCAGGAAGATCTGTATTTGTTTTAAATCCTCTTTCAATAAAACCGTAAACTGATTTAACCCTGATTATTTTGCACACATCCAGGCCAAGCTTGAGACAATCGGCACCGGATATCTCGATTTCACCTTTTTTGCCATACAAGCGGATTCGCTCTGAACGAGCCGTTCTCGTGCCACTACCCAGATGAAAACGCAAAGAACCGATTCGGGCTGTAAAAGGATAACTCTCATCTATTGGTAAAGTACTTTTTGATGTGACAGAAGAAAATAAAAACCTATGATCGTTTCCGGAAAATGGGGTTTGGAAATCGTTATTTTTAATCCAGTCCTGACGATGATTTCCAAGTCTTTCGTACATGGGAACAATCCGCCGGATTTCCTGTCTGATTTTTTCTATTGTTTCGTATTGTTCGGGATATCCCATTTTTTTTGCTAAATGGGATAGAATTTGCCAATCCGCCCTTGCCTCACCCGGAGGTAAAGCAACAGGAGTAAATGTCTGGATACGGCCTTCCATGTTGGTAAAAGAACCGCTTTTTTCAGCAAAGACAGCCGCCGGAAGAATTACATCGGCAAGTTTTGTACAACGATTATTGACTATATCCTGCACAACTACAAATTCAAGCCTGCCAAGAGCGGCTTCTACCCGCTGCGGCTGAGGTAGAGTTCTTATAAGGTTTTCTCCCATAATATATACAGCTTTTATTTGTCCGCTTTCAGCACCTTTAATAAAGCTTAACATGTCAAGCCCTGGCTCGGAAGCCAGTTTAACCTGCCACTGCTTTTCAAGAATTATTTTGTTTTCATCAAAGCTAAAAAGACGCCGGCCAGGAAGATAATCCGGAACAACACCCATATCAAAAGCACCTACCAGATTATTTTCTGCAACCGGAATATAAAAACCGGACCCTTTATTGGCGAGGTTTCCGGTAATAAGTGCCAGGTTGAAAAGAGCATCAACCGTTCTTATGCTTTCCGGATTATGCAAAATATCTGGCCCGATAACAAAAGCGACTATTTTACCATTAATTAAATCTGCTGCTTTCTTCAATTCCTGCTCTTGTATCCCGTTTTCTTTTAAAATCTTATTTTCGTCTAAAGTGTTAATACTTTCAGCAAACTGATCGAGTCCATCAGTATAGCTCTCAACAAATTTTTGGTCGTAAGATTTGTTTTTTAAGATTTTCCTGCATATGAGGTTTATTAAATCCGCAAACGATGTTTGCATCTTTGCAGATGGCAAAGGACGAATCCATTGTTTGGACAAGGTTGCCAAATCGGTTCGCTCGGAATCGATTACTATCAAAAACGATCCGTTTCCGGCAGCTCTTTTTATGTGATAGCCTGCAACCGGCACCGTATGACTGGTATCGGCATTTATTGCAATAATAACCTCTGCCTGTTTTAAATCTGAAAGCGGGGCAACCCGGCATGTTCCGTAAGTCTTTTTTTCAATATATGACAAAAGCATTTGCCCGGACGCATATCCGCCGTTTATCACATTATTGGTTCCAAAAATGACACGGGCTATTTTCTGAAACAAATAATTTTCCTCATTAGAGCATTTAGACGACCCGATAAAGGCAATGCTTTGTGGACCATATTTTCTCTTGATTTCTGAAAGCTTTGAAACAACCGTTTCCATTGCAACGTCCCAGGAAACATTAACATGCTCATCTTTTAAATTTATATCTTTATTTCGAACCATAGGGTTGGTGAGCCGGTCCGGTGTATTAATATAATCATTTGCGAAATGTCCTCTTACGCAAAGTGTTACGCCATTGACAGTTCCTTGATAAGGTGATGGGTTAACTTCTACTATCTTTTGTCCGGATACACCAATTGAAAGGCTGCATCCTGCTCCGCAGAATCCGCAAATGGAATCGCCTTCTCTTTCCGGTGTACCTGCATGCCGAAAATATTTGGGCGCCAACGCACCGGTAGGACACACGGAAACACAGGTACCGCAAAATGTGCAGTTGGAATTTTCCAGAGCAGTTTCGTGAATTGTTGCGGGTCTTGACCGAAAACCGCGGTTATTATAGTCAATGGCTCCTAAAACTACGAGTTCGTGATCAGCACGTATGCATTTGCCGCAAAGAATACATTTGCTTAAATCCCGGGTTATGAATGGGTTTATCTGCTCGAAGGGTTTATAATTCGGCATCCGGTAAAGGCCATGCTCTGCCACACCCAATTGAGCTGCGATTTTTCTGAGTTCGCAACGGTTTCCCTTCCCGCAGACAATACAGGATTCAGGATGTTCAGCCATCATAAGCCGCACAATATTTCGGCGATGATTCAAAATACGGTGAGTATCGGTTAGTACTGCCATGTCCTGCATGGCAGGTGTTACACATGATGCCATTAAACGGCCGGATTTTTTATCTTCAACAAGACATATCCGGCACGCCCCATATGGCTTAAGATCAGGATGATAACACAACGTGGGAATATATATGCCATTTTGGGTTGCAGCTGTCAGGACAGTGGTTCCGGAAGGGCATGTAATCTTTTGACCATTAATATTGAAAAAAATATTTTCCACGAGCAGCTCCTTTGGGTAAAGCATAAAAGTGCCCAATTTGAGCGATTGGTTTTAGCGGGTAAATTTTTTCCAAACACGAACTATTTCAGACCGGCAGCATCAAAATACTTCCTAAGCTTATCTTCACCGCCTATCGTAATAATGTGTACACCCTGGCAAAGATGCTTTAAGCCTTTAATAGTATCCGAAAACAATTCTATACTTGCTCTTTCTTTATCCACAGCTTTGGAAAGTTTTTGGATCATCCATTCAGGCACCATACCGGGTTTCATGTGACGGTTTAAAAACTTGGCCATTCCTGCCGTTCGTATTATCAATACTTCAGCAATTACCGGAACCCCAAATGTATTAGTGTGACTGAGAAATTTATCAAAACGGTCAAGATCGAATACAGGTGTTGTCAGAAAATAACCCGTACCCATCTGAATCATTTCCTCCATTTCCTTCATCTCAAGGTCGGGAACATTTTTGCCCCAGGATGATTCCACCCCTGCTCCGATAAAAAATTCCGCACTGGCGGATAGTTCTTTTCCTTCTAATGTTTGACCTTTTTGCAGATGTTCAAGAACGGATTGCAACTTACCGGCATCTACATGGAAAAACATCATTTCATAAAGACTGTCGCCGGTAATCCGGTAATCTTCTGTAAATACTAACAGGTTATCAATGCTGGATTCATGTGCATGCAGAAGGTCTCTTTCAAGCTCAAGCCTGTTCTTATTTCTGGTAGTAGTCTGATATATGGGTTCAAAACGATTTTGTTTCAGCACATCACAAGCATTAATGCTATCAACGGCAACACCTTCAAAATCAACTTCTGACAGGGAGATGCCATCGACACGGCCTCTGATAAGTTTCAGGCTCTCGATAAGCTCTTTCGGATCCTCATCCATAGGAGCCTGAAATTCGGAAGTCACAACAAAGTTCTTTCGTTGGAGAGCTTCTTTAAGTCTCATTTACACCTCCCTGGCATTAAGAATACTACACCATATTCTTACGACCCAAGCAATCGCGCCACTTCGGTTTTCAACTGAGCAAGAGGAAAAGGTTTGGAAAAGCAGATATCAGCACCGTATTTTTTCATCTGATTAAATTTATCTTCATCAAGATAAGCTGACAAAACTATGATTTTGGTATTTTTCGTTTCTTCGTTACTCTTTATTTTCTTACAAACTTCATTTCCTTTGATATCAGGCATCATGATATCTAAGATTAAAAGATGCGGCTTGAAATGGTTAACCTGGAGTCCCGCCTCAAATCCGTCAGCTGCAGAGATAACCTCATAATCATTTTCGTCTTCTTCAAGCGACTGGACAATAGACTCAACGATTATAGCATCATCATCTACAACAAGAATTCTTTTGCGGGTATCTTTATCCTCTTTTTCAGGAACCGGAATCCCCTGTTTGATCATAAATGTTTCAAGGTCATTCCGGCTGATACGGCGATGTCCACCCGGAGTTTTATAAGCCTTGAAATATCCTTCATCTATCCAGTTGATAATGGTTTTGGATGATACTTTGCAATGCTTGCTGGCTTGATATACTGTGAATATGTCATCCATATTGGGACTCCTTTTGTTGCCCCTTGGAAAACTCCGCTATAATGGAGGGTACGAAGTTAAAAATAAATACAACCTTTTTATTTATTATATTAATTGCAGGCTTATGCCTTTGTCAAGAAAAATATTTATAATAAACGATAAATAAATATAACATACTGTTAATTATGATATATTATAAATACATATTGATTGAGCGGGATATTTATATGATTCTATTATTATAGCTATTTTAGTTATTATTGCATTTATAATTAAATTTATTCCTGCTTTAAAGGCAGCGAAATTGTAAACTCTGCGCCTTCACCGGGAGCACTTTTTACCTTTATGTCACCACCATGATCTTTTATAAACCCATAGCAGACGGACAATCCAAGCCCAACCCCTTTAATGCTGGGCTTAGTGGTAAAAAAGCTGTCAAAGATTTTATCGATATTTTCTTTTGCAATTCCAATACCGGTATCCACAAACTGTATGTTGACAAATCCATGTAGCTCAAAAGTCTTAACCGTCAATGTACCGCCGTCTACCATCGCATCTTTTGCATTTGAAACCATATTCAAAAAAATCTGGCGCAACTGGTTTGTGGATGCAACCACTTTATTTATATTATTTTCGAATTCCGTCTTTATTTTTATGCTGTTTTCCTGAAGCTGCTTCTCATGAAGCATTAATATCTCGTCTATTATTACGTTTACATCCACAGGTTTCTTTTCCTCATACTCCGGCTTGGAAAAAGACAGCATCTTGCGAAGCATTTCTGCAAGCCGGACAATCTCTGAAAGAGACATATCCAGCAATTTTCGTCTTTTATTTTCAGGCGAAATTTCCGTTTTCAACAATTCAAGAGTATTCATAATACCATAAAGAGGATTGTTCAGCTCATGGGCTATCTGCGATGTAAGACGTCCCATAGCCGCAAGTTTTTCCGACTGAAGGAGTTGCTCTCGTGTTTTTCTGAGCGTGCGCTCCATCTCAATACGTTCGGTAATATCAACAAACGATCCTACCGTTGCAACTTCATTACCATCATCACCATAAATCATTGCGGCAGACAGGTTGCCTTCGATTGTCTTTCCGTCCTTACGCACATAATGCACGGGTTGAGAACGGAACATGCCGACACCACCATGTTCCGGACTGCGTATCATCTTCATGATTTTATATGCCATATCTTCAGGATAAATTTTTGTTATATGCATTTTGCCTATAACTTCATGTGCCGGATACCCGAGTATATCTTCCGCAGCCTTATTCCATATGATTATATTGCCCTTAATATCAGCAGCCATGATTGCATCCGGTGAACTCTGAATAATCTTATTCATAAAATCACGAGCTTCTCCCAGCCGTCTTTCCATCTCATATCTCTGGGATTGATCAACCACTATTCCCTCGTAACCCACTATGTTTCCATAAAGGTCATAGCGGACATGGCTTGTCATCAGAACAGGAATCGGACTTTTTCCTTTTTGTTTAAACATAACCTCATAATCGATAACACGGCCGTCTCTTTCTATCATTGTCTGAAACAGGCGCCTGTCATCCGGATGAGTATATAGATCAGTAATAATATTAATTTTTAGAAACTCTTCTTTGCTTTCATAGCCAAGCATATCCAGTATGGCCTGATTGGCGTCAATAAATTTACCATCCTTTGTGCTGATATAAACGCCAACTCCTACATGCTCGAACAAATTACGGTAGTCTTCAACGGATGCTTTTAATCTGGCCTCATGTTGCTTGCGGTAAGTGACATCACGATAGATAAACAATCTGGAAACAGTACTATCTGCATTTCTCAATGATATTTGTTTTACCATGAAAGTTTTATCAACTTTAGGCACATAAATCTCCCGGCCAGATCTCTCTCCCTTAACGACATCTTCCTGCCCATCTTCGCCGCACCATGGACAGATATCATTGCTGCCATTTATTACCAGAAAGCATTTTTTGCCGACACCATTACCAAACATCCTGATCATACTTTGATTCATAAACTCTACTGTATAATCTTTGGCTATAACATAAATGCCATCTTCCAAATTATCTAAAATAGCATTTAACTTCAGTTTTTCGTAATCCATGTTTTTCCTCAAGGCAAGTCTTAACGATTTATCAACCTGGTTATAACAGGCAAACAATATGAACACTGGCTTCAGGCCTTCGCCGAAATGACGTAAAGGAGTGTTTTTCGGTTTTAAACGAGTCCAACAATAATAACTTATCTAAATAAGTTTTAGATAAAATCCAAATGCAGTTACCCTATATGAATTGTTACCTTTCTTGACATTATTGCACCATGACAGTATTATACCAACATATGGTTTGTGATTTTATAATATTTTCAGTTAACATGCAACAGTAAATAAAATATTATTTATTATATTAGTGTGTTGTAATATTACCTTCTATTCAAATTGTGCTTCATCTTTTCCTGTGATAAACTTATTTTAAAATTTATTCTATTTACCCCAAAGAATATAATGATAAAAGATGAAGTATCCCGGATCAAAGCTTAAGGATATTAAAAAATGATTGATACAAGTAAATTTTGTCCTGAATATCTGTTGTCGGCTATTCCGCATCTTTTTGATATTGCAAAAAAGGCTGCGACCCTTGATGAATTCAGGCGTGAGTTGTCCGGT
>JAHIFE010000050.1 GCA_018901125.1 Pseudomonadota bacterium | reverse complement strand
AGCATCGTAGAGCTGGTTTCTTAAAATCTCAGTTGTACCGACTATTATGAGAGCATCCGGATTTTCTTTTCTGTCTCCGGTTAGTATACCCACATTATGTGAACCGAATATAGCACAAAATTCATGATATTTTGAATTGGACAAAGCTTTTAGCGGAGAAGCATACCAGGACTTTTTCCCTTTTTTGAAAACTTTTGCAATGGCCTGCTCGGCTATCCATGTTTTTCCTGCACCAGTTGGAGCGGTAACAAGGCAGTCTGCCCTTTCTATTGCATCTATCGCATTTAACTGAAAAGGGTCGGGTTTAAATTCGGCATGCTCAGGAACTCCGATAGCAGCAAAGACTTTTTTTAACTCACCGTCTGCACCAGGTCTTATTCTGACGGCCGGGATTCTTTTACCCCAGCGTTTTTGCGCAGGAATATATCTTTTCCTCATTTTTCAGTTAATCCGGCGATTACCTTTTCAATTTCGATTAACGCGCTTGTTTTATTGTCGAAAGGAGATATTCCATTCAAATCCGCTTCAATAAGGGCATCATCATATGGAATGAAACATGAAAATTCAAAACCCGGAAGATTTTCTTTTAAAAATTCTATGTCCTTATCGCTTCTTATTTTATTTCCTACAAGAGATAGATTTTTAAGTCCTATTTCGGAAGCAAGTTTTTTGATATGACCGGCAGTCTCAATGCTTCGACGTCCCGGTTCAACTACTATGAATAGCTTGTCAACAGCTTGTGCGGTAGCCCTGCCAAGGTGTTCGATGCCCGCTTCCATGTCCATCACCACAACCTCGTCTCTTGAAAGTACTACATGCGTTACAAGTGCTTTTAAAAGCGTGCTTTCAGGACAAATGCAGCCTGATCCGCCTTTTTTGACTCCGCCAAGCCTCATGAGTTTTATATTTTCAAATCTGGCAGACAAAGCTTCCGGAAGATCATCCACTTTCGGATTAAGTTTGAAAAAACCACCTATGGTTCCGGCCTTTGCTTCCGTTCTTTCAAATATAAGGTCTTTCATTTCTGCAATAGGAACTATCTTGTCGGCTCCTTTAATTCCAATTGCTGCTGCAAGATTGGCATCGGGATCGGCATCGATTGCAAGCACATGTTTACCCTTTTTGTTCAAGGCGCGTATCAAAAGAGCCGAAAAAGTTGTTTTGCCAACTCCACCTTTTCCGCTTACTGCTATTTTCATCATTTAATCCTTTCTATTATATTTAAACCTGTTTTATTTATACCACCGGGATGTTGCACGGGCAAGGGAATAATATGAGATGATTTTGAAAACAAATTTGCGTAGGGAAAAGCGGCTTAACCGGGTATCCGTTTTTACTTTACCAGAGCATTGTAAACAAGACAGATTGCGTACTACAATGAGCCAGTTTCAAAACGTCCCATTTTGGCCGATCTCTGCGTTGGGCGAAAATTTTAATCCTCGAAATACCCCATGTATTCCTGCGGTTAAAATTTTAACCCGCCTTGACCTTGACCAAACTGAAACGTTTTGAAAGTGGCTCCAATGAATGACAGTTTCTTTGCTTCCGACGTTATGGCAACTTATCGTTGACACAACAGCGTATTGCCGATATAAATTACATTGGTATTTACCATTAATTATCTTTTATCTGTCACAGCATACGCACTATAACGGAGTAAATTCTATGGGTTCCCAGCAGTTAGATTTATTTCACATGATAGGCAATGCAGGAATTGTGGTTCAGGGTGTATTGCTTACTCTTGTTCTTTTCTCCATGACTACCTGGACGATTATTTTTCTTAAATTTAAATACATCAGGCGCGCATTTAAAGAATCCGAATCCTTTATTGAATACTTCTGGAGAAGCCGCGATTTTTCAGATGTTTATGCAAAATCAAAAGAATTGACAGGCAGCCCGCTTGCCAGGATCTTTCGCATAGGTTATTCGGAGCTTACAAAATTAAGCCAATCGGGAGTTTCTATAAATTCCAGATCTTCAGAATCTGAAGACTTGACAATAAGTTCCCAGTTTGCCGGTATGGATAACATAAAACGTGCTTTAAGAAGAGCTATTAACTCCGAAATAACGGGACTGACACAGCTGGTTCCTTTTCTTGCAACAGCCGGGAATACCGCTCCTTTTATAGGATTGTTTGGTACCGTTTGGGGAATCATGAATTCATTTCACGGAATCGGGCTGAGGGGTTCAGCCACGCTTGCGGTTGTTGCTCCTGGAATATCTGAGGCACTTGTAGCTACTGCTGCCGGACTTGCCGCAGCAATACCCTCCGTAATTGCATATAATTATTTCATGCAAAAAATAAGAACCATGGAGTCTGAACTGCAAAGTTTTGCAGCTGATTTCCTTAATATAGTCGAAAGGGACACATTAAAGGCAAAGGGGAATAAAAAATGACGGCCGGCGGGGACAGAGATCGCCTTATATCCGAAATAAATGTTACTCCTTTTGTGGATGTTATGCTGGTTCTTTTGATTATTTTTATGGCAACCGCTCCCATGATGGTGCAGGGTGTAAATGTTTCCCTTCCTGAAGCTACCGCTAAACCTTTAGTATCGAAAAACGATCATCTTTTAATATCTCTCGATAAAGGTGGTAATATATATATAAACAATTATAAAGTTGCTCCTGAACAACTTCAGATTAAAATAAAAAAAATTTTAGAAGGCCGTGCTGACCAGGAAGTATATCTAAGGGCAGACAAGAATATATCCTATGGTGCGGTTGTTGAGCTTATGTCTGAAATAAAGGAAGCGGGTGTGGAAAAACTCGGGATGGTTACAGAACCTGCCGAAAGCAATAAAAGTCGGATAAAATAATAAGCATGCGAGAAGGCTCTAAATTTTCCGGATATATAAACGGAAAAAGCGGCATACCTCAAAAAACAGTGGCTTTAACATTTGGTGTTTCCTTAGCGTGTCATGCCGTTTTAATAGGAATTTTATTTTTTCTTCCCGGATATAACAGGCCTGCGGTGAATCCTTTTCCTTCATCTATAAATGTCAGCCTTGTTTCACTTCCGGCAGGCCGTCCAGGACCGCCCGCCGGAAGACCGGACGCAATAAAGAGTTCGGCTGTTGCAGAAAAAAAAGCTGTAAAAAAGGCGTCCATAAAGGTGGAAAAGCCAAAAGAAATTTCAAAACCTGCGGTTAAAGCAGAAAAAGTACAGAAAAAGCCTCCGGAAAAAGTGACAAAAGCAGTATCTTTGAACCCTGAGACTTTGCCAAAAAAGAAAGCCGACTCAGCAGAGTTAATAAAAAATGCAGTAAAAGACATGGAAAAAAAGGTTGGTGAATCAAGACCGGCATCAGTAAGCGATGCAATAAGCAAAATAAGGAACCAGATTGAAAGCGGTTCCAAAACCGGAAAGTTTGATAAAACCGATCAGGCAAAGGGTTACGGTTCTCAGGGAACCGGAATAAAAGGAGCGGCTCCGGGCTTGCCTGGCGGTAGCGGCGGCAACAATCTGCCGATAGGTGCACTCGATATATATAACGCAGAGATTTCTTATATAATTCAGCAAAACTGGGCTTACTCCGAACAGATAGGAGGAAGAGGTTCCGATTCTGTGGTTGCCCTTGTAATAAAAATAATGCGTACCGGCGAAATCAGCGATATACGTTTTGAAAGCAGATCGCAAAACCGCCACCTCGACGAATCTGCATACAGGGCTATTCAAAAATCCAATCCTCTTCCTATCCTCCCCGAAGGATATGGCCGTCCATATTATGAGGTTGGGCTTCGTTTTGGAACCAGCGGGCTTAAGCAGAAATAACTGATGTAATCCGGATAAATGTAAAGGAAAGTTGGATGAGATATTTTCGTCTTTTTATAGTTTTTGTTGCTGCTTTGTTAACAATGACAGGAATTAGTTTTGGGGGATATGATTATATTGATATTAACAGTCCCTCTATAAGGAAAATGCCTATTGCCGTACCTTTATTTAAATCCGGTTCAGTGGCAACTAATAGCGATAATATCCAATTATCAAAAAAAGGTTCCGACATGCTTTCGGGAATGCTTGATTTTACCGGTTATTTCAAGATACTTGACCGAGACAGCTTTCTTGAAAACCCGTTGAAGCCGGAAACTACTTTGCAAACCGTAGATTTTCGCAACTGGACCACCGTTGGAGCAGAGCTTCTTGTTACCGGAACAATTCAGGCAAAAGGTAACGATCTTGAAATAGAAATGAGACTGTTTGATACAACCAAAGCCAGCCAGCTTGTAGGGAAGAAATACAGAGCAGACGCAAATGATTTAAGGCAGATAATGCGCCTTTTTGCAAGTGAGATTGTCTATTGCCTTACAGGGAACAGAGGGGTTTTTGACACCTGCATTGCCTTCGTATCAACAGGCTCAGGAAATAAAGAGATTTATATTTGTGATTTCGACGGAACCAATGTAAGACAATTTACAAAAAACAAAGCAATCACTCTTTTTCCAGCCTGGTCATCTGACGGCAAATGGCTTGCTTATACCTCTTATTTGAAAGGAAATCCCGACCTTTATATAAAAAATATTGCTAATAATAGTATTTCTTCTGTAGCAAAAAAAGGGATAAATATAACACCGTCCTGGATGCCCGGACAGTTTGCACTTGCTGCAACACTTTCCTATTCGGGAGATCAGGATATTTACCTCATGACAGGAGACGGGAAAATAATTAAAAAGTTGACAAACAGTACTGGAAGTGATGTATCTCCTGCATTCTCTCCGAACGGAAAGAAGATGGCTTTTGTTTCAAGCAGGTCAGGAACACCTCAAATATATATACAGGATATTGATACCGGAGCTGTACAAAGATTGACATTTAATGGCCGGTATAATACCCAGCCGTGCTGGTCGCATAAAGGCGACAAGATAGTATATTGCGGAATGGATGAAGGAAGACATAATATTTATATTATTGGTCTTGATGGGAAAGCTCCTGTACAATTAACACATAACGAAGGCAATAACGAATCCCCTTCATGGTCTCCGGATGGAAGTCTAATCGTATTCAGCTCAACACGTGAGGGGCCTTCGAGAATCTACGTAATGACTTCTTACGGAACAGATCAAAGGCGTTTGTTCGCCATATCCGGTGAACAGACAAATCCCAAATGGTCACCCAGGCTTGTTAACAAATAACAGTAGTATATAAAGGAGGTTTAAAATGAAGAAAAAATTATTGATTGTTTTGGCTCTCTTGGTTGCAGTTCCTGCTCTGTTGCTTTTTGCTTCTTGCGGGAAACAAACCGTAAAGGCTGATATTGGGGAAGCTGCGGACACATTATCCGATAAAGGAGCTTCTGCTTCTGATTCTGATTCTTCCGATTCTTCCGGGTCGGATGTGACATCTGAATCTCTTACGGATGCACAATCTCTCCAAAAATCCGCAGGACCTACTGCACAGGAAAGAATGGCAATGGAAAAAGCCGAAGCAATGCAGGCGCTTGTTAATGAGGATGTGCGCTTTGATTTTGATAGTGCCGCTCTTAATGAACGGGCCCAGGAAATTCTTAAAAAGAAAGCAACATACCTTGAAAAGTATTCAGCAGCTTATGTAACTGTAACTATTGAGGGACATTGTGATGACCGCGGAACTAATGAGTATAACCTTGCTCTTGGGGAGAAGCGTGCACAAAGTGCAAAGAATTTTCTTGTCAATCTTGGCATAGCTTCTTCACGGTTGAAAACAATCAGTTACGGGGAAGAGAAACCGGTTGATCCTGGCCAGAATGAAGGAGCCTGGGTAAAGAATAGAAGAGCCCATTTTATCATACAATAAGTCCGGCTGTCTATATTACGTTTTTTTAATATTGTATTTAATAAAAAGACCATTATGAATTCAGAGGCGAACAAGCCTCTGTCCGGGCTGAGAATAAAACAACCCGGTGGATGGGTATTTTTTCCCATTTTCCACCGGGTAAATAGTCGTTTTTTGAATTTTTGCAAAAAACTACCGGGAGATTGGCAGGATGCTAAACACCTCAATAAAACCGTTGGAAAACAATTCCTTGATCCCTCGAATCATCGCTTTCTTTTCCCTGACCGGCAAAGGGAAAGGAAACAAATTTAAACTTTTTTACATTCTTGTTCTGATTGTATGTTTAAATCTCGGCTGCGCTTTGCATAAAGATGTAGTAACGCTTAATAACCGTATGGGAGAATTAAGGCTGCGAGTTGTAACTTTAGAAAACCAGACTTCCCAGCTCAAAACCAGCACTGATGGAATAAAGAAAAAAACAGAAGAGATAAAAACTATTGGGGATGAGAAGGAAAAAAAGATAAGAGGACAAACGGCCGGGCAATATGCTGAAATTGAAAAGCGTAAAGAAGAAATCCAGATGTTAACCGGAAGAGTGGAGGAGCTTGAACACCTTTTAAAGCAAAAATCAAAAGGCGTCGAAGAATCCGACAAAAGATCTGAAGAGAGGCTTGCCCGTATCGAAGAGACTGTGAAAGCAGATAACAATAAAATTGCGCGTCTTGAACAATATTTGAGTCTTGAAGGAAAAGAAAAAACAGCAACTCAGGTGCCGGTGGCTTCACCTGACGAAAAGAAAGATATTAATGAAGACGAGATGTATGCTTTAGCCCTCAAGCTGTATGATGGGGGGAAGTATGAAGCAGCCCGGCAGAAGATGCAGGACATTCTGACCAAATATCCAAATTCCGATAAAGCTGATAACAGCCAGTTCTGGATAGGTGAGAGCTATTATCAGGAAAAATGGTACGAAAAAGCTATTGTTGAATATCAGAAAGTCATAGAAAAATATCCAAAAGGTAATAAGGTAAAGGCTTCATTACTAAAACAGGGGCTTTCCTTTTATAATCTTGGAGATAAAAAAAATGCCAAGCTTGTCTTGAGCGAACTTATTCAAAAATTTCCAAATTCAAATGAAGCCAAGATCGCCGAAAGCAAGTTGAAAGTATTTTAAAATAAAATATTTGATTTTTCATCCTTAAAGAGCAAAAGATGATAAAGATCATCGGTATAGATCCGGGGCTGGCTTCAACAGGTGTGGGAATAATCTGTGGAACCGGGCTTAAAATTCTAAGATTTTCTTTTGGCAGCATTAACACTTCGAAAAAACTGGGCATTGCCGAGCGCCTTAACCATATTTATTCAAAACTTCTCTTGCTCTTAAAGGATGAAAAGCCTGATCTGATGGTATTGGAAGATGTATTTTCCCTTGATTCCTATCCTAAATCAGGGATAAATCTTGGTAAAGTTACTGGTGTTATTCTTCTCTCGGCATGCCACGCCGGTATATCAACAAAAGAGGTTGCTGTGCGGGAAGTCAAGCATGTTTTAACAGGCAATGGTAATGCAAACAAACAACAGCTCGAACTTACGGTAAGAAATTTGTTGAAATTAAATACACCCATAAGACCCTATCATGCTTCCGATGCAATTGCTCTGGCTCTTTTAGGCCTTTTCCGTCACAATAACAACCAGTAACGATTTAAGTTTGGAAAATCTCCGGAGAAGATTTCAGTGATAGGATATTTAGAAGGAAAATTATTGAAGAAAGAAAGCGAGCGCATACTTTTGCTCGTAAATCATGTTGGATATGAAATCATGCTCCCGGCGATCGTAATGGAAACATTAAATACAAGATCAGTTGGAGACGAAATAACTCTTTATATTTATTATCATCAATCGGAAAAACAGCCAAAACCTGTATTGATAGGTTTTAATCTTGAAATCGAAAAGGAATTTTTTCAATATTTCATTTCTGTTGAAGACATAGGACCGTTAAAAGCTGTAAAAGCCCTCACCATGCCCGTACGGGATATTTCAAGAGCTATAGAATCGAAAGACGCTGCAGCACTAAAGCAGCTTAAAGGTATCGGAAACAGAACGGCTCAAAAAATTATAGCAACGCTTGAAGGAAAGATGAACAAGTTTGTTTTAATCAGAAAAACGGAACAAACATATGAATCTGTTTCGGAAGATTTTGGACAGAAGGTAATCGATCTTCTTGTCTCGCAGCTTGGTTATAAACCTGGCGAGGCAAAGACAATGGTTGCGCAAGCTTTGCAACGAAACAGAAATATTACCGGTCCTGAAGATCTGTTAGAAGAAGTATATCGTGGAGAAAGAACCTGATGAGTGATGATATTCTGACATATTCTTCCGAAGATAATGAAATACTTTCCGGTTCCTGTATTTCTGTTGACACAGAACCTGAAATACTTTCCCTCCGTCCTGAAACCATGCGTGATTATATAGGTCAAAGCGAGGTTGTTGAAACACTAAAAATTGCAATCGAAGCCGCAAAGCAGCGCGGGGAGCCAATTGATCATGTCCTTTTACATGGCCCGCCGGGTCTTGGCAAAACAACTCTTGCCCACATTATTGCAAATGAGACCGGCGCTAATCTTACTGTTACTTCCGGACCGGCCCTCGAAAAGGGAGGAGACCTTGTAGGGATTCTTACTCACTTAGAAGAAGGGGATATCCTGTTTATCGACGAGATTCACCGAATACCGAAAGTGGTTGAAGAATTCATGTATCCTGCAATGGAAGATTTTGCCATAGATTTTGTATTCGACAAAGGAGTTAACGCACGCAGCCACAAATACCGTTTAAAACACTTCGTATTGGTTGGGGCTACAACAAGAGTCGGATTGCTTTCCTCACCATTAAGGGACCGTTTCGGCATATTCAGAACTCTCGATTTCTATACCGAATCGGATCTGATGATAATTGTTTCACGTTCCGCAGAGTTGCTTAAAGTCAAAATCGAAGAAGATGCAGCTTACGAACTTTCGCGACGATCAAGGGGTACGCCTAGGATTGTCAACAGGCTCTTAAAGCGAGTCAGAGATTATGCTCAGGTTAGAGGAGACGGTGTAATTACAAAAAAAACCGTTCAGGATGCTCTTGCTCTTGAGGGAGTTGATGATAAAGGACTTACAAATCTCGACTGCCGCTATCTTAAAACAGTAATAGAGTTTTACAATGGCGGGCCTGTGGGAGTTGAAGCGATTGCAGCAACCCTTCAGGAAGAATCCGATACCCTTGTAGATGTTGTCGAGCCCTTTCTTTTAAAAATCGGTTTGATTATGAGAACCTCTTCCGGCAGGAAAGCATCTGAAGAGGCATATAAGCATCTTTATAAAAAATTATAATTGTTAACCATGCCGGTAATAACTCTTCTTACGGATTTTGGTATCAACGATGAATATGTGGGCATAATGAAAGGAGTTGTCCTTTCCATAAATCCCGCAGCTTCTATTGTTGATATCAGCCATTGCCTTTCCCCTTATGATATAGTCAGTGCCGCATATCTTATTGAATATTATTATAAATATTTTCCCAAAGGATCAATACATGTTATCGTAGTCGATCCTGGAGTCGGGAGCAACAGGGCTATTCTTGCCGTTTTACATAATGGACATTATTTTATAGCAGCTGATAATGGTGTTTTAACGCTATTATTTAAAGAGGGGAAATCCGGTAAGATTATAAAGCTCGACAAAAATAAATATTTTTTAAAACCTGTAAGCAATACTTTCCACGGGCGTGATATTTTTTCACCGGTAGCAGCGTATCTGTCTGATGGAGTGAGTATGGAGGAACTCGGAACTCCGATAAGCAGGAATACTCTTGTAAGTATTAATATCGAAAAACCTGAAATATCGGATGATGGTGAGCTTGTAGGGGAGGTTGTGTCAATTGATCATTTTGGAAATCTTCTAACCAATATTGACTCAAAAAAACTTGATGAATTTTGTTCCGGTATAAATAAAAAAGATTTTCATATAATTGTTGGCAAAAACAAAATAGATAAATTATCTTTAGCATATGAGCATGCAGGGCTAAATAAGCCTCTTGCAATCATAGGAAGCCGCGGATTCCTTGAAATTGCGGTAAACCAGGGAAGCGCTGAAGTTTCTTTTGCGGCAAAAAAACGGGACAAAATAAGAATTGTAAAAAAATAAGGAGAAACATGCTTTATTTAAAAACAGGCAAACTAAATGAATTCAAGATGGATGCTGTGATTATTCCGGTATCCGAGGATTCACAAATACATGATAATGAAACAATCATTTCGCTTATAAAAAAAACTGATACTGCCGTGGAATTCAAGGGAGCAAAGGGTGATGAATTAACACTTTATGATCTGCCTGAAATAAAATCTCAGAGAGTAATGTTTTTGGGACTTGGGAAAATAAAAAACATTGATTATGAATCTCTTCGTGCTGTTTGCGGAAAATCCGTAAAAAAATGTATCAAAGACAAACTTAAAGACATCATAATTGCAGTACCATCTTCCGTCAAACTCGGGATGGAAAGAAAAGAAGTTCTCGAATCTATGGCAGAAGGCGCTTTTCTGGCAAATCATATTTTCGACAAATACAAAAAAGAAAAAAAATATACTCCCTTAAAGAAAGTGAACTTTTTTGTTGAACAGAAATCTGAGGAAAAATACGAAGACTTGCTTTCACGGGTTGAAATAATCTGCAGCGGAACCATTCTTGCCAGAGAGTGGGTAAGTACCCCCTCAAATGATAAAGTACCGGATGTACTATCAAAAAATATAGCATTAGCAGCAAAAAATGAAAATCTTAAAATAAAAATCTTTGATGAGAAGAAGCTTAAACAGCTTGGATTTGGTGCTTTACTTGCGGTTGCTAAAGGAAGCGAAAACAAACCACGGCTTATTATTCTGGAATATTCTCCAAAAGGCGCAAAAAAGACTATAGCTTTAATAGGAAAGGGGATTACTTTTGATTCGGGCGGTATAAACTTAAAACCTGCCGGCTCTCTTGAAGATATGAAAATGGATATGTCCGGAGCTGCAACAGTTGCGGCAACACTAATTTCTGCTGCAAAAATAAAACCCGGGATTAAAATAATAGGCGCCATTCCGATTGCTGAAAATATGCTTTCAGGAGATGCAACAAGACCCGGTGACATTGTAAAAAGCTATGAAGGTAAAACCATCGAAATTAATAATACGGATGCAGAAGGCAGGCTTATACTTGTTGATACCATTTCCTATATCATAAAAACATATAAACCTGATACGTTAATTGATGTTGCAACACTTACCGGTGCTTGCGTAGTTGCTCTTGGAGAAAGAATTGCGGGAGTATTTTCAGCAGATGATGAGCTCGCGGAATCAATAATTAAATCCTCAAATAAAACACATGAACGCTGCTGGCGGATGCCCCTTCCTGAAGATTACAAAGAATATCTGAAAAGTGATTTTGCAGATATAAGTAACATGAGCACCTCAAGATGGGGTGGCGCTATAACCGCTTCATTGTTTCTGGCTGAATTTACCAACAGCACAAGGTGGGCACATATTGATATTGCGGGACCGGCATATACAAAGAAAGCAACGGATTATTGCGGCATTGGCGGTACAGGATTCGGCGTGCGGCTTTTGTGCGACCTGCTGACAGCGAATAACGAATAGCGCGAACATCGAATTGCGATTTACATTATACGCCATCCTTTATAAATGATAGAACCAGACTTAAATCGGACAGGGTGTTTTCAGGCAATTATTTTAAATTTCATTGAAAACCGCTTACGTAGCTGCCTGACTGTTCATTAGTTTTTTATGTGTTATTTCTATTGGTTCTCCCTGTTCCATTTTCATTTTAACTGAAGCGAGCAACATATTTTTTTTAATATTTATTTCAATTTTAGAAAAGTTCTGAAGATGTTTTCGCACATCAATGTCAAAAGCTTCCTTTTGGCCGTCAAATGTATCTGCCAATTCACGGAGAAATGAACTTATCTCATTTGCATTTATTTTTTTATTTATTTTTATTTCTTTGCTCATAATTCGTTTATTCCTTTAATCGTATAATTGCCGTTAAGCTTATATTTTGAAATTATTCCAAGATAGGTTTCTAACTACCTATAATTTTCTTACTGATGAGCCAGTTTTAAAACATCCCATTTTGGCCGATTTCAGCGTTTGGCTCAAATTTTAATCCTCGAAATGCTCCATGTATTCCTGCGGTAAAAATTTTCACCCGCCTTGACCTTGACCAAACTGAAACGTTTTGAAGGTTGCTCTAATAATAAGCATATATCTTTTGTTTTGCATAGTATCCCAAAGGATACCTTTTTCGCTTTTTTCTCGTGAATATGTAAAACAATATTTTACAACATTGCATTAGGATTTTCGTTAGTTAATATCGGCTTTGATATTTTGCCTGGATTCGGTTATAAAAACACAGGACAGTTTTGTCTTTTTGGTTGGCATTGAAATAAGAAGTGGCTCATAAAGAAATCTCTTTTTCAATTATTTGGTGTTTTGATACAGGATGCCGACTTTATAAGGTGATTCATTCTATTAGGTGTTTTTCTAACAACGCCCTATAAAGTGTTTCTGTTTTGCTGTACGTCCCGAACTTTGCGGCTATATTCCTAAAGTGCTTTTTTACACTTACTGTCTTTATGCCCATGGCCTTTGCGATTTGATTGTTTGTATAGCCTATTGGCAGGTATTCAAGCACTTCAATCTCCCGGTTCGTTAATTGTCTTTCTTTCAGTATGGAAAAGTCTACTGTGCTGTTTTCATACTTTATCTTAATCATAAGATAAAGTCTTTTGCTTGGAGTTAATATAACGTAGGCTTGGCATAATAGTATTTCCCCGGGCAAGTCGCGCCTAAGAAACCATGGTCCTGTATTAGGCTCAATATAACCACGGGGTGCTATTGTGGTATTAATCCATTGGATGATCTCTACGGGAAGCTTTGCGTAATTCGTTTTATCAAAAACTTGAGAAAGGACTTTCAGAGTATCTGCCGGAATCTCAACAGGTTTTAGCCATTTATCAAAAACAAGCGGTTTTATGGGCTCTCCTGCCATTAGGTAGTCAAGACCTGCGCGCATAAAGTCATTTTGGAGATATAAAAGCAGCGTATTCGAGATAGAGACAAAAAGTGAACTCAAACAACTGAAAAAAATCTTATCCTCATGAGTAAAAGGCTTTTTTATATCCGTGCGATAAAATCCGTATGCATGAAATTGATTGAGATTTTTAAATCCCATTAAACCCATAAAATGATTCGTACCAGTATGTTTTTTAGCAAAATCCAGGCTTAAACATTGCTCCTCAATGGTTGGGTCAACGACATCCTGATTGACAAGGAATCCTCCGGGATTCAATTGTTGAATGCAGGCTCCAAAATAATCGTATGGCCCAGCCTGTGAATAAATCTCATTCCAGTTAAATGTCAGATCAGGGTTGGTAATTGTTTGGATTTCTTTCCCGGAATATGAATTGCTGTACATTGCAATCCAGTCAAGAGGTATCTGTTTTGATATTATTAACTCGATAATTTGAGGAAATTCATGGAAATTCTGAATCTCCTTTGTGGCTGAACTTATTTCTATTATGGCTTCAGCAGCTTTTTGCGATATTATCTTGTTCATCAGATTTCCCGTGGCACGAAAATTTTCTCCCGCCTTGACCTTGACCAAACTGAAACGTTTTGAAAGAGGTTAAAATTACATAATTTTGAGATTTGGCATGACAGGCAGTAATAACTGTCGGCTAACTCAGGGTAACATGATGAACTCTTTGTGAGCCCATCAAGTCTTGGGTTTAAAGTTATTTTTTGCATCTTTTAGTCTTATCCTAACAGAATTGGCGTGTGCGCCCAGCCCTTCGGTTTCGGCAAGCATTATAATATCTTTTGCTTCCCTAAAGAAAGCCTCCTTTGAATAATTTATAAGACTTGTCTTTTTTATAAAATTATCAACGGAAAGAGCCGACGAAAATCTGGCAGTTCCTGCCGTGGGCAGCACATGGTTAGGCCCTGCGATATAGTCCCCAACAGGTTCAGGAGTATAATTTCCGAGAAATAGTGCCCCTGCATTTTTAATCTTTCCGATATACTCAAAAGGATTGTTTATCTGAAGTTCTAAGTGTTCGGGTGCTATTTTGTTTGAAAGCTCTATCGCAGCTAAAATATCGCAAACAACGATTATGGCGCCGTATTTTGAAAGAGATTTTTCGGCAATATCGCGTCTTTCAAGTTTATTAAGCTGGTCATTTAAAGCCGCAAGAACTGATTTTGCCGTTTTCATGGAATCCGTAACAAGCAGTGCAGAAGCAAGAGGATCATGTTCAGCCTGTGATAGCATATCAGCGGCAGCATATTCAGGAATTGCGCTTTCATCTGCAATAATAAGAATTTCACTTGGCCCTGCCGTCATGTCAATTCCAACCGTACCCGAAACAATTTTTTTTGCAAGCGTCACATACATGTTGCCGGGACCGACGATAACATCTACCTTTTGAATCGTTTCGGTACCATAAGCAAGCGCTGCTATTGCCCAGGCACTTCCTACCTTGTAAATTTCATCAACGCCGACCGTCTTTGCCGCAACAAGAAGATGCGGATTAATACTGCCGTCTTTTGTTGACGGGGTAACCATTACAATCCGGCGTACACCAGCTATCTTTGCCGGTATAGCTCCCATGATAACTGATGAAACAAGCGGGGTTTTTCCTTCTTTTCCACCCGGCACATACATTCCGGCAGCATCAACCGGGTTAATAAGCTGTCCGAGAAAAGCACCGTTTCTTTCATTGTTTATCCATGATAATCGTATTTGCTGCTTGTGAAATGCTTCTATCTGAGAAACTGCACGATTCAAAGAAGCCGCAAAAGTCTTCGATGTTTTTTTTATAGCGTCATCAATTTCTTTATTGCTTACCTTAATAGAATCCTGATTTATTGCCGGAGAATCAAAACTCCTGGCGTAATTTATAAGTGCACTGTCCCCTTTTTTTCTGACATCTTCCAATATACGGTTAACAGCATTAAAATCCTTGCGGCTGAAAGAAAGCCCTCTGTTGATAATAGCCTTAAGCCTTGCTTCAGCCGGTTTTGAAGGATATTCGAAAATATTCATTATATTCGTCCCTATTTTTACTTATTCCCGCTATTGATATATTTGGGTTTTAATTCATTTTTATACAAAATCTGTTAATTATATGAAAGCGAACTCTATCATCTTGATTTATCAAGATCAATGAGGTTTTATATTTTTTTTGATATCAGATTATATTTTCAAAATTTATCATAAATGATACCTTCCTCATCCTATAAATTCTTGACGTATATCTGATATGATGTTAGATAAGAAGACTTCAAAATGGAGGGATGTCCGAGTGGTTTAAGGAGGCGGTCTTGAAAACCGTTGAGCTTAACGGCTCCGTGGGTTCGAATCCTACTCCCTCCGCCATAACCAAACGGAGAGATGGCCGAGTAGGCTGAAGGCGCTCGCCTGCTAAGCGAGTGTAGGGCGAAAGTTCTACCCAGGGTTCGAATCCCTGTCTCTCCGCCACACCCTTATCTTTTATCTTTCATATTTATTATAAAACTGTGTAAATCCATATCTTTTGTCAAAATATGGTTCCGCTTGCAGCAACAAGTTTGGTTTATATAGAATGGTTTAAGCATATCATTTACAGCAGTCGAGAGCAATAATTCTGCGAACTTCTCTCCTTTATCGGGACTTTAGTCGTTGAACACTTGTAAAGACTTGTCAGTGTCATCATCTTCCGGCAGTAGCGAAGGCTGTGAAGGAGTTTGTTGTACTGTCCTAAGACTGCGCTCAATGGCACGGGTTCTTATTTCTGCGCTTTCTATTGTTTTTGCTGCTTCATCAAGCTTCTTTTTAGTTTTTGCCAGAATATCACCAAATTTTCCGAATTCGGATTTAACAGCTCCTAAAAGCTGCCAGATTTCGCTTGAACGTTTTTCAATTGCAAGAGTTTTAAATCCCATCTGAAGACTGTTTAATAAAGCAGCAAGGGTAGTAGGTCCTGCCACAACCACCCTATATTCCCGCTGGAGAATATCGCACAGTCCCGGCCTTCTTATTATCTCTGCATAAAGGCCTTCTGTAGGAATAAACATAAGGGCAAAATCGGTTGTATCGGGAGGGCATATATATTTCTCCCTAATATCTTTTGCTTCCGCTTTTATTCTGATTTCAAGATTTTTAAGGGATTTTTCGGCAAGATCTTTATCGGCCGCTTCCTGAGCGTCAATAAGACGCTGATAATCTTCCTGCGGAAATTTTGCATCTATCGGCATCCAGACAACATGCTGTCCGGAAGGGTCCTGTCCCGGAAGCTTTATTGCAAATTCCACTCTTTCCCGGCTGTTTCTTTTCGTTACAACATTTGCTTCATACTGCTCCGGTGACAGAATCTGTTCAAGAAGTGCGCCAAGCTGAACTTCTCCCCAGGTTCCGCGGGTTTTAACATTCGTAAGCACCTTCTTCAAATCACCAACGCCGGTTGCAAGGCTTCTCATTTCTCCAAGCCCTTTGTAAACCTGTTCAAGGCGTTCGCTTACCTGCTTGAAGGATTCTCCGAGGCGTGTTTCAAGAGTAGCATGGAGTTTTTCATCAACGGTTGCGCGCATTAGCTCAAGCTTTTTGCTGTTTTCTTCCTGCATGGTGCTCAAACGTGATTCCATTGTGAGCCGCATTGATTCAAGTTTTTCTTCGTTCAGCCTTGTCATATCAAGAAGTTGCTTTGAAAAGGTATCAAGCTGGTTCTTCTGCATACCTGCTATCTCGGCAATTCGTTTTGAAAGCGAATCGCCGAAATCCTTTAGCGAAGCTCCCAGCTCTTCGCGGGCTGATTTCGAATTTTGGGCATATTCCTTCCGGTTTTCAACAAGCTCTTTTTTTACAACGCTTTCAATATTTGCCGTATGTTTTTCAAGCCCAATATTATTTTCTTTAAGCTTTGTTTCTAAATCTTCGGGTTGGCGCCTCAAAATGAGGATAATGAAAATCAAAGACAAACCACTAAGCAGGCAGACTAGAATGAGTAATACATCCGTCATATTTACTCCATACGAAAAGTTTGAATGGTGGAGGTAAGAAAAATGGAGGGGTTGGCCCAAACGCACATGAATAAACAACAAGCATGAGGGAAAGCAAAAACCAATGAAAAAGCTCTGAAATAATAGAAAATAAAAGTATTTTATGAAGTTAAAACAAAAAAAGGCATCTATAGTATTTAATTATAGAAAACAAACTTAAAAAAATGACTCTATGACCTGAGCGGATAGATTCCCGGTTTTCTTTAACAGGCTCAAAGGAGGGATCAAGCATTTGTAACAGTCAGCTTATCAAACAAAGCGCATATCAAATTTGTATGCTTGAGTTATCCGTCTTAGTAGAATTATTATTTATTCTAGTTAGTGAATCTTAACAAGTAATCAATAAATAAATATCTAAGATGCCTTTTTAAGATGATTGAAAATTAAATCTTCATTACGTTCTTTGCTGCAGGACCTTGCTTACCCTCTTCTACATCAAAGCTAACCCGGTCCCCCTCAGCAAGGGTTCTGAAACCTGACATTGTAATCGCTGAATGATGAACAAAAACATCCCCGCCCTCTTCCTTTTCGATAAAACCAAACCCCTTTTTATCGTTGAACCATTTTACAATACCTTTTGCCAAAATAAATCTCCTTTTAAAAAAAAACGGTTTTTTGTTACATGTCAAAGATTTCGAAACCTTTGCATGGCGCTAAAGTGCAGCAGATAAACATTGGTTACAATTTATTCCTTTAAAATACATATTTTTAAACGTCAAGCAAAAATATAGATTTTTTATATCTTGGGCAATTTTTTATTCCCACTTGCCGTTTCCCTTGTCCTTTAAATTAATATATTCTGATTTTGCATTATCTTTTATATTATTTTTTTCGGTTGTAACTGATATTTTCTCTCCGACAAAAAGAGTAATAATCCAGCTGACAAAGCTTATGAATAATGAGCCGATTATTGCTGCAAAGAATCCATTAACAAAAAAACCGTGTATAAGTTTTGAGGTTATAATCAACATCGAAGCATTTATAACAAAGGTAAATAAGCCAAGACTAATAATATTAACCGGGAGGGTTAATATTAAAGCTATGGGCCTTAGTAAAACATTTAAGGTTCCCAGAACTGCTGCAGCAAAAAAAGCCGTTGCAAGACCATCTACAGCTATCCCGATATTTAAATAGGAAGTAATTATTATTGCAGCGGTTAGTACTATCCATTTAATTATAATTTGTTTCATTGCTGCCTCTGTTTGAATTCCAACAGGAAGTACGGTCGGTTTCTTATCTGTGCCGGTTATGGTTTTTATTTTAACAGTGATTGCCTTTTTTCTACCCGGAAAACAGAAAAGAAAGCCGAGTCAAGACTAAAAGAAGCTTATCTGAAATTACTTATGCGAAATATTATCGATTTGCAAATGAAATTTTGGGAAAAGAACATCGCCGGCATTGAATTTGATTTTTAATTCCGTTATGAGATTACTAAGCTGATTATTGGGCTACAACACATAATAACACATAATAGTTAGCGATAGTGCAGGAACCTGTCAGTTGATCATTAAACCGGGAATTGCAGTTGGTATCCATAACTGAGTTGAAAAACCGAAGAGTAAATGATATTTTGATTTCCTGTGCCGATAGGTATACGGCCCGGATGTCATCGAGACTGTAGTAGCGGACAATCAGGTCTATGTACGGTTTAAAAGGTTTAATAATATGCATATTAATAATTACATAAACAACATAAACACAGAAAAGCTTGGTATAGCAAAGCACGCAATCAGAATTCCCCAGCGCCCGGCAATTATCATGAATGATATAACTATCTCTTACAGAGAGCTTGATAGAACCGGTAATATTTTGGCTAATTCCTTATTACAGCTTGGAGTTATCCCCGGCTCCCGGGTTTCGGTTCTCATGTCCAATTGCCCGGAAATAATTTATATATGGCATGCTTGCGGAAAGATTTTAACAACGCCTGTTTTTATCAATTATCGTTTCAAAGAAGATGAAGTGGCTCATATTATTAATGATTCGAAATCGAAAATTTTGATTTACGATTATCAATTTGAAAAGATAATTTCCGGTATCAAGGACAAAATACAAAATCCTGAAATGGTATATGTTTGTGTAAAAGGACCGGCGCAATCAGATACAGTAGAATTTAATAATCTTATTAATACCAATATTGATAATTATCCAATAATAGAAAATTCCGGCTATGGAATGGCATCTTCATTGATATATACATCCGGCACAACCGGCAGACCAAAAGGTGTAGTAAGAAACAGCGAAAACAGGCTCAACATCATGCTTTTATATGCATCCATAACCGGCTGGGATTTTGATGACATACACATTGTGGCAGGCCCGCTATGTCATACTGCACCTTTAAGTTTTGCTACCTGTTCCTTTCTTTTTGGTAATACAGTTGTCATTATGCCAAAATTTGAAGCCAGAAAGTTTCTTGAGCTTATACAGAAGCATCGTGTTAGCTCAACTTTTGTTGTTCCTACCATGCTGAATCGAATTTGCAATCTGCCCAAAGAGATTTTGAACAGTTATGATATATCGTCACTTCGGCTGATAATAGTTACCGGAGAAGCTTTTCCGTTTAGCCTGAAGAAAAAAGCTGTTGAATGCTTTGGTGACGATAAGATCTATGAAATGTACGGGGGAACCGAGCTTAGCTGTGTCACATGCCTGCGGCCGGAAGATCAGATAAAAAAACCGGGAAGTTGTGGAAAAGCAGCGCCGGGTGTAGATGTCATGCTGTTAGATGCTGATAGGAATGAAGTTCAAATCGGAGAAACAGGGAAAATATATGTAAAAAGCCCTTTTTTGCTTGGGGGATATTATGAAAATCCTGAAGCCACCGAAACAAATTACCATAATGGGTATTTCACTGTAGGTGATATGGCAAGGATGGATGAGGAAGGATATTACTATATGGCAGACAGGGATGTTGATATGGTTATATCCGGTGGTGTCAATATCTATCCTGCCGAAATCGAGGAAGTACTTCACAACCATAGGGAAATATACGATGCTTCGGTGATCGGCGTGCCTGATCACCATTGGGGAGAAAGGCTTGTAGCTTATGTGGTTCTCCAAAAGAATTCGGCAATAGGTGAACAGGATATCATTGATTATGTAAAAGATAAACTCGCATCACATAAAAAACCTAAGGAAGTAATCTTTATTGATGAGATTCCTTCTTCAACTTCTGGCAAAAAGCTCAAACGTGTGCTAAGAGAACAATATGCAATGAGAAGTACAAATGGCACTCAATGGCCAATGGAGGCTAAATAGGTGCAAAATTCAGGTAATAAAAATGCATAATACTGTTTTTTATATTTTTATAGGAATAATATTGTTTGATTTCGTTCTGGAAAGAACAATAAATTATTTAAATTCCCGAAACTGGTCTGATGAATTACCCGAAGAAGTTCGTGATGTTTATGACGCCGAAAAATATCGCAAATCTCAGGAATATAAAAAGGCAAACGATAAATTCTCAATACTGACAAGCAGTTTCAATCTGGTTTTAATATTACTGATGCTGTTTTTAGGTGGTTTTGCTTTTTTTGATTCGATATCACAAAGCCTGGTTCAGAATTCCATTGCAATACCATTGGTGTTTTTTGCGATCCTTATGTTCTGTGCAGATATTATTAATACACCATTTGCAGTCTATGATACGTTTGTTATCGAAGAAAAATTCGGGTTTAATAAAACTACTCCCAAAACATTTATTTTAGATAAGCTTAAAGGATGGATGCTTTCGGCTGTTATAGGAGGAGGACTTCTGGCGCTGTTTGTATTGTTTTATCAGGCAACCGGAAAACTTTTCTGGATTTACGCATGGATAGTTACAAGCGTCTTTATGATTTTTATGGCCATGTTTTATTCAACTCTTATTGTTCCCTTGTTTAATAAACAGACACCTCTGGAAGAAGGTGAATTAAAAAATTCGATCAATGAATTTGCACAAAAAGCCGGATTCAAGCTTGATAATGTTTTTGTTATCGACGGCTCCAAACGATCATCCAAAGCAAATGCGTATTTCAGCGGACTGGGCGCAAAAAAAAGAATTGTATTGTTTGATACTTTAATTAATGATTTGACTACCGAAGAAATAGTAGCAGTACTTGCCCATGAAATCGGCCATTACAAAAAGAAACATACATTGACAGGCATGATCATTTCTATCATACAGATGGGGGTTACGCTTTACCTTCTCTCACTTTTCATCGGCAGTCCGGCATTGTCAGAAGCATTAGGCTCTCAAAAAGCAAGTTTTCACATGGGTCTTATAGCATTTGGTTTGTTGTACAGCCCTATATCAGCCACTATCGGATTGATTATGAATGCTTTTTCAAGAAAAAATGAATATGAAGCGGATAATTATACAAAAAGTTTTAATCTTGGTGAGCAGCTCATAAGTTCGTTGAAAAAGTTGAGCCGAAATAACTTGTCAAACCTGACTCCGCATCCGGCATATGTCTTTTTTCATTATTCACATCCGACATTATTACAGCGAATCCGGTCAATCAGAAAACAGTAATAATTGTCATATCCCATTCTTCCCCTGTCTAACTGTTCTATGGTTTTGTATAGTTAACTGGTAAATACTCATAGTATTGTAGGAATTTTTTTCCTATTACCTGTGTTTTTATCAAATTCGTATACACCGCTCTAAAACGGATCTTCCCCCTGATATATTATGCATATATGGTATAACTAATTAATATAAATTGAAATATAACATAATAAAAAATAATATATGTGGACACAATATAATTTATGTAAATAGCTTGACTTATAGGTAATATTTATT
>JAHIFE010000049.1 GCA_018901125.1 Pseudomonadota bacterium | reverse complement strand
TTGAGCCACTTTCAAAACGTTTCAGTTTGGTCAAGGTCAAGGCGGATGAAAATTTTAACCGCAGGAATACATGGAGTATTTCGAGGATTAAAATTTTCACCCAACGCAGAGATCGGCCAAAATGGGACGTTTTGAAACTGGCTCACTAGAATACCATTTATAAACCAATGCAAAACAATTTTCTCTCAAATTACGGTAATAAACTTTTTGCCACAGGGGCATTCCTCAACAAAAATTTTTTTTCAAGTAAAGCCGTGTAGATCTGACACCCCTGCCCTATTCTTCCATAATGTAACCGCATTCAATATAATCATTTTCATTAATATACACAGAAAAAATCTTACGAATTAATATTAAACGCAGAGATTCTTAAAATAAAACGTGACACCCATTAAAAAACCATGGGGGTATCTCAAGATTATTTATCTTTGCTCAATATTTTGCCTTGACCTTTTCTGCTATTTCTATATATTGTTACCACTTTTTAACAATTAAAACTATTTTGGATGATGGATATGACTTTCTGGCGCGTTCCGTTTGATGCAAATGATATAGAGGTTTCCAAGGGCACGGTATATATTCTTGATGACAGATGTAAAGGATGCGGATATTGCATTGAATATTGCCCAAAGCAAATGCTTGAATTTTCTTCAAAATTCAACAAAAAAGGATATCACCCCCCTGTTGCCAAAAACCCGGATGACTGTGTGAACTGCCATTACTGTGAAATCATTTGCCCGGAATTTGCAATCTATTCAACAGAAGCCAGTCCGTCAACGTGAACAAACAGGGATCAGGGGTCAGGAATCAGAGAGGTCATGGTTATGAGCTATTTTTACCTTGAACCCGCGAATTATAAAATCCTGGGACCCTTTCTCTTAATCAAATATTTAAACGAGGATAAATGAAACCAGCTGTACTTACAGGCGCACATTATATCACAGGCGACGAGGCTTGCGCAGAAGGAGCCCTTGCTGCAGGGTGCAAGTTTTTTGGTGGCTATCCCATTACACCTGCAACTGAAGTGGCCGAACGCATGTCTGAAAGGCTTCCGGAAGTAGGCGGAACTTTTATTCAGATGGAAGATGAAATCGCTGCTATGGCATCCATTCTTGGTGCTTCATGTGCCGGAGTCAAAAGCATGACTGCAACATCGGGCCCCGGTTTTAGCCTGATGATGGAAAACATAGGACTTGGAATCGTTACGGAAACCCCATGTGTCGTAGTTAATGTGCAGCGTGCCGGTCCTTCCACGGGCTTACCCACAATGGGGGCACAGGCAGATATGATGCAGGCCAAATGGGGATCACATGGAGATTATGAGATCATTGCTCTTGCCCCGTCATCCCCTCAGGAAATTTTTTATCAGACAATAACGGCCTTTAATCTGAGCGAAACGTACAGATTGCCTGTATTGATAATGACGGATGAAATTGTGGGGCACATGAGTGAAAAAGTGGTGATACCTGATGCTAAAGATATCAACATCCTGTCCCGGATTACTCCAAAAGGCAGAAAAGACAATTTCAAGCCGTTTAAACCCGGTCCGAACGGCATTGCCCCTATGCCCGCAGCAGGTGACGGATATAAAGTCCATTTTACAGGACTTACCCATGATGAAAAAGGTTATCCGGTCATGACTGTAGAAGCCCAGGCAATAATGATGGATCATCTTATGAACAAGATCCGCAACAATCTTGATAAGATTATTTTGACGGAAGAATACCGGATGGATGATGCCGAGATTGTGATTGTGTCTTATGGGGTATCAACACGCACCAGTCTGGCAGCAGTTGATGAAGCAAGAAAATTAGGAATCAAGGCAGGATTGTTTAGACTGATCACTGTATGGCCGTTTCCGGAAGAGCAGATCAGGCAAATCGCCAAACGGGTAAAAGGTTTTATAACTGTGGAACTAAACCTGGGCCAAATCCATTACGAAGTCCAAAGATGCGCAGGATACAGAGTTCCGTCTTATTTGGTCGGCCATCCAGGTGGCACCATTATATCACCGGATGAAGTAATCAAAGTATTAAAGGAGGCATTTTAAATCATGCCCGAAACATCCAAAAAATCATTAAAATCTCCGGTACATCCGCTGGATGATCTTTTACGGACTGATCGTATCCCGCATATATGGTGTTCGGGCTGCGGAACCGGAACCGCATTTTCCTCAACCCTTACTGCTATAAAAGGAAGCGGTCTTGAGCTTGATAGTGTTGTCATGGTATCCGGAATCGGGTGTTCGGGAAGAGCTGCCGGGTATATTAAACTCGACTCATACCACACCACTCACGGAAGAGCCATACCGTTTGCAACCGGAATGAAACTTGCCAACCCGAAGCTTAATGTGATCGTATTTTCTGGTGACGGCGATCTTTTTGCCATAGGTGGAAACCATTTTATACACGCAGCCAGACGAAACATGGATATAACCGTCATCTGTGTGAATAATTTAAACTATGGAATGACAGGTGGGCAAGCAGCTGCTACTACTCCGTTTCTGGCTAAAACATCAACCACAACCGTAGGAAATCCCGAAGCGCCGTTTAATCTCCCGCTTCTGGCATATGCCTCAGGAGCCACATATATAGCAAGGTGGACGATACTTCATACAAGGGATCTCACAAACTCAATTATTGAAGCGCTTAATAAAAAGGGGTTCTCATTTATAGAGGTTTTATCTCCTTGTCCTGTAAATTACGGCAGGCGCAACAAGGAAAAATCTCTTGATACATTAAAATTATATCAGGAAAAAGGCATCATCAAGAATAAT
This sequence comes from Pseudomonadota bacterium, assembly GCA_018901125.1. GTDB lineage: Bacteria > Desulfobacterota > Desulfobacteria > Desulfobacterales > RPRI01 > RPRI01. The sequence goes on along the minus strand of JAHIFE010000049.1, from coordinate 30,476 downwards.
TCCAATCCTGCTGATACGGATATTGATTTTGAAAAAGGGATCATTCTGGGCAAATTCGTCGATGTCGACAGGGCTACCTGCATTGAAAATTATGATAAAACATGCAGGCTGGTGTAAAAGGTTCAGAATTCAGGGATCGGGGTTCAGGGTTCAGGGAATTTGTTGAAAGAACCGTTCAAATGGTTAGAAAATATATAAACGGCTTCGAATAGCAACAGTATATAAGTCTTCAGCGGTGTACGCTGTAAGCAATTCGGCCTAACAGGACAAAGTAAATTCATGGCAGATATAAATAATACTATCGCAACAACTACTGAGGTAGTCATCACCGGATTCGGCGGGCAGGGCATCATACTTGCCGGGCGTATCATCGGTAAGGCTGCGGCCCTAAGAGATGGTAAGGAAAGTACGCTGGTGCAGTCTTACGGACCTGAATCAAGAGGAGGGGCTTGCAGTGCACAGGTCGTTATCTCGGATAAAACCATTCATTATCCTTATATAAGAAGGCCGGACGTTCTTGTCTGCATGTCCCAGTCAGGTTACGAAAAATATATCGACGACATCAAAGACAGCACTCTTCTTTTGATTGACGAGGATCTTGTGCATCCGGGAAATATAAAAATCGATTTCTTTGCAATACCGGCTACGCGTATGGCTGAAGAAATCGGCAGAAAAATGATGGCGAATATCATCATGACCGGTTTTTTCACAGCCATTTCCCAGAAAATTTCTCTTGCGGCAGCAAAAGATACGGTTGCCGAATCGGTTCCCAAGGGAACGGAAGCACTCAATATTAAAGCATTCAGCAAGGGTTATGATTTTGGTCTGGCCCTGCTTAAAGGCCGCGAGAAAAAGGCCGCTGGTAAAATAGGAGCAATTGCATGAAACGCCCGAAAGACCGTCTTCCCCGCGTCATGGTTATCGGTGCCACACCTGCCGGAATTGCAGCAGCAAATAAACTCGGCGAGCTTGGTATTGCTGTGACTCTTGTAGATTCTGAAGCAGATCTTGATAAAAAATTAAGCTGTGAACAATGGCGCCTAGATTCAGGAGTTCCCTTAAATTATGCGCATCGCCCGGGGCTTGTAAGAATTTTTCGAAATCAGAATATTCAATGCATTATGCCTTCCGATATCAAATTTATTAAGCACAGTCCCCAGGGTTTTATGGTACGCATGACTCGCCGGCGTACTTTTATTGATCCGGATAAATGCACTCTATGCGGGCGATGTGTAGATATCTGCCCGGTTGAAATTGCACCTGAAAACTCACAGGAAAACCAGGGTATTGAAAAAGCGGTTCATATAAACAGCCGCCACAGCCTTCCTGGTATGCCGGTAATTGATAAACGAAAGAAACCTCTATGCCAGGAAAAATGTCCTCTTGGTGTAAATGTTCAGGGTTATATCGCGCTTACAAAGGCCGGTAAATTCGAAGAAGCGCTTGAACTGATCAGAAAAGATAATGTTCTTCCGGCTGTTTGCGGCCGTATTTGCACCCATCCATGTGAAGCTGCTTGCCGCAGAGGTGAACTGGATGGCCCTGTAGCCATAAGAGATATAAAGCGATTCGTTGCAGATCTTGGGCAAAATGATCTGCAAAAAACAGTACTGATAAGCACTGAAAAAAAGACGGAAAGAATAGCAGTAATAGGCTCCGGTCCTGCAGGACTTGCAGCCGCAGCCGAACTATCCAGAATGGGTTATCCTGTTACCGTATTTGAGAAAGAAAAAATGGCGGGCGGGCTTCTTCGTTACGGCATAGGCGCACATCGTCTGCCAAGAGATATACTTGAAAAAGAAATCAGCTACATCGAAAAATTGGGAGTAATTTTTAAAACAGGCCATTCAATAAATACTTCTTCAGATATTGATAATCTGAAAAATGATTTTCATGCAATTATTTTTGCAACAGGATCATGGTCCGATCGCAGGCTTGGCGTGCCCGGTGAAGATCTTGAAGGAATTGAAGGCTGTCTGTCTTTTCTAACAAAATTTTACAATAATGAAGTAGAAAAAGTAAGCGGGAAAGTAGCTGTAATTGGTGATGGCAATGCAGCTTTTGATCTTGCCAGAACGTTAAAACGGATTAATAACGATATCACAATCCTGTCCTGGTTTTCAAAAGAACTTATTCCGGCGGATACTGATGAAGTAACGGCTGCTCTTGATGAAGGTATTAGAATAATAGACAGCACTCAGACTATAGGTTTTACAGGCAAAAACGGTAAACTTGATAAGCTTGTATGCTTACCTACAGAGCCTGGAGAACCGGATGATAATGGCATAGCCTGGCCGGTTAAGAAAAAAGACAGCGTTTCTTTTGAACCGGAATTTGATAAAGTATTTATAGCCATAGGTCAAAAAGGAACATTTGAAAAAACCGGGAACAGCTTTGATCTGGTAGCTAAATCAAACGGTACTTTAGAAACGGATTATGCTTTCAGAACAAATCTTTCCGGGGTTTATGCAGCAGGAGATACCGTGTCCGGACCAAGCTCCGTTGTTTCCGCAATGGCAAACGGGAGAAAAGCCGCGCAGGCGGTGCATCAGGATATATGCAATTTATCCGGCATTAAGGAAAATACGCTTCCTGTTCTGCAGAGACCTGATGACAGAGATTTTAGTGATATACTAACTTCTTTACCATTTTGCGCCCGATCTGTAATGCCCGAACAACAAACCAGCGAACGCATAAAAACATTTACGGAAGTTGCTCTCGGTTTAAATGAATCACAGATTTCTTATGAAACGCAAAGATGCCTTCAGTGTGGAATATGTTCCGAATGTCTTCAATGCCAAAGTGTGTGCAGCGCAATCGGTGCAATAAATCATTCCCAGATGCATGAAGAAATTATTGAGCATACGGGAGTTGTTATACTTGCTGATCCCGATTTGCCTACTCAGGTAAAAGGCGACGATGTTATCCGGGCATACGGTCCTAAAGCCGCCAAGCAGGATGTATATGACATGATTGTACGCGGATATGCTTCAGCCGCTCAGGCGCTGGTGCTGCTCAGCAAAAAGTCACGCACCCCGAAAGGACACGGTATATCTTTTCTGACGCCGGACCAGGGACTTTCTCCTGTTGTCAGAATTGGTGTTTTTGCATGCAAATGCAATGATTCCATGGGATGGCTTGAAGGCATGGATACACATATCAGTGACTTGAAGTCACACCCCGATGTAGTATGCTCCGAAATAATCAATTCGGCATGTACCCCTGAAGGATCATCTCATATTCTTAAAACCATACGGGATCTTGGCATCACACGTGTTGTTCTTGCTTCCTGTGTTTGCTGCCCCTTAAATTTTATTTGCAGCGCATGCACAGATCAGAAAAGCAGGCTGAAAGAAGCCCTTTTCGCAGCAACCGGTGTGAGCCGATCAATGGTGGAAACCTGCAATTTAAGAGGTGAAGTACTACGGCTTGTAAAAAGTCATCCCGAAACGGCTTTGCATAAATTTATCGGACTGATAAACCGCTCGGTTGACCGTGCAAAGCAGCTGAAAGCTCTTCCTGCACTTGCAAGAAATTACAATATGACAACCGCCGTTATCGGAGAATCCGAATCCGCTTTAAACAGCGCCATGACACTTGCACAGACAGGTTTTGATGTCTATTTGTTCGGATCATTCGAACATCCGCCGGTTCATCCGAATATTCATATCTTTCAGGGAGCTAAATTAAAAGGCTTAAGCGGCACAATAGGCGAATTCCAACTTACAATTGAAACACACGATTTTGAACAGACCATTCATGCCGGCGCTGTTATACTTGGGGAAAAATCGCGCAAAAAGATTCAATATTTGCAGCAGAAAGGACTGCCCGGCATCAGTATAAAAGCTGGAAGGCAGAAGCAGGGTATTACCGGAATACCGTTTCAATATCCCGGAGCAACTGCCATTCCGGGTCTGTTTCTTGCTGATTCACCTGGCATTAATGTTTCGAAGCGAAAAAAAGGTTATGCGGCGGCAATTCAGGCCGCAGCCGTCATGCCGAGAGGTCCCAGACAGAATAAGGGTTATACCATCGTAATAGATAAAGCAGTTTGCAGGGGTTGTGGAAGCTGTATGGAAGTCTGTCCGTATCAGGCAATCAGATTCAATATGAATGAGAATAACGGATGGCATGCCATAGTAGACGAAGCATTGTGCAAAGGTTGCGGAAGCTGTGTATCCGTATGCCCGTCTTCTGCTGCAGACAGCCCGTACCGCAACCAGACATTTTTAGAACAGGCGTTAAAAGAAATCCTGGCTTAAGGACAAGGTACAAGGTCGAAGATGAAAGGTTCAAGGTGCAAGGTTCGAGGATAAAGGTTGAGGGAATAAGGAAAAGATAGTTGGTTAGTAAATAATCGGGCAGAGAATAGCAAACAATGCATATTGATTTTCGCTATTCGGCTTTCGATATACGGGTTTTATGTTTATTGGATTTTATTGAGATCGGACTTAAAACAAAATGAATAGTTTTAAAATAATACTTTTTTTGTGCAACTGGGGCCCACATGCGGCGTTTCAGGAACTTCAGGATAAAAGGGCGGACATACCGGCAGAAATTAAGATGATAAGAATTCCCTGCTCCGGCAGAATCAACAAATCCCTTTTATTCAAACCTTTTGAAATGGGTGCTGATGGTGTATTGCTCATAGGATGCAGCCCCGGTTCCTGCAGATACGGCAGTGGAACAGACATAGCCACAAGAAGTACTGAAGATACAAGGCAGATTCTTGAGCTTTTGGGGTTGAAAAAGGAACGTCTCCAGTTGAATACATTTTTACCTGATGAACCGGATGCATTGCTGCAATTTCTCAAGAACTTCTGTGAAGAGATTAAAGCCATCGGTCACAGTCCTGTACCTTCTGAGAAACAGGAACATAAGACAGAAGAGAGCGCATCACTTGCAGAAATTATTTCATCTCATGATATCTATGCTTGTCAGGATTGCGGGAAATGCACATCTGCCTGTCCGCTTACATTATCGGGTAAGCCATTTTCTCCACGTGCACTGGCAGGTTCAATAATTGCAGGAGATATCGAATCTCCATCAGTTCAGGAAGGCATCTGGTCATGTCTTACCTGCGGTCTTTGCTATGACCGTTGCCCCTCAGCCGTAAATTTTCCGGATTTTATTCAAAATATGCGCATCTTCTTTAAGAATAAAGATAAAAACGGCCATGAATCACATGGCGGTTTTTTTCAATCTCTTATGCGCACAATGACATCACCGGCTGTAAACACCAAACGATGGGAAATACTGCCGGAAGATATCCGGATTGATCCTGACAGTAAAACTTTGTTTTTTGGTGGCTGTGCGCCTTATTTTGATAAATATTTCAATCATAATTTAGGCGTTTCGATTTCAAATACAAATATGGACAGTCTGCGCCTTTTGAATTTCTTTGATATTGTTCCATCCGTTCTGTCAAACGAGAGGTGCTGCGGTCATGATCTTTTATGGACAGGAGATCTGGATAATTTTAAAATTCTTGCCGGGCTGAATATAGATGCTATGAAAAACCTTGGCATTGAGCAGGTAATTACAACCTGTCCGGAATGCTATCGTACTTTGTCTCATGATTACCCTGAACACGGGATTGATGTACCATTTAAAGTTACGCACATGTACGATATTCTCGAAACTGAAATCAGCAAAGGAGCTGTTGAATTTAAGGAAACCGGCAAAAAAATCACGTTTCAGGATTCATGCCGTTTAAGCAGGTTTGCAGGACGCGCAGATCTTCCCAGAAAACTTTTGCAGCGCCTCAAGCCGGATATCTTTAAAGAAATGCCTGAAACAGGATCTGCCGCTATATGCTGCGGCAATACCGGCTGGACAGGCTGCGATTCTCACAGTAAAGCTCTTCAGGCAAAAAGACTCAGACAGGCAAGAGCAACCGGCAGCGATCTGCTGATAACATCCTGCCCTAAATGCCAGATCCATCTCAAATGTGCTATGCAGGATCCTTTCCTGGGTAATGAGCTGAGCATGGATGTCATGGATCTTACCAGCATGATTGCAAAAACCATATACTGGAAGTAGAAGGATTAACATGAAAGCAAATATTCTTTCAGAACAATCATCAGCGCAAAAAGTACCGGCGCGTATAGGAGTATATATCTGCCAATGCGGATTAAATATTGCTCAAACTGTTGACTGCAAACAGGTTGCACAAACCGCAGCAGAACTTGATAATGTTATTGTTTCAAAAGATCTGGGATATGCATGCTCGGAACCGGGTCAGCATGAAATAAAAAAAGACATTATAGAACATGGCCTTGACCGTATCGTGCTCGGCTCATGCTCGCCAAGACTACATGAACCTACCTTTCGTAAAATGATGCATGATGCAGGGCTTAATCCCTTTCTTCTGGAAATGGCAAACCTTCGCGAACAATGCAGCTGGGTTCATATGAAAGAACCTGATGCCGCTACAAATAAGGCGATAGACCTTGTCAAGATGTCGGTTTCGCGCGTCAGCGGACTTTTTCCCTTGTATGAAGAAACATTGCCTCTTACCAAACGCACACTTGTTATCGGAGGAGGCATTGCAGGAATTCAGGCGGCGCTTGATCTTGCAGATAACGGATATGATGTAGTACTGGTTGAGAAAAAGCCTTCCATCGGCGGAACAATGGCGCAGCTTGACAAGACGTTTCCTACTATGGACTGCTCCATCTGAATCCTCGGCCCCAAGATGACGGATGCCGGTCGGCATCCACGTATAAAACTTCTCACCATGAGTGAAGTTGTTGATGTTAAGGGTTATGTAGGAAATTTTGAGGTAAAAATCTTAAAGCGTGCCCGCTATGTGGAAGAAAAAGAGTGCACTGCCTGCGGAGAGTGCGTAAAGGCATGCCCGGTTGTCCGCCCGGATGAATTCAATATGGGTTTATCTTCCCGAAAGGCGATCTATTCTCCTTTCCCGCAGGCGGTTCCTTCGGCATATGTCATAAACGTAAATGAATGCCTGGGACACAATCCTGCGGTCTGTTCCAAATGTATTGATGCCTGCGAAAAGAAATGTATCAATTTTCATATGTCTGATGAAGAACTTACCGAAAGCGTTGGATCAATTATTGTAGCAACCGGACTTGAACCATATGACCCAACCGAACTCGACGAATACGGATACACACGGTTTGAAAACGTAGTTACCAGTCTTGAGTTTGAACGCATAGTAAATGCCGGAGGCCCTGCAAAGGGCGAACTTATAAGACCTAAAGACAGAAAACAGCCAAAATCCGTTGGATTCATCCAGTGTGTGGGATCGCGCTCCTTAAGAAAAGGAAGCAGCTACTGCTCAAATATCTGCTGCATGAATACAATTAAAAGCACGCTGGCAATTAAAGAGCATTACCCTGATATTGACATAAAAGTATTTTACATTGACATCCGTGCTTTCGGAAAAGGATTTGAGGATCTTTATACCAGAAGCCGCAGGCTTGGTGTTCAGTATCTAAGAGGCCTGCCGGGCACAGTGGAAGAACTGCCGGATGGAAGCCTCCACGTTGCTGTAGAAAATACAGCCAGCGGGAAACTGGAATTTCATGATCTGGATATGCTGGTACTGGCATTAGGTGTTCGTCCTGCCAAAAGCACCCAAAAACTTCAGGAAATGATCGGCCTTCAGTTAACATCCGATGGCTTTTTCTTAGAAGCACACCCCAAGCTTTTGCCGGTTGATGCCGCCACACGCGGAATATTTTACGCCGGATGCGCCGAGTCTCCCAAAGATATAAAGGAATCCGTAACCCAGGCATCTGCTGCTGCCGGACGGGCGATACGCCTGATGCATACCGGAACTATAACTACTGAACCGATTACATCTGAAATAATAACAGAACATTGTAAGGCCTGCGGAAAATGCGCTGAAGTCTGCCCCTACAATGCCATTACTGTCGATGTAAAGAAAAAGATCCCGGCTGTCGTCAATTCCGCGGCATGCGCCGGATGCGGAACATGCGCGGCGGAATGCGTTTTCGGGGCAATTGTTATGAATCATTATACTGATGAGCAGATTACAGGCCAGGTTGATGTGATGCTTGAAGAAAAACCGGAAGAAAAAATTCTGACCTTTGCCTGCAACTGGTGTTCCTATGCCGGTGCGGATTATGCCGGAGTTTCGCGTCTCCAGTATTCGCCCAACACCCGTCTTATTCGCACAATGTGTTCGGGAAGAGTAGATGAAAAATTCATCTGGCAGGCTTTTGAAAAAAAAGCGCCGGTTATTCTGGTAAGCGGGTGTCATATAGGTGATTGCCACTATATAAATGCCAATCACTGGACAGTAAAACGGGTTGAAAAAGTCCATAAGAAAATGGAAAAGCTGGGTATCAGAAAAGAACGTCTCCAGCTCGAATGGATCAGCGCTGCAGAAGGTATTCGTTTTGCTGAAGTAATGAAAAAGATGGAAACTTTAAGACGCAGCGTCTCTATGGAAGAAATTGAAAAGACAGTAGATATTTTAAAGAGTAAAAACAAGAAGGATTGACAGTAACTAATAATGGTTATTAGGTTCACGGTTCAAGGTTGGTTGCATTAAGCCTTTTATAGCACCTTAACCGTGAACCGTGAATATTCGAACCTTGAACCCGTATATTTACGATTAATATTTCCATCAACTATCCGGAAGAAGAATCTAATTATTTTTTATATTTTTCCGTTCTTTGCCGTCAGCTTTCACAAAAACAAATGAAAGACCACCGCCCAAGGCCATCATTATATAAACACCTATTATACTTACCACCATATTAATAATAATAAATTCTATCTTTCTCCACAATAATTCAGGATTAAACGGCATTGACATTGTAACAATGAGAATTGCAGAAATGATTATACAGAGAATCATAGCAACTTTATTAAGATGCTTCCACCTGTTATCTGCCATCATGCATCCTGAAACACAAAACGCGATGACCCCAAGAAGAATATTAAAAATCAGAAGTACAGATCGTGACGGCTCCGAGCCAAAGATAACAGGTACAACTAAAAATCCGACTATAGCTATTACCATAAACATGAAGGTATCTCTGGCAACAGCAGCCCATCCTTTTAATTTTATCATATTATGACTACCTTGAATAATAAGCAGTAAGCGTTGCTTTTGCCAGCGCATGCTGGTTTAAATAAAATCCTACCATTGCACCTGAAGCATTTGCATCAAGCGGCAACTTTTCCATATCTAATGCATATAAGGTAAAAATATATCTGTGCGGTTTATCCCCCTCAGGAGGACAGGCACCGCCAAAGCCCGGTTTGCCATAGTCGGTAATGCTTTGAATGCTACCCTCAGGAGTCAGTTTTAATGAAGGGTTCCCGGCGTTTTCTTTAAGATCATTAACAGTTGCAGGTATATTAAAAATTATCCAGTGCCACCAGCCGCTTCCGGTAGGAGCATCCGGATCATATACTGTAATTGCAAAACTTTTTGTATCAGCAGGAGCGCCTTTCCAGTTTAAAGCCGGTGAAATATTTTTTCCGGTGCAGCCAAAACCAAAATAAACCTGTTCTATTCCAAGAATTTTACCGGGCTCAAGCACAGGGCTGCTTAATAAAAAATCTTCTGCAAAAGAAATGCTGCTGATTGTTATGACAAATAAAGAAAGCAAAATTATTTTTTTAATCATTTTTTCAATCCTTTCCGATGTGTTACTTAATCTTTCCCACAGGCGCCAGATATATGGCAAATTCATCCGTTCCGTCAACATTTAAAAGACTGTCCAATTCATCCTGATCATATGCTCCTATGGCGCATGTTCCGGCGTTTATAGCTTCGCAGGCAAGGTAAAGATTCTGGCATACATGACCGGCGTCTAATAAAATAACCCTGTGCGCTGCTAAGGAGTATCTCCATTCCATGCGATACGGAATTGTCGTCCATACGAATGTGACTGCCCCTCCTGCCACATAATTCTGACCGAAGCAGGCATGGACGAGTTGTTCTTCCATGAATTCCATTTTACTAAGAAACAGAAGCTCGTTTTCAACAGGCAGATAACGATAAAGCCCTTTCTCAACACCGCCAATACGCATTATAAAGAGGTAAGTTTCAAAACTGTGACGTGCACCAGCCGAAGGAACAGTTCGAAATGCAGGATTTGAGCCTCCTGATTCTCTGATTCCCTGTGTCCCCCAAAGCAAAAAAGATAATTCTTCAACACTTAATTCTTCAGATGAATAATTTCGCCTGCTTTTCCTGGAAGACATTGCAGATATCAGATCTTTCTTTTTTATCTTTTCCGATAATTGATCAGGTGCATGCAAAGGGATACGGATAGAACCCGGATCAAACGGTTTTTCCACAGGCGGTGCAGGGATTCCCTGACTCTGATCTGTATTGCTGAAGTTGATAGTTTTTCGTATGGTATCTTTTAAAAAGTATCTGTACTGTTCAATTGAATTCATATGATAATATCCTAAAATTTAAACTTGAAGAAAAGGAGGTGACGGCATCTTTACATCAGTTTTTGATGACACATCTCCAGCCGCATTTGGCTGGTTCATGTGGTCTAAAAGATGCCCCTTCTATCGAAAGCAGATTTGATTTTGTCTCAAGGCCTCCATGAGCTGAAAATCCTCCAAGCTTTCCGCCTGCAGCCAAAACCCGGTGGCAGGGAATAATAAGTATGATTGGATTTCTCCCAAGCGCCTGTCCTACGGCCCGTGCAGCAGCAGGACATTTTAAGGATTTTGCAATCTCGCCATATGTTGTTGTCTTTCCTGCCGGAATTTTTCTAGCAGCTCCATATACCCGTTGCGCAAAAGGGCTTGCTCTTGGAAGTTCAACGACAACATCCAGAAATTCCTGCAATTCACCATCAAGGTGCCTGCACACTTTTCTGATGATATTGGTAATCATAAGCGGAGGTAAGCTTGATTTTCGCGCACAAGAATTTTGCACTATTTTGCATTCCGTTAACTTTTTTGTTGCTTCAGGAAGCTGAAGGCATGTTACAGCCGGCATACTTGAACGATCATCATCATCTTCCACCCAGGAAATTCCACAAGGGCCAAGCGATGTATTAAAGATAATATATGATGATAGCTTCATTGGAACACCTCCCCTCGTTGATTAAATATAATTGTTTAACTTTTTCACAAACCCGAAAGGCATAACATTATTATATCTTATTCCTTTTAGCTCTCAATACCTTTTCTTGCCTGTACTCCATGTTGATAGTAATGCTTGATTTCAACCATCTCCGTTACCAGATCGGCATGGTCTATAATACGTGAATCTGCTCTCCTGCCTGTGATTACAAGCTCAACTTCAGCCGGTTTTTCATCTATAAATTCCAGAAGATCATCAACGGAAAAAAGTTTGAAATAGGTAGCAATGTTTGCCTCATCAAGTATAATCATATTATACTTGCCGCTTATCATGATATCATGGACTTCTTTAAGCCCTTCTCGGGCAAGCCTTATATCTTCTTCTTCAGGCGCTTTTTTGATAAAACAATCCCGTCCATATTGTTTCAAAACAATATTATCGGAAAGAGTTTTCAGGGAATATAATTCACTGTACTCCATTCCCTTTACAAATTGAGCGATAAATACCTTAAGACCTGCGCCGGCTGCACGAAGCGCCAAACCTATCGCCGCCGTAGTTTTTCCTTTACCGTCTCCCGTATATACCTGGATATATCCTTTCATAAAAATACCTCATTTTATTTATTAAATTCAACCGGCAAACAAAAACCAACTTTGCCTTCCGGTTTTTTCATGGCACATTGTTTTCATTGTATATATACGTTAAATTTATCACCATAGCCCTTTAAAGCAGGGAATCATGCTCATGCATATCATAAGAGCCAGTTTCAAAACGTCCTATTTTGGCCGATCTCTGCGTTGGGCAAAAATTGTAAATTCTCGAAATACTCCATGTATTCCTGCGGTTAAAATTTTCACCCGCCTTGACCTTGACCAAACTAAAACGTTTTGAAAGTGGCTCATAATTCAGATAAATCCCGGGATAAATCGACTTGTCTGTGCCATGTACGCGGAATACTCCGGGAAGGTTTCTTCCAGCACTTTCTCCTCCTCAAGAGCCCTGTATGATTGAATAACCACAAGCAGAAGGAAAATGCAGAACTTCAACATAGTAAAACCGCTCAGTATAGTTCCTCCAAAGGCTATGATCTCACCAACATACAAAGGATGCCTGATAAAATGATAAGGACCGCTTCGAACCAGTCCCCTGGCCTGAGGTATGATACCGAAACTTTTTCCCAATGAAATGAGCGAATAAAGGGAAAACAGTATGCCCCCTGTCATGATGACGATGGACAGCGCCGTAAGCACAGTATAGGTGGTACTATGCTCGGAAGAGTTTTTTGTAAAGATCAGAAGAAACGGCGTAAAGCTTCCGGCATAGGCTATGATTCTCGCAATCCAGGATCGGCTTGTTGCTCTTGCCTGGCTTCGAATAAAAAATAAGGCAATGACCAAAAGGCAGAAACAAACTACCAATACTTTATGAAGGAGGGAGAAGAGAATCGTTACGCTGGAGAAATCATGCAGCTTCGCATAGTTGTAAACCATAGTTGCATTGGCCAGGAGCAGGAAAACAAATATCGGAACAAGGATCAAACGCTCAAAATCCATCTCTCGAAATATATCCTTCAATAATGGCATTTAGAAACCCCTTTCATGGAAAAAGCTTACATGTTGCAGGCCGTTTTAAACGAGTGCGGAGTCGAGGTCTAAGGGATTTGTGAATCATAGAGCCTTGGAATATCGACTTTACTTGATTGCTTTGAAATTGCTTTTTGATATCAAAAATATAAAATAAATTGTTTTGCAAGTCAATGTTAAATTTGCTAGTACATTTAAGTATGGGGTGCTCATATGAATTGAGATTATATCCGATGCTGAAAAAAGTAAAACGCTCTTGCTGGTGTGGATGCGATACAGCGCATTCCGTTTTTGAGGTCAGTACATGTCAGGGAGAAATATTTAACCTTGTCCAGTGTGATGGCTGCGATTTGTATTGCCTTTATCCGGCTCCTGACGAGGTAACACTACTGCGCTATTATGATACAGAATATTACGGGGCCTCTCCTCTTAAATTTGCAGGTCCTATTGCTCGGGCAATTGCTATTTTACAGAATCAACGTGCTAAAAGGGTTGCCAAGTTCGTTCGCCAAGGCGGTAAAATTCTTGACATAGGATGTGGAAATGGCAGATTTTTGAAGGAAATGAAAAGGCAAGGATATAGTGTTGAAGGTACTGAACTTACAAAAGCAAGTGCTTTGCGAGTCTCAAAGGAAGCTGATTTATTAATTCACATAGGCGACCTGCTCTCTCTTGAACTGGCTGAACGAAGCTATGATGCAGTCACCTTTTGGCACGTTATTGAACATGTGCGTAATCCTTTAGAAATATTGCGTAAAGTTAATATATTACTCAAAGACAATGGAATTCTGTTTCTGTCTCTGCCAAATCAGGACAGTTGGCAAGCAAAAGCTTTTGGTAAATATTGGTTTCATATAGATCCACCACGGCACCTTTTTGGATTCGGTACTATTTCATTAATCAGCTTATTGGAAAAGTGCGGCTTTTCTGTAGAGTGTGTTAATACATTTTCATTGGAATACAATCCGTTCGGCTTTATGCAAAGTATGCTGAACAGTATTGGGATATCCCGCGACCGTGCTTATGGAACTCTTAAATTAAGCAGCTCAACGCCTCAATTAACGAAAATCACAGATCTTCTGCTTTTAAGTATGCTGAGTTTGCCTGCGATCGCTTTTGAGCTTTTGGCAGGTTGCTGCGGTGCAGGTGCAACCATGAATATAATGGCACACAAACGATAGTTATTATCATTGTGGGCTGAATTATAACTCCTGAGCCTAATTGTCCTTATTCCCTTTGTCTTTTGCATCTCTAAAAATATCAGGCTGATAAATTCTCCAGCGCCATAATCGATATTCGATTGTTGTCCGCAGGACGCCAAAGGCATAAATAATAGACCGGTAAAGGCTTATTGAGCTGGATTCAGCAAAATATCTCGTAGGGCAGGACATTTCACCAATACAGAAGCCTTGAGAAATAATTTGTGCCAGCATCTGATTATCAAAAACAAAATCATCTGAATTTGCATCAAGTGGTAAAGCTTCTAATAGAGTACGTGAAAAAGCCCGATATCCAGTATGAAATTCAGATAGTTTTGTGCCCATGATACAGTTCTGTATAGCTGTCAGCAATCGATTAGCAACATACTTATAAATAGGCATGCCACCTCTAAGTGCTGTATTTCCCAAAATTCTGGAACCTAAAACACAATCATATACTTCTGAGTCAACCATAGCTGCCATAGCATGAATAAGCCTGGGCTCATATTGATAATCAGGATGAATCATGACCACTATATCCGCCCCTAATTTTATAGCCTCCCTATAGCAAGTTTTTTGGTTTCCGCCGTAGCCAAGATTTTTTGAGTGAACTATAGTTTTAATTCCTAATCTGTGTGCCACGCTAACCGTTTTGTCAGTGCTGGCATCATCAACCATTAAAATATGATCAACAATATCTTTGGGTATATCATGAAAAGTCCTTTCGATAGTTTTTTCTGCCTGATAAGCTGGCATTATTACGACTATTTTTTTGTTATGAATCATTTATAGAATAGCCCCTTCTCACAGTAATTTTAACCGGAAGATGTCCCGGTAATCCTGGAATATGTTCGTGCAAGTGAAATTTGATAAATTCCCAAAATTGCTATAGCTAATGAAAATAACTGAAATCCCAAAATGCGCGCCATATGTTGAGATATCCACGGGGAAATATATATTAACAAGAGCAAAGCCTTAAATCCAGGAGCAAGTTCAACAGATTTCTGAGTTATAATATTATGATATAAAACATCAACAGTTAGCAAAATTGATATTACCAAAATCACGCTATCATAGATGGCAAAATGCATATTAATAATAATGGTCAGTGTAATAGCACTCGCTGTTAATAAATCCTGACTGCTTTTATTAAGGCTATTTTTTTTCCACCACAATTTAAGCAAAAAAAGAATAGGAACAAAAGATGCTGTACCGATTAAAATCAAGCCTGCTGGTGAAATAGTTCCAAATAAAAGTCTGCTGAAAGAAAAAACATCGATATATTTCCATGTGCGAAAAATTTCTTCCGATCTTAAAGCCGTGGCGGAAACTCCAAATATGAATCGCATATATTCGATACAAGTATCAAATCCTACTGTGAGCACAGATACGAATATTACAATTATACTGCAGATGCCAAATCCTAAAAGGATTTTTATTCTGCGCGCAATTAACAGCATCGGTAGTATAACTATCAGAAACGTCGGCTTGTATAAAAGAATTCCAAGTGAAAATCCGGACAACAGGTCTTTTTTAAAATATCCAAAGTATAAATATAATGCAAAAGCAAAAAATCCTATAACGGAAGAATTCCCCCCAAAAAGGTTTTCCATAAAAAAAGGTTCGAACGACAGTGCCAATAAAAGAGCAAGTTTCGCTGTTTCCGGAGGCATTGATTCAAGTGTTTTCCAAAATAGTTTAAAGGCTAAAATATAAATAATAACTGAAATTAATACCCATAAAAAGTATGAAAGCATATAAGGTAAACAAGACAATGGTTTAAATATAATAGCGAAAAAAGGCGGGTTAACATATGGCAATTGTTCAGTTGGGGAAATTTTTGGCAATAGAGAATGCAGGAGTTCATTTTGAAGACGGAAATCATAAAGTTTGGAAGGATTGTTATTCAGAATTTTCCCGGCAATGTAAAAGCATGAGTAATCACCTCCCGACCATGAGCCATAAACATTCTGTCCTCCTGCTGATGTATAGAAGGCAACGAATAAATTCAGAACCCCGATTATAATTATCGTAATTGTTGTAAAGCGAATGAAAGGTGGGTTCAAATATCTATCTGAAAAAACTAACCAGAATTTGCGGGTGAGTGCAAACAGATATAAGCCAAAGTCCATAGCGTCCCTATATTAATAATTTTTTTCAGAGCCTATGTTATCATCACAAATTACTAATAAATATACGAAGAACAATCTTGTGTGTCAACAGGATATTGAGCACAAAATATAGTATGTGTTCGAGTTTAATATAGAACTCTATGTGCAGTATAATTTACAAACTGATTATTTAAATAAGCTTACAGCCTAAACCGGAAAATGAAGGATAAAAGATTAATATACCGATTGAATTCATACATGAAACAATCGTTTGAAAATGAATATAATATTCAAATCATTCTGGCTGTTATCTATTATCCTATTCCGGTCTTTATCCAATATAGTTGAAAACGATAAAAATAATTAGCTTGACCTTCTATAAAAATGTATTACAGTTTAATCAAATAGAATAGATTTTATAAATATTACTACATATTCAAAGCACCTCCGGCATAGCCTAAGGCTTTGAAACGTGAACCGCTTAAAGCGGTTTAAAAACCAGGAGCCACCTCAAAGATGGCGCCTACTTACTTAAACAATTTTAACTGAGCGATTTTTTGATCTTATTTTTCTTGTTCTTTGGTATATTTCCGGATTGTATGCTCGTCTCTACCTACGGTGGATACATGATTTCCTCTGGCCCAAAAAATGCTGCCCTGTAAAATTTTTCTTGCGCCCAAAACATTTTCTTGCAATATGGATAGCACTTTTACCCTGATGAAGCCAACTATTTGTGACACCGAATATTTGCTTGAGCGATTCACTGTTATAGGGGTTTTCATACAATCCCGGAATTGTCAAACTTTGGTAATCCTCCGGCATAGCCTAATAAGGTTTACCACTTTTTAATCAGGGCTTCAGGACAATGATTAGGGAAGAATTGAAAGGCAGAGAAGAAAGTAAGTTTTCAGTTTGCCGGAATATATTCTATTAAGACAAACAGTCTCTTATGCATTTTAGGTAAAATGACAGGATAAATGCTTGTTGCAATCCAATGATCTATGAGAGTTTTAAACTGAGTTCCATAAAAATCGTTTGGATTGTGTAAAAAAGGTTCGTGAGGTGCTTGGGGTTCACACTTTTGAAAGGATGTAAGAGGTAAAGATCAAATGGGGAATTCCGAATAAGGACCGCCGGATAAGAAGAAATCAAACAAACAAAATAAACGAAACGAAAGGAAGGAATAAAAATGAAGATGGAAAAAATCTTTAAGTTCATGAAAGAAGAAGAAGGAGTTACTGCCCTTGAATACGGTTTGATTGCTGCCCTGATAGCCGCCGTAATAATTACGGCTGTTACAAATATCGGCACAAAAATAAATGCTGCGTTTGTATCTATCGCTGCTGCGATTTAAGCGTTCTATTGGAGAAAAGTAATTCATAGCTGCATTATGGTTAGGGTATGTAATAAAATATACAGGCAATCCTCCTCCATGATGCAGCCTTTGGCGAAGAGTCTCTTGAAGAGGAGAACGTGGTGAATGACGGGCAATCTATTCTGATATATATTTTGATTATTGTCCTGATAATTGCCGCAGTCTGGGATTTGTTTTTTCATAAAATTCCCAACTGGCTCACCTTTCCTGCTGCTGCTGTATCTGTTATTTACCATACTGGCCTGAACGGATGGAGTGCCTTTTTTTTCAGTCTGGAAGGTATTTGCCTGGGGGTTGCCATATTGTTGCCTTTTTATCTGCTTGGCGGTATGGGTGCCGGCGATGTTAAACTGTTAGGAACAGTGGGCGGTTTTGTGGGGCCTCTTGGCGTTCTTTTTGCTTTTCTCTTCACGGCTCTTGCCGGAGGAATTTACGCCATCATTGTGCTGGCTGTTAATGGATGCCTGAAGGAAAGTACTCTCAGATTTAAAACCATTCTCACAACTTTTCTTCTGACCGGAAAATTTATTTACATCCCTCCGCCGGCGAAGGAACAAAAATTGCGTCTGCTATATGGCATCCCTATTGCTGTGGGTACATTGCTGGCGATGGGCTTTGGAAATAGTATCCTTTAAAATACTGCCGGAAATCGATAGGAAATTATACGGTCTGGCAATAAGATGTTCCATAGAAGGGGGAGGTTTAAGCTATGGGTAAGAGCAAACCGTTCGTTATACTGATTGTGGCAGTTATAATTGCTTTCATAACGAGCATTTTAATCTATAAAAATCTGCAAAAAAAAGACAGATCGGCAGCTTCCGTGCCAACGCAAGCTGTAACTGTGGCGGTAATTGACCTATCCTGGGGCACAGCTATCACTAAAGACATGGTTAAGACAGTCGCCTATTTGAAGGACAATCTTCCTCAGGGAACTTTTTCCGATCCCGCTTTGCTCATAAACCGGGTTTTGATTTATCCTGTACGGGCAAACGAACCCATCTACGAATCCAGGCTTGCCCCTGTGAGCATCAATACGGGAGGCGTGGCCGCAGTTATAAGCCCAAACAAGCGGGCTGTGGCTGTTAAGGTTGATCAGGTGATCGGGGTTTCAGGCTTTATTCAGCCTGGAAACCGCGTGGATGTCCTCGTTACAATTGCCAGTGACAGAGGTTCTTCATCCGATCTGGTCACAACGAAGATAGTGTTGGAAAAGATTCTGGTGCTTGCTGCCGGCCAGGAAGTGGAGAAGCAAGGGAAAATCCAGAACAATGTTAATGTTATCACGCTGGAAGTAGATCCGGAAGAAGCGGAAAAGCTGACTCTGGCCGCCACAGAAGGAAAGCTCCAACTGGCTCTCAGAAATTTCAGCGATACGGAGGACGTGTTTACACGAGGCACAACTGTTCCGATCTTGCTGGGTTCCTACAGAGATGAAAATGAAATAAAACTTCCCGTTAAACAAGCAGGGATTAAGCGGGAAAGGATCTACAAAAGACCGGGCCTTCAGAAAACTCCTCCATTTCGGGTCGAAGTTATTAAAGGAGGCAAAGTCAGTGAAGTCAAATTTGAAAGGGAGGGAGGGATCTGATGAATATTAAAAACGGTGAGATACACAATTCGATTTTCCTGACGTTGTTTATACTTGTCATTAGCTTGATCGTTCCTCTTCAGAGCTGGGGAGAGGGTCCTGCCCGTATCAAGATAGAGACCGCAACTCCGCAACAGGTAGCTATGACAGTGGGTAAATCAGTGATCATCAGCACTTCCAAGCCAATTAAAAGGATATCCCTGGTAGCTCCTGAAATTGCTGATGCAATGGTTTTGACCCCCAGGCAGCTTTACCTTGCAGGTAAAGCTCCCGGTTCCACTACTGTCACTCTCTGGGAAACAGACGACAGAATCTCCGCAATTATTGACCTGAAGGTTTCTGCAGATATTCCCGGCTTCAAGGAGACGCTCCATAAAATAATGCCGGACGAAACCGAAGTCCAGGTTACTGCTACCCACGAAAGCATAACCCTTTCGGGAAACGTCTCCAGCGCAGGCAGCCTTACTCAGGTATTAACCCTGGCGGAATCCTGTTTTCCAAAAAAGGTTGTAAATCTTCTGCAAGTCAGCGGTGGTCAGCAGGTCATGCTCGAAGTGCGGGTTTCCGAAATATCCCGCAGCGTTTTAAAACGGCTTGGCATCAATTTCAATTATGTAAGCGAAAACGGTCATACCTTCGGCTTGAGTCTACTGAACAATCTTACCGGCGTGCCGGATGCTGGATTTCTTACCAGCCCGCCGCTTTCGATTTTCCCCACATCCGATCCAATATCTGTCAGCAACAACATCAATAGTATATTACGCTTTGCTGGCGGCCACGGCGCCACCTGGACCGGTTTTATCGATGCTCTGAAAGAAGAGGGTCTTGTAAAAGTACTTGCCGAACCAACCCTCATCACTTTGAGCGGTAAGGAAGGTAAATTTCTGGCCGGTGGAGAGTTCCCCATTCCAGTTCCCCAATCCACTGGTGGATCTCAAAGTATTACCATTGATTATAAACAGTTTGGGGTCGGGCTTAATTTCATTCCCACCGTTTTAAGCGGCGACAAGATTAACATGCATGTCGCACCGGAGGTCTCCGAACTTGATTTTACAAACGCCGTTTACATCAGCGGGTATCTTGTTCCGGGCTTAACCACCAGGCGCGTTTCCACCGATATCGAACTGGCCGACGGCCAAAGCTTTGCCATTGCCGGCCTGCTCAAAAGTGACGCACGCGAAGTTGTATCTAAATACCCCGTGTTGGGGGACATCCCCATCCTCGGGGCACTTTTTCGCAGCACGAAATTCCAGAATAACGAGACAGAATTGGTCATTATCGTAACGCCTCACCTGGTAAAGCCGGTTGATATGGCAAAACAGACCCTGCCTACCGATCAATATATTGAGCCTGATGATTTTGAGTTTTACCTGCTGGGAAAATTAGAGGGTCGCGAGAGAAAGAACAATAAAACGGCCCGTCCGGACTCACCGGATGCCCGTGTGAACGGGGAAGATGGTTTGGAAGGGGAATTCGGACATATTATCCAGAAATAAAAAGATAGCCAGACCTACTATTTTATCCATTTGAAAGGAAGGAAGTAATGAGAAAGAGATTTTGGTTTATTACTATCATACCTGCTCTGTTCTTCATGTTCACGGCATGCACTGAATATAATCCTACCCGTTTGGAGATGGATTACGGCACTTCAGTAAAACTTGCCAGGTTTAACCAGATTTTATATCCGGAAGCCGAAAAAAAACTTGATCCGGTAACGGGCTTGGACGGGGAAGCAGCTAAAGCAATAATGGACAAGTACCATAAGGGCTTTGAAGAGTCCAAACACGAGACATCTTATGTGTTCAATTTAGGCGGGAGCTCAAAATAATGAGCAGACTCATGAGAGTTAAGAATCAGAACGGTGTAGCGGCAGTGGAATTTGCCCTTATATTACCGATCCTGATCGTGTTGATTCTCGGGATCGTCGAATTCAGCATCATGCTCTATGATAAGGCTGTGCTTACAAATGCCAGCCGGGAGGGAGCCAGGGCCGGGATTGTTGCTCAGACTCCGAGGGTCACCCAACCTGAAATAAAGGCGGTAGTAGATAATTACTGTAAAACCTATCTCATCACCTTTAAAGCAGGAATAGTTCTTCCGGCTACCACAGTCACATGGGAAGGATTTAATTTTGGCGATGACTTAAGCGTAACTGTTACCTATGATTATACTTTTTTGGCTCTCCCCAATTTTATTGCCGCGATTACAGGGGTGAAGACATTAACTGCGACAACGGTAATGCGAATGGAATGAACGGAGGGGGAAACGCATGAAAAACCTTGCACGGCTTCGTAAACACTTGCAGCAGCAAAGGGGAGCGACCATCATTATCGTTGCTTTAACTATAACAGTTCTTTTAGGATTTGCCGCCTTGGCGGTTGATATAGGCTATATGATGGTGGCCAAAAATGAACTGCAGAACGTGGCCGATGGAGCGGCTCTGGCTGCTACGAGTCAGCTGGGCCATGTATATGGATCTCTCTCCTATCAGGAACAGTTAGCCTATGTATGTGATTCAGGGACAATTATTCCCGTTGCCCAGGAAACGGCGCTGCAAAACAAAGCTGCAGGTGTAAATATAAGTATAAATTCCAGCGATATCATAATTGGACAGTGGGATGGCAGTACTAAAACCCTCACTCCCACTCTTAATCAGCCTGATGCAGTTCGGGTCACCGCCCGCCGTGATAGTCAGGCCAACAGTCCCATTACTACCTTCCTGGCCAAGATATTGAGCATAGATTCAGTTGCTGTATCGGCTACAGCCACCGCTGCTCTTACTGGAGAAAGTACCGCTGGCCCCGGTGGCCTGCCAGTTCCCTTTGGCATCTCGAAAGCCTGGTTTGAACCGGATTTTGCTTCCAGATGCAACCAACCGATCCGGTTTTATCCTACCAATGACCCATCAAGTTGTGCCGGATGGCATGTATATGATAGATATGATCATTTGAGCGATAGAAATTTAAGAGATACGCTCACTGATCTCAAAGATGGAACTTATACAAGCCCTGAAGTGATTGTGGGTGATACAGCCCCCTTTGAATTCGGTAGCGGTACTATGTCCACCCAAACATTTGACGCCATGGAAGCGCTTTTTAACGCCCGGAGAGTCTTGAATGACGGCGTCATTGACGATGACACAGATTCCACAACATGGACTACCACGGTGGTAGTCTATGACAAGCCTGATTGCGGACCGACGAACGGGCCGATCCCGATCGTAGGATTTGCCACCATCGTTATTACCGGTGTTCAGGGCCCACCTCTCAAGCAGATAGATGGTCGTGTGCTGTGCAACCGATTAGAAACAGGTCGGGGAAGTGGCGGAAGTTATGGAACAAAGGGAACCATCCCGGGTTTAGTTCAATAGAAAGTTAATGGAAGGTAATATGACTGAAGATATCATTGTCGAGCTGAAAGTGAAAAATCCACGGGTCACAGAAGAGTTAACAAAGGTAATTGCCTCCATCGAGGGGTTTCGCCTTGACAAAAGATTTCCGGATAAACCGTGCGATCTCCTGATTCTCGAAATAGGGGATGACTTGAAAGAAGAGTTTAAACTCATCCATACCATGCAGTCATCCAAAAAAGTTGGGTCCATATACCTGACATCATCAAGGCTGGAACCTGAGGTTCTGATAGAAGCGTTAAGAGCCGGAGCAAGGGAATTTTTCTCCCAGCCAATTAAGGTTGAAGAGGTTCGCCGTGCCCTCCTGAAATTCAAAGAGACCCGGACAAAATATACCGATGGCAAGGCGAAAAAAAGAAAAGGCAAGCTGATTCACATAATCGGCAGCAAGGGCGGAGTGGGAGTCACTACCATTGCCGTAAACCTGGCAGCCGGTCTTGTGGGACACGACCGGTCTGTGGCACTTGTTGACATGAACCTGACTTTCAGTGAACTTCCAATCTTTCTGGATGTCAAAGAATCGTTTGACTGGGCGGAAATTGGCAAAAACATCTCCCGAGTGGATTCTACCCTTCTGAAGAGTTCTTTATACAAGCATCCATCAGGAATTTTCCTTCTTACTTCACCGACAGGTCTGGACGGGGTGAATCAGACAACACCCGATACCATCGGAAAACTCATGGAGGTTATGCAGTCAACTTTTGAATATACGATAATAGACGGGGGGCCACTGCTTGAGGACCTTTCCCTGAAAATCATGGAAACTGCCGACACGGTTATTGTGGTAGGAGTTCTGAACCTGCTGTCCCTGAACAACATCAAAAGGCTTTTGTGGACTTTCCAAAACCTGGGATATCCGAAAAAGGAAACAATTAAAATTATCTTAAATCGCTATGAAAAAGATCCCGTGCTTACAGTTAAGGAATCGGAACAAAGTATTGACCACTCTTTTTCCTGGTTGATTCCCAATGATTTTAAGACAACCATGACGGCCATCAACCTGGGTAAAATTATTTTGGAAGTTGGGAAAAATACAGATATATCTAAAAGTTTCCGTGATTTAGCGGCATCTATCCTTGGAGGAAGTGTCCCTGAAAAGGAAAAAACCGGGTTTTGGAATAAATTTAAAAAAACGGGTTTATAAATAGTTGGGAAATATTTTAAAAATAAATCTATTTCAGAAAAGAATCCAGGATTTTATACAAGAACATTACTAAGGCACTATGTAAGAAAAGGGAGATATTTATATGTCCATGCTGAGTTTTCGTAAAAGTTCGGAGGCGAAAACAGCTCGTTTAGGAACTTACAATGAAAAAAATGCTAACGGAAAGAACACCAATACCAGCGCTCAGACAATTATCGGCAATGCATACCAGGAATTCAAAACCAGAATTCACAACCGCCTCCTGGACAACATCGACCTCTCTTTGATTAACTCCTTCAACGAACCCAGCCTAAAGCAGGAAATAAGAAGGATGGTGGAGAAGATACTGCTTGAGGACAATGGATTCCCTTTAAACGCCAATGAAAGGGAACAATTTGTTCGGGAGATCCAGGATGAGGTGATG
The DNA here is from genome assembly GCA_018901125.1 of Pseudomonadota bacterium. Classification (GTDB taxonomy): domain Bacteria; phylum Desulfobacterota; class Desulfobacteria; order Desulfobacterales; family RPRI01; genus RPRI01. The sequence goes on along the minus strand of JAHIFE010000049.1, from coordinate 6,587 downwards.
GGGCTGGGACCTCTGGAACCTTTGATGAGGGATACCTCTGTATCCGACATCCTTGTCAATACCTATCAGCAAATTTATGTAGAAAGGTTTGGCAAGCTGGAACTGACAGAGGGACGATTTAAAGACAATCTCCATTTACGCCGGATAATTGATAAGATTGTCTCTGCGGTGGGACGCCGGATAGACGAATCCTCTCCTATGGTGGATGCCAGGCTGGCCGATGGGTCACGCGTCAATGCTATTATTCCGCCCCTTGCTATTGATGGTCCCATACTCTCAATCCGCCGGTTTGCCATAGATCCTCTGGAATTGGGTGACCTGTTGACCCTGAAGACTATAACAACCGAGATCGGTGAACTTTTAAAGAATATCGTAAAGGTCAGGCTGAACGTGTTGATCTCCGGGGGAACGGGAACGGGTAAAACTACCTTGTTAAACGTTCTTTCCCGCTTTATTCCTGGAAGTGAACGCATTGTAACCATTGAGGATTCAGCCGAGCTGCAAATGAAACAGGAACATGTGGTCCGCCTGGAAACACGCCCCCCCAACATCGAGGGTAAAGGCGAGGTAACGGCACGCGATCTGGTCCGAAACAGCCTGCGTATGCGTCCCGATCGTATTATTCTTGGGGAGGTCAGGGGAAGCGAAGTCTTAGACATGCTCCAGGCAATGAACACCGGACATGATGGATCACTTTCGACTATTCATGCCAACTCTACACGTGATGCTCTCACACGGCTGGAAACCCTCATCGCTATAAGCGGCCACAATTTCCCCGGTAATGCCATTAGAAAATACATTGGCTCGGCTTTAGACGTAGTCCTCCAGCTGGCAAGGCTTGCGGACGGCAGCCGCAAGATCATCAGCATAGAGGAAATTACCGGCATGGAGGGAGAAGTCATTACCATGCAGGAGATTTTTTCCTTCGAGCAGACCGGAATCGACTCCGAGGGAGCAGTAAAGGGACGGTTTCGGGCAACCGGGATCAGACCCAAATTTGTCGAACGATTCAAAACTGCCGGAGTTCCTGTCCCCTCCGATATGTTTAATCCGGATAAAGTTTATGAGATTTAAAAGGGGAAAACAACAAGAAGAGAATTTTTTGCACGGAGGAAATGAACATGGTTAACATGGATATCTGGATCGGAGTTGGAGTCTTTATAGCCATTCTGCTGTTGGCGCAAGGCGGCTACGGGATTTGGCGAACGCTGCAGGATCCTGAAAAGAAAAGGGTGCAAAGGCGTCTAAGATTTATGGCTCAAGCAGGATCAGATGGAACAGACGTTCTGGAACGCCGCTTGGTATTAAGCGAAATTCCCTTCCTGAACCGGATACTGCTCAAACTTTCCTTGTCCAGGAGGATGAACTTTCTTCTGGAACAGGCAGGAATCCAGAGTCCGCTCGGTGTTTTTATCATCTCTTCCCTGCTCCTTGCCACAATCGGATTCCTGATTAGCACCCGAATGATTTCCAATTATCTTCTTGCGGGAATTGCAGGGATAATCGCAGGAACAATTCCTTATTTATATGTCCTTTCTAAAAAGAAACACAGGATGCAAAAGTTTGAGAGACAATTACCGGAGGCGCTGGATCTGATAGCCCGGTCTTTAAAGGCAGGCAATGCCTTTACTGGAAGTATGAAAATGGTAGCCGAAGAAATGGATGACCCGGTGAGCAGGGAATTCGACAAAACTCTGGGAGAGATTAATTTTGGTTTAGAGGTGTCTGAGGCGCTGAAAAATTTATCCCACCGCATAGAGTGTCCTGACTTAAGGTTTTTCGTAGTGGCAATCAACCTCCAGAGGGAAAGCGGTGGAAATCTCGCCGAGACTCTCGAAAATATATGTCGTCTTATACGGGAACGGTTCAAACTGCAAGGAAAGATCAAGGTTCTTGCAGCAGAAGGAAAACTTTCAGCTACCATTTTGCTTGCCCTGCCCTTCCTGATTGCTCTGGCGATTACCTATCTGAACCCGGATTATATGCTGCTGCTGATTCAAGACCCCATAGGCCATATCATGATCGGACTTGGGATAACTATGATGATCCTGGGTGCACTTATCACGAAAAAGATTACAGTCATTAAGATATAGGAGCCAGGGATGGATCAATTACTTATTATAGCTGTTTTGACGTTTGTCGGGGTGGCAATGCTTATTTTTGGCGCATACCTTGTGGTGGTCTTTTATAAAGAGAGAAGTGATTTAACAAAGAGGATAAGAGAACCCGAGGGCTATTTCCCGGAAATGTTACAAGATAAGTTTATCCCGGCGATAAAAGGTAATTGGCTTAAGATTCTGGACTTTTTGGGCCGCTTTGTGAAGCCGACCGGGGAAGAGAAACCTTCTTATCACCGGAATATGTTCCTTAAAGCAGGAATCAGACAAGAAAATGCCGCACTCATTTTCTTTGGCGTGAAAATGCTGCTCGCCGTACTTTTTCTCTGCCTCTTTGTACTGATCAAGATTATTTCAATTCCTACCATGTCATCTTCTATCTTCCTGATATTAAGCATTCTGAGTGCGGCCACAGGTCTCTACCTTCCTGACCTGTGGCTGAAAATCAGGACAGCCCGGAGGAAAGAAGAGATGTTTCTTGGCCTTCCGGATGCTCTCGATCTTATGGTTGTATGCTCAGAAGCGGGCATCGGGCTTGATGCAACCATTCTTAAGGTTGGCGAAGAAATGAAAATGCACAACAAAACTGTGAGCGACGAATTCAATTTTATGAATCTGGAAATGCGGGCAGGCAAACAGCGGCGGGATGCTCTTAAAGGTCTGGCAATGCGCACGGACCTGGAAGAAGTGGATATATTGGTCTCTCTGCTTATCCAGACAGATCGTTTTGGCACCAGTATAGCACAAACCTTGCGGGTTCATTCCGATGCCATGCGGGTTAAAAGATTCCAAAGGGCCGAGGAGATAGCAGCAAAGATGCCGACAAAACTTTTGTTCCCATTGATTTTCTTCATCTTCCCTTCGCTCTTTATTGTCATAATGGGACCGGCTGCCATCCGCATAATCAGGGTCATGCTGCCCGCTCTGGACAAATAATGAATAAACGTGAGAATTCAAAATGAAAAGTAAAATAAAAAAAGGTACCGCCCTTGCCATAACCGGAATTTTCGCTCTTGTCTTAATAACCGGTTGTTCAACAATTAATGAATCAGGCCCCAAACTCCATAACTTGATAAGCCGTTTTATTTACAGTGTTCGGCCGGTTCAGGGGAACCCGGATTCCCACTACCTTCTTGCTTGTTATTATCAGGAGAGAGGTGAACATAAAAAGGCTTTGGAAGAATTCAAGAAAGTTATTCTTATCGATTCAAAACATGTCAAAGCTCTTAATGCAATGGGTGTTTCATACGACCGATTGAAAGATTACTCTAACGCCCAAGCTTCGTATCAAAGAGCTTTACAATTGAACCCAAATCTGGACTATATTCAGAACAATCTTGGATATTCTTACTTTCTTCAGGGACGTATTGACGAGGCGATTCCCGTTCTGCAAAAAGCCATCGCTCTGAATCCCAAAAAAGCAGGTTTTCACAATAACCTGGGGCTGGCCTTTGCCTCTGCAGACCGGATGGATATAGCCCTGGATGAGTTTAAGCTGGCTGGGAATGAATCGCAGGCAAACTTTAACATAGCTCAGATTTATTATCGGCAGGGAAAGTTTCGGGCCGCCAAAGATCATTATTCGGAAGCCTTAAAGCTTGACCCTTCTTTTGACCGTGCAAAGCTTGCTTCCAGGACAACAGATACCCTGGCGCGGTTATTTCAAGCTACAGACACCCATTTATCATCAGCCATGGAAAAACATTCTTTAAAGAAGCCTTCAAACCTGATAATTCAAGTTGCTGATAATGGGAATAGTCTCTCGGTTGAGAATACACCGGTTTCCGACAAAAGCACGGGCATTGAAGTTTCCAATGGCAATGGAGTAAACGGCGCAGCCCGCCAACTTTCTAATTATTTGCATGACAGAGGACTTACCGTAAGCTACATCACAAATGCCGATCATTTTAACCACCGCGCCACAACAATCTATTATCAAAAAGGATATCGTGAGGCAGCCTTCCGACTGGCAGGCCAAATACCCGGATCACAAAACATAAAACAGGAAACGAGCTTTGACCGGCCCCAAACCAATGTTAAAATAATTATCGGCAAAGACATTCCATCAGTCAAGAAGCTCAGTAAAATATGACAGAGGTTTTTTTAGACAGGATTAACAGGATCGACAGGATGTTGCCTGCGGCAATAAAAAACAAAGGGAAAAATAATCATGTTAATCATGTAAATCATGTCTGATAAGTTTTTGTTGTGGCGAAGGGGATAATCTATTGGACAAAGATGACTTGACGCATAAAGTGATCGGTTGCGCTTACCAGGTTTACAACAAACTGGGATTTGGTTTTTTAGAAAGCGTCTATCGAAAAGCGATGGTCATCGAAATTGAAACCTCAGGCCTGGAAGTACAGCAGGAAAGTCCCTTAAAGGTACACTATAGAGGCCAGGTCGTCGGCAATTTTTTTGCAGATTTGCTCATAGAAGATGAGCTGATTGTCGAGTTAAAGTCCGTGGAACGGCTCGGAAAGATTCATGAAGCACAGTTGGTGAATTATCTGGTGGCAACAGAAATTGAAGTTGGCCTGCTGATCAATTTTGGTTCAACTGGCGTTGACGTCAAACGCAAATATCGTACAGCAAAAGAAAAACAGTAACTGCAATTCACAGAGTGTTTTAGACAGGATTAACAGGATCGACAGGATGTTGCCTGCGGCAAGAAAAACAAAGGGAAAAATATTAGGATAGAGTTTATGGCCGCTCTCCCGGAGCGGTCCTGAAAATAATCATGTTAATCATGTAAATCATGTCTGATAATTTTTTATTGAGGAATTTATTTATTAAAACATTTATTGTACCTTTTATTGTGATCTTTTTATTGGGGTGCGCCTCATCCCCGTCTATCCGGAAAAACCTTCTTACGGCAAATGAACACAGCCGGATGCTGGAAAAACAAAAAGCAGAAATGGCTGCTGAAGAAAAAGCGGCTCAAAAAATTCCTGAACTGAATGCAGACGGATATGAAAAGCTGGGAGACCGGTATTACCAACAGGGAAAGTATGATTTAGCCTTTATCCAATATACCAAATCCCTGTCAATGGATCCCAATCGACTGCGTGTACGTTATAAGACAGGGCAACTGTTCCTTGTGAAGGGCTTAAATAAAGAAGCCGGGAGCGAATTCCAGACAATAATCAATGTTGATGCCAAGTATGCAATGGCTTATGAAGGCTTGGGCCGGGTTTGTTTGCTGAACCACGACTATGAAAACGCCAAGGTAAATTTTCAAAAAGCGGTTCAATTAAATCCTTCGCTATGGCAATCTTATAACTTTCTGGGAATTATCTACGATCGGCAGAATGAATATGAGAAAGCGATAGCCAGTTATAAAGCAGCCATTTCAATCCAGCCTGAGATAGGATTTCTTTACAATAACCTTGGAATATCTTTAGCATTGCAAGGTGATAAGGAAAAGGCTGAGCTTGCATTTTCGGAAGCAATAAGACTGGGAACTGCCAACCCAAAGGTTTACAATAACATGGCTATGGTACTTGGCCATATGGGAAAATACGCTGAAGCACTGGAGGCCTTCAAAAAGGGAGGAGATGAAGCAAATGCTTACTACAATCTGGGATGTCTTCTTCTCTATAAGGGACAACCTGAAAAAGCCATCCAGGCCTTTGATAAAGCCATAGAGTTAAAACCCGGGTTTTTCGTCAAAGCTCATCAGAAAATAAAAGAAGCAAAGCAGACGATTCGGGCTTCATCCGCCCAAAGCCCCCCTTCTAACATCCCATAATTGTGAATGAATACTTTGTCAGCAATTTTATGCCGCAAACAACAGAGCCACTTTTAAAACGTTTCAGTTTGGTCAAGGTCAAGGCGGGTGAAAATTTTAACCGCAGGAATACATGGAGTATTTCGAGGATGAAAATTTTTGCCCAACGCAGAGATCGGCCAAAATGGGACGTTTTAAAACTGGCTCAGCATTATAGATTTTTATGGCTTGTGAACACCTGACTTTAGGGCCTTACAATGCGATTACATTCTTATGGAAATGCATCTAAAACACTCTGATAAAGTCCCTGAACCTTTACCCCTAAAAGCCCAACCGCCCCCGCTATAACCACAGCTATCAGAGCAGCTATCAGGGCATACTCGATAGAGGTTACCCCGGTCTGCTCATTAAGAAACCTTTTAATTTCTTTCATTAATGATCCTTTTAGGTTGTGATCAATAATTCGCATACTTAATTTTATTAATGTAATGTATTGTATAATCTATATACATAAATTCTATATATATCAACATCAAATTGAATACGTTTCAGGGTAACCGCATTTGGAATTAATATGCCATTTAATAATTTTGTGAAACACCTAAACCGTCATGCCGGACTTGATAAGCCTGCCCCGGCAGGTTGTAAGCCGGGGGTATCCAGAACCCAATGGAATTACTGGTTTCCGGCCTTCGCCGGAATGACAAAAGTGGAGTTTTCCAGCTTTTTACATGACCATG
>JAHIFE010000048.1 GCA_018901125.1 Pseudomonadota bacterium | reverse complement strand
GGTGGTCGAGACAAACACGCAATTGGAACCCGGTGCTCGAGGTTCAGCTAAATCCTGAAAATCAAAAAGCTACCGACGTGCACCCCTTTAAAAAAGCAGCTTAATATCGGTTCAGGCGACATCTATCTTGACACCCGCCGCGTGTGCTTCGTAAGCTTTCAACGCACGCTGATAAAGAAAAGCTCGCTTCAAACAAGCTTCTTGAAGATGTCCTTGCTCAGAAAATTGGGACTGATAAAGCACGTCGCGTTTTCGGCCCAATTGTTGGCGCTTATGACATGCGAGTAGGTGATGCACACCCGACCAGTTCGAAGATTGGAGATGCTTTGAAGTTAGCTGAAATCGACCAAAGTAAATCGTTTCTGAGACAGGGCGAACAACTGATTTCGAATTTCGGACGATCAATTTGGTGGATTGGCAAATTGCTTTTTGAACAAACGAAAGAACCAAGTGAATAACAATACGTAGGCATAACCTTGGCTTTCAGCGGATAGCGGCCTAAAAGCGGCCGCTCCCGCTGAAGCCTACGTTGGCCGTATGCTATGGATGATAAAAAACACATAAGCGATTTTACTCTTGATGATTTCGATTATTGTCCAATTTGGGAGACTACCCTGGACCTCCCTGAAGGGTGCGATGATGAGCTTGTACGTCCTGCTCATGGAAAAACATCAATAAGGGATGGAGAATCAGACCAATGGGTAAGATTTTCTGGGAAACTTGCTGATGGTACAGAGATAAAAGGAATAGCAATGGCTGAAGCTCCACCGCCAGACCTTCTACTATTATCTTTCTTTATAGAAGACCGTTGGATAGTCTTGAACTTGCCACCAGCACCAGATTTTGTTCTCGGGAAGACCGGCCCGATGGTTTTTGCTAAAAATTTAAAGAAAACTCTGAACGAAACTTTTCCTATTTCGATCCAATCAGAAATAGTAGCTGAATCAACGGGCAGAGTAATAACAAAAATTATCAAATTTTAAGGAATCGGCCAACAAAGGGCTGTTGCGGACTCGGTCCCCTCGCCGCAAAGCCCCGTCGTTAGAATTTCAAAATGGCCTACGATAAAATATTAATTGCCGAAGATGGTGAAGAATTCCCTTACTCAGAGTATCTTGATTCTGGTGGGTATCACTATCGCATTAGTATTGTTTGGAATGAGCGGGATGGGGAGCTTGTGGTTCTAAATGAAGGCGCTCACATAGTATTCGATGATGACGAAAGCTGGCTGGATTTTAATATTGCGCCTAAATACATATTCCCTGGCAACACAAAACTATCTGAGCATGAATTAATTGAGTTTATGAGTGTCCTTTCAAGAAATGAAGATAAGGCTGTATCTTATAGCAAAGAAAAAATTGAATCTGCTTACAGAAAATATTTGCAGGAGAAACAAAAGGAATAGAATTCTAACATTCCGCTGGTGTGGGACGCGCCAAAAGCCGCGCGCCCCACAGCGGTGCGTTATGCTTCCCTCTAAATTAGATAAATTGGCAAAGGATAAAAATGAGCATAGAAGACAAAGTAGCGGATGAAGTGACAACACTGACTCCTGAGATATATAAAGACTTAGTAAAGCCTGCTGCTCAGGAAGTTGGTACTGTGGCTGGACGCTCAGCAAAAGCATTACTATCACCTGTTAGAGCTTTTCTCTGGAGTTGGGAAAAAATTGAAGAACTCGTTGTCGATGGTGTCAACAAACGATTTGAGAAAATTCCAGAGAAACAGAGAAAAACACCTGATCCTGAAATAGCAGTTCCCCTCATACAATCTTTAAGCTACACAGCCCAAAATGAAACACTCAGAGAGATGTATTTAAATCTGCTTGCAAACTCCATGAATGTCGCAATGGATAAAAGCGTTCATCCATCATTTGTTGGGCTGATCAAGCATATGAATACGTTAGACGCAAAAGTATTCGACAAGCTGGCAAGTACAGCTGGTTACCAAAAGGTTACTAACCCTAATGTAGCCATCCTGAATCAAGGAAAAACATTCATTAACGCAATGCCTGAATGGTTTATTGGCTGGAAAATAGATGGACACGACATTTTTGAAACCTCATCAAGTATCATAAGACTCAGCAAATTTGGACTTATCGAACTCATGTTTGATAGAACAGCAGGAAAAGATGGCTATGAAAATCTTAATACCCATCCAGAGTTGGTATCTATTTTAGACGCATACAAGAAAGCCAACCTTAACTTAGAAATAGGGCTCACTGCAACGGAAAGTATTTTGTATGTGAACGAGTATGGCAATCAGTTTAAAAATGCCTGCAAGTAATGGGCATAACAAAAAAATAAACTATGACTAAAAAAGCGGTGCTTTTTTAGCAGGTTATCTAAAAGTTACATTTCAGTATAATTTATTGGGATATAGCAGTTTGCCAAGATAGCATCCATACAATATTTTAATAATTATAAAGGGCTTGGAGTTAAAAAATGGATGAAAAGAAAATACATGGCATTACTAAACTTTTGGAAAAAAAAACGATTAAGGAGTTACAATCCATTCTTGAAGAAAATAACACTAATGAATGGACTGAAGAGGCATTCGAAGCAATAAACCGTATTTTGTCAATCAGCAGCAAAAGTCAGCCACCAACATATAATGAGCCAATATTTCCAGTGTTAGACTCAAAAGAAAACCTGGATATTAATATATTGCCAATAACAACATTATCTCATGCCAATGAATTGATATATTTTTTCGAGGGGGACTATTTTTATTATTATAAGGCAAATGGGACTAAATTAAGCAAGAAGCAAATCGAAAAAATAAAAAATTCAGACTACAGTGAGTTAAGTAAAATCCTAATGAGAACATGCGAAATATCACTATCCAAGGATGTCCTCGCATTTAGTGAGGGGGTTGATGAAACCTTTCTGCTTAATGGTGAAGAAGCTATCGAAAAAGTAAAAACTATGCTTGAAGATTTATCAACATATAAAAACACTCAAACTGGTATTAGGAAAGCGAATCTTGACGAAAGGTTTAGAACGGCAACTCCATTTTTGGGCATAACAGTGTTGTTTGCGATTTTTTTAATTCTTATACCCTGGGTGTTTTCTGTGGAAGAGAACGCCCCAACCGTTCATATATTCATGATCCCCTTCTTAAAGATTGCGGCGGGTGTCAAGATAGATGTCGCCTGAACCGATATTAAGCTGCTTTTTTAAAGGGGTGCACGTCGGTAGCTTTTTGATTTTCAGGATTTAGCTGAACCTCGAGCACCGGGTTCCAATTGCGTGTTTGTCTCGACCACC
>JAHIFE010000047.1 GCA_018901125.1 Pseudomonadota bacterium | reverse complement strand
TCAGACCTTTCCTCACGGAAACGCCCTTGCCTTCGGCTAATGTTTATGCTAATGAAATTAACCATTAACAGGATTCACAGATAGGGGACTTTCACCCCATAAATTCACGCCCATGCCGGGCGTACACAAATCAATTAACCTGACGCCGAGTAAGTGCCGTTTTTATCCATTAACGGTGGCGGCGCAGGTTATTTCCACCGTTAACCATAAAACCAAACCAAAAGGAGAATAAGATGCAAAAATACGCTGACATAGACAATGATTCCGGTGTTGATAGCTTTGAAATCAAAGATTCCTCCATTACTGTTTGGTTTAAAGGCACAACAAGAGCTTATACTTATAGCTATTCAGTGGCAGGGCAACATCATGTCGAAAAAATGAAACAATTGGCCCTTGCCGGTGACGGCTTGAATGCATATATAAACTACAACGTTAAATTTAAGTACGATCATTAGCATAACTAATTAAATCATTTTGTAATTTTCGTCTTTCTATTAAAACATTATGAGCCTTAATGAAGTGGTCAAATTCTTCGGGGTTTAGGCTTTCTGTTGCCATAACACAGCATCTTGCTAAAGAAATTTCGTCCAATGCTTTTTTTGGCTCTTTAAGATCAGTGGTTATTTTTGTGGTAAACATCGCTACTCCTATAAAAATGGTTAATCGGGTAGCCGGGGGTTTTTCTCCCCCAGCCCCCACAACACGCAGCAAGCGGGTCCGCACTGCGCGTTTCACTCAAATCACCGGGCCGTAGCCGGGTAATGGATGTTCACCCACAGTTCTTTGACAGATAGCAAACCTTGATCCTTGAGCCATTTAATTGTCATGCCGGTTTGTGTGGCCAGTGTTCTGGCGCATTTCCACGGGCCTTTACGGGAAAAACTCATTGGAATAGCAACGTTTGGATGAGTACCCATTTTGAGCAGGTTGCTAACCCGGGTTCGAACATAGCGCCATTGTTTCCAATAGCACATACGCACCCGCCGCCGGAGCCAGTGGTCGATTTCAGGTATCGGGCGATAATATTCCGATATCCCGAAGTAGTTCATCCAACCACGAAGATATTCTGCAATCTTTTCCATGCGGTATTCCATAGACACAAACCAGCTTCTACCGGTCAGACGTTTGATTCTCCATTTAAATTGCTGGAAAGCCTTATCTGACCAGTGAATTTTCTTACCTTTAAAAGTAAAACCTAAAAAGTCCGTGTCATCCGTTTTAGCCACCTGGCTTTTCTTCTCGTTGACCTTGAGTTTGAGCCTACGGTTAAGAAACCGCTCGATACTTTGAGACACTCTCACTCCTGCTCTCTGACTTTTTACTAACACGAGAAAGTCATCGGCATAGCGGACAAATCTGTGCCCCCTCTTCTCAAGCTCTTTATCAAGATCATCAAGAAGTATATTCGCCAAAAGCGGGGATAGCGGGCCGCCTTGGGGAACACCCTTTCGGGTGACCTGTAGGCGACCGTTAACCACTGCACCGGCTCTCAGGTATTTACCGATCAGCTTTAAGACACGTTTGTCTTTGATTTTCCGGGCCACCCGATGCATAAGCACATCATGGTTGACCGTATCGAAAAACTTTGACAAATCCATGTCCACCGCAATTTTAAAGCCTTCTTTGATGTATTCCCGGACTTTATAAACCGCATCATGGGCAGACCTTTTTGGTCTAAATCCATAACTTGAATCTGAAAATTCCGGGTCAAATATAGGCGTTAAAACCTGAGATATAGCTTGTTGGATCAACCGGTCTGGGACGGTTGGAATACCCAATGGTCGGGTTCCACCCGATTGCTTGGGAATTTCCACCCGTTTACCCGGCAAGGGTTGATAGCTGCCATCTACCAGCGATTCACGGATACTTCTCCAGTTCTCACGGGCAAACCTCTATCGATATTTTATCGACACCGGGAGCCCCTTTATTGGCTTTGACCCGTTTCCATGCCTGTTGCATGTTTTCTCTGGATAATATCCGTTCCAGCAGGTAACCATCCGGGTTGGGCGTTTCAGTAACGCGCCGCATATTCACTCCTTCGTTCGAATTCTCTGTGTTATGCGAGCTCATTGAGGCTCCTTCCCTGTTTAAGTGTTAGGCCCTTCACCGTGTACCGGGCATTACCCCGGTCATTTGGCTACTATGGCTTATGCTGACTTCTGCCCGATAACCCTGCATGTTTCCACATAGGGCGCTTTCGCTTCAGCCTTAGGATTCGGTGGCAGTTCCATCCTTTTCAGAATGGGCCTCAGTCCGACTTCCATAGCCACAAACAAACGCTCTTTCAGGCAGATCTCCCCGGATAAGAAC
>JAHIFE010000046.1 GCA_018901125.1 Pseudomonadota bacterium | reverse complement strand
ACCGCTTTCTGAAGATAGCGGTACTCAATTTATATTTTATAAACCAGGTTATAAATCAATAGAAAAGATTAAAGCAACGGATCTTCCCGATGATAAATATTTTGGTATAGAAAAAGATATGATCGGGAAAGAAGGAGAAATTAAGAATATAGATATGTTTGATAATCTTGAAACATGGAAAGGTGTTTTGGGAATAGTGGAGTTGGAGAAGGGTGAAAAAGATCCGCTAACACCATATGATTATCGTTCTAAAAAGTTACCGCTTTTGTTCAAGGCTTTAAACGAAGACAGAAGAAATCGAGGATACAAGGGGGAATTGAAATGAAATTTAAATTATTTAATCTTCTTTTAAAGATAATTAGCTCGATTATGTTTATTTTGTTGATATTTATTGAGCAATCTTCTGCATTCAAAGGTGAAACCCATAGTGCAATTAACAATCATATTGTAGATGATAATTCTATTATTGGTGGGTTTTCTTCGGATCAATATCTTAAAAACAATTTGGGATTTGTTGACGGTGTAAAAACCAACCTAAATTCACTAATGATTAAGGAATGGCTCTCTGCTGGTGGTAAGTTAGAAGACAGCCATATTATACTACGCTATTTAAATCACTTTCACGATCCGGTGAGTAATACCGGTCTTTCGGGTCAGTATAGTGCATTACAATGGGCTTTAATGGAAGCTGGTACTCAATTAGCCGGAGACTATTCATGGTGGGATGCCCGCAGTTATTATTTTAAAGCTTTAACTGCTACTGATAAAGATGCAAGAGAAACCAATTTCGCAAAAACATTCAGAGCGCTGGGACAGGTAATGCATCTTGTGCAGGATATGTCAGTTCCGGAGCATGCAAGAAAAGACATACATCCCCTAGGTTCTGATTATGAAAAATGGATAAATATTAATGTAAGGCCCAAGATTAACACCCACTCTCCGATTTTCTATAAAATTGACCCAGCTTATCCTTTATCTATTAAAAATCTTTTTGACACTGATCTGTATGATGCTTCTAACCCTAGTTTGACGATACAAAAGCCCATAGGCCTTTCAGAATATACAAACGCCAACTATTTAAGCCCGGATACAATATTTACTGATTTTGTTTATCCTGCATACGTGGATATGAGCGAGAATATAATTAATGATAAAAATGGTAATTATAGATTGTATTTAAAGAAGAATATAAATGGAGAAACAATAGAGCATTTTGCAAAGGCGGGAAATTTTTACAACTATCTTCCGCAGGATTACAAGATACTATCACTGACTTTAAACGATGAAAAGGTATACTCCGATTATTCTCAAAATCTCATTCCCCGTGCTATCGGCTATTCTTCTCAGGCTTTAAGTTATTTTTTCAGGGGAATATTTGAAGTTGATGCTGTACCTATCATTATAGACAATAATATCTGGGGTGTATCTTATTTTACAAAGAACATGACTCAAACGAAGGAAACTTTACACTATGGGGGCTTATTTTATCCCAAATACGAACCCGCAACCGGTACTCCTGATAGTGATATTACATCGCTCCTTTCAGATCTTGTATATAATGAAAAAACATTTGTTCCTTTGTGGTTTGATCAGCCTATAACTCTATCGGATGATTTAGCGACTTTTCGTGATGCTGTTTGTACCCTTGCGTATAAGGGCGGTCTTGGTTTAGAAGTAGAAGCCGTTGCCGGCAAGATTTTTAAATTGGATACTGCACTTTATTTTAATGAGGAATGGAATTACCTGGTAGGAAATTATCCATGGAAGCATACAACTGCTGATTTTAATCCCGACAATGGAGCTACCCTTAACGAAGTGATAGATAATGTGCTTATCAAGGATAACGTGCGATATGCCGATGATAACAACACTGATGAGAAAGCGCGATGTAACGATACGGATCTCAATTTGATAGATATAGACAACCCTAATGGTATTCTTGTTACATCAAGCACATATATTGAATATAAAATAGATGATATGTCAATTGAAAATAAACCAGAAGCCCCTCCCGGAAGTACATATGACTATCAGGTTGTATGGCTTTTTTTTAACAATGGGCTGATAATAGAACTTTACTACGATTCCGGAGTGAATGCGTCTGAAAAGACGGCTTACTGGGTTTTCTATCCTGGCAACATAATGATAGACAATATCTATGAAATATTTCAAGCGTTCGGAATCGAAATACCAGGACCTCTTTATCTTGAAAGCATTTGTTTTTCACAGCAGTTGCTACCGTCACCGGATTCTCCTCTTGATACCAGCCAGCATATGAAAGTAGATTATTTTCGAATTATTGACGGCAAAACCAGTCCGTTATAAGATTTAAATGAATAGTTGCTACTTGCATTTAAAAAGGAGATAATTTGAGCCAGTTTCAAAACGTCCCATTTTGGTCGATCTCTGCGTTGGGTGAAAATTTTAATCCTCGAAATACTCCATGTATTCCTGCGGTTAAAATTTTCATCCGCCTTGACCTTGACCAAACTGAAACGTTTTGAAAGTGGCTCATTTAATTAAAGCTTAAGGGATTGATTGAAGATAAAAACGGGTGTTATGCAAAGATTTTAAAAGGAAAGGATGATTTTGAAAAAACTTAAGGGTTACCAGAAAAAATATTTAAGAGGCCTTGCGCATAAGCTTAAGCCATATGTTTTTGTAGGACAAAAGGGTTTAACGGAATCGCTTATAGAATCGATTTCCGATGCTCTTGAAAAACATGAACTTATAAAGGTCAAGTTTCTTGATTTTAAGGAAAAAGAGATGAAACAGGAAATATCGTCTGAAATCGAAATAATGGCTGAATGCGAGCTTGCAGGGATTATCGGACATATTGCAACGTTTTATAAACCGAATAAAGATCCCAAAAAAAGAGTGATTATTATTCCTGAGAGAAATGAAGACTAATAATGAGGAGCCAGTTTCAAAACGTCCAATTTTGGCCGATCTCTGCGTTGGGTGAAAATTTTAATCCTCGAAATACCCCATGTATTCCTGCGGTTAAAATTTTAACCCGCCTTGACCTTGACCAAACTGAAACGTTTTGAAAGTGGCTCATGAGTTAAAAACATAAAACAAGGAGGAAACGAAATGCAGGAAAGATCCGGGTTGGTAACAATGAAGGGAAATCCGCTGACACTTACGGGCAACAGCTTAAAGGCCGGAGATAAAGCTCCTGAATTTGAAGTGACGGATAATGATATGAAACCTGCGGGCTTATCAACTTTTGCAGGTAAAGTTTGTATTATTTCTTCGGTTCCTTCGCTTGATACTCCGGTTTGCGATATGGAGACAAGACGGTTTAATACTGAAGCTGCCGGGCTTGGCAATGATATTGTGATTTTAACAATCAGCATGGATCTTCCCTTTGCCCAGAAACGCTGGTGCGGGGCTGCCGGGGTTGATAAAGTGATTACTCTTTCGGATTATAAGACAGCATCTTTTGGTCAAGCATACGGCGTTTTGATAAAAGATCTGAGGCTGCTTGCAAGGGCTGTTTTTGTAATAGATAAAAAAGGGATTATTCAGCATATCCAGATTGTAAAAGAAATTGCTGAGGAGCCCGATTACAAAGCAGTAATTAAGGCTGCAACCAGGCTTGTATGATACCAAGTCGCATTCAAATTCTATCTGCGTTGGGCTTCGTCGGTCCTGTCCTCGGCATATTAGATATACGCCTGCGGGAAAACCTCCTTGCCGCCTTGCTATCTTTTTGAATGCAACTTGGTATGATATTAATTGTTCATGTGAATAATCATGTGGCTTTTACTACAGCGTAAATAGTCCATGCGCCTACCACGATAAAAAAGATGCCGGCGGCTATTTTGATATAGTTTACAGGTATGAATTTGCTTAAAGCTGTTCCACACAAAACCGCTAAAAACGAACTTAAAACAAGAGCACTTGCAGAACCAATGAATACGGAAACTTTTGAATCATTATCAGCGCTTAAACAAAATGTGGCAAGCTGCGTTTTATCTCCAAGTTCTGCAAGAAAAACCATCACAAAGGTGGTAGCCAATATCTTGTAATCCATAAACATGAAATCCTTTTTTAAAGCTTTAGCATCTTAGCCGCTTTTTGCACTATGTTGTCTGATGTAAAACCATAATTTTTCATCAGTGTGCCACCCGGTGCCGAAGCTCCGTAACCGCTAATACCTATTATTTCTCCCTTATCCCCGGCATAACGTTCCCAGCCCATGGTAATTCCTGCTTCAACCACGATCCGGTTTGTTATATCCTGCGGAAGGACTTTTTCTTTATATTCTGAGCCTGCTTTTTCAAAAAGTTCAGTGCTTGGCATGCTTACCACTCTTGTCGCAACCCCTTTTTGTTCGAGGGTTTTTGCCGCTTCAATTGCTATATGAACTTCAGAGCCTGTGGCTATAATTATAAGAGACGGCTTTTGAGGCGAATCGTAAATAGTATATGCGCCGTTTTCAAGAAGGCTTTCTGAATTTGATTCGTTTCTTTCTATTATAGGAAGATTCTGGCGGCTTAAGATAAGCGCAACCGGGCCTTGTGTGTTTTTGATTGCATAGCGCCAGGCCTCTTTTGTTTCATTGGCATCACAGGGTCTTATAACGTTTAATCCGGAAATTGCACGTAAGCTTGCAACATGTTCAACAGGCTGGTGAGTTGGGCCGTCTTCTCCAACAGCTATGCTGTCGTGGGTAAATACATATATAACAGGTATTTTCATCAAAGCCGCAAGGCGAATCGAAGGACGCATATAGTCGGAAAATACGAGAAAAGTTCCGCCAAACGGCCTTATCCCTTTGTGAAGAGCCATGCCGGAAAGTATTGCGCCCATCGCATGTTCCCTTACACCAAAACGAATATTGCGGCCATCGTAGCTGTTTTTCTGGAAATCAAAAGATTCTTTTATTAACGTGTTGTTTGAAGGCGCCAGATCGGCTGATCCGCCTATAAGATTTGTTACTTTTCCGGCAATTGCGTTTAAGACCTTACCTGATGCCGATCTTGTAGCAATTGCTTTGTCCGTATTTGAAAAAGAGGGAAGATCGCTATCCCAGCCTTCGGGTAAATCGCCGCTTACCGCATCTTTTAATCCGGCTGCAAGTACTGGAAATTCTATCTCATATGACTTAACCTGCTTTTGCCATTTTTTCTCGGCTTTTTTGCCTTTATCAAGGCATTTACGGCAGAATTCAAGAGCTTTGTCTGTGACGCAGAAAGGGGCCTCATCGGGGCAGGAAAGGTTCTTTTTTGTAAGACGGATTTCTTCTTCACCCAAAGGTGAGCCGTGGGCATCCGGTGTATCCTGCTTGTTGGGGCTGCCGTAAGCTATGTGAGTGCGAAGCATAATTAAAGATGGCTTATTCTTTTCGGCTTTTGCTTTTTTAAGAGCTTTAAAGATCGCATCAACGTCATTTCCGTCTTCAACTTTTTGCACATGCCAGTTGTAGGCTTTGAATCTTGCGCCTACATCTTCTGTGAATGCGATAGCAGTAGTTCCTTCTATCGATATTTTATTATCATCATAAATGCAGATAAGTTTTGAAAGTCCGAGATGACCTGCAAGAGAAGCTGCTTCGGAAGTAATTCCTTCCATGAGATCCCCGTCGCCGCAAACCACAAATGTGTGATGGTCTACAATTTCGCATTCTTTGGTGTTATAACAGGCTGCAAGATGTCTTTCCGCCATTGCCATACCGACTGCATTTGTAAATCCCTGTCCCAGAGGCCCAGTGGTTGTTTCCACACCGGGTGTATGCCCGTATTCAGGATGTCCCGGGGTTTTGCTCTGCCATTGCCTGAAATTTTTTATATCATCGAGTGAAAGGTCATAGCCGGTTAAGTACAACATGCTGTAAAGGAGCATGGATGCGTGTCCGCCGGAAAGTACAAATCTGTCTCTGTTAAACCAGGCAGGGTTTGCCGGATTATGTTTTAGCATGCGGGTCCAGAGAGTATAAGCTAAAGGTGCAAGCCCCATTGGTGCACCCGGATGGCCTGAATTGGCCTTCTGGATCGCATCCATTGAAAGTGCGCGTATTGTATTTATGCAAAGCTGATCTAAATCCTTTTGGTTTTCAGGCGTGTCTTTACCCATGTTTTTTCTCCTTAATTATAGCTTTTTACAAGTCCATATATTATTTTAAAGCCGGTTTTATTATTATTGGACGGTTTGTTATACCTGTTTGAAATCATACGCAAGGAATTATTGAGGTCGAATAAAATTAACTTAATTACCTAAAGGTTATATAAATAGTTGGCATGATTCCGGTTACATCGCTCTCATTGATTCAGGTCTTAATGTAATTTGGCCCGCAAGAGCCTTGTCTATGAGATTTAATGTTGTCTCCTTGTCTCTTGGCAGTCTTGCTCTTATTGACAGATAGTTTGAAGCATGATTGGCATGAAATTGTCCTTTTGAGACATTTGTGGCTTCTATCATGGCGCGTAGCTCTTTTAACATTTCAAGGGGTGTAATAAGTTCAAATTTTCCCGATTCATAATCGTCATATAAGGGGGTTCCGGGTATGAGCATAAGACTTAAGGCACCCATATATTCCGGACTAATTGCAGAAAGCACTCTTCCGGTTTCTTTTGCATGAATAATGGAGCGTTTCCTGCCTGCTATTCCCAGAAGAACGGTAATTGAAAGCTTCAAGCCTGCTTCTTTGGCTTTTTTGCCCATTTCTATCATATGCTCTGAAGTGGCTCCCTTTTTAATGTTTTCCAGAGTCACATCATCGCCAGATTCAAGACCCATATAAAGAATGCCTAAACCGAGAGCTTTGAGTTCTTTAAGCTGATCAGGAGTTTTAGAATTTATACTTTTGGCATTGGCATATGAACCGATTCTTGTAACCCAGGGGAGCTGCTTTTTTATTTCTGTAAGTATCGCAACGAGTCTTTTCTGAGGAATTATAAGAACATCCCCGTCACACAGAAAAACCCTCAGCTGACGTTTGCAGTATTTTGCCGCAAACGCTATGTCCTCCATTATGATGGAATCGGATTTTATTTTAAACCGCTCTCCCGTATAAGTGCCGCAAAAAGTACATTTATTCCTGGAGCATCCCACCGTAACCTGAATAAGGATGCTGTCCGCCTCACTTGGCGGCCTTATAATATTGCCTTCATAATGCATATTTTTATTTTCTCCTGTAATAAATATCGATATTAACAAATATACGAGCCACTTTCAAAACGTTTCAGTTTGGTCAAGGTCAAGGCGGGTGAAAATTTTAACCACAGGAATACATGGAGTATTTCGAGGATTAAAATTTTCACTCAACGTAGAGATCGGCCAAAATGGGACGTTTTGAAACTGGCTCATACAACTAACAAAAAATCATATAAAGGTCAAAGGGGTAATAACACAGGGTAACCGCATTTAGATT
>JAHIFE010000045.1 GCA_018901125.1 Pseudomonadota bacterium | reverse complement strand
GAGCCACTTTCAAAACGTTTCAGTTTGGTCAAGGTCAAGGCGGATGAAAATTTTAACCACAGGAATACATGGAGTATTTCGAGGATTAATATTTTCACCCAACGCAGAGATCGGCCAAAATGGGACGTTTTGAAACTGGCTCGGTGAACTTCTGCACCTTTGAACCCTGAACCCTTTATTGTTTTTTTTTAGCGCGCTTACCAAAGACAAAAAGCATTATAACTGAAATTATAGCCGAACTGATACCCACCACCTGGGAAACAGAAAGTATGTTAAAAACAAAACCTCCTCTGAAATCAGCTCTGAAAATTTCTATAATAGATCTTGTTATTCCATATACTAAAACATAAATCAAAAAAACCTGACCATCAAATTTTTTGCGTTTACGGAAAAATACCAGAAATAAAAATATAATCAGATTATTCAGCGCTAAGTAGAGCTGCGTAGGATGTATAGAAATACCGGTCGGAGCAAGAGAATGGGCATTGTTGAAAGTAACTGCCCAAGGCAATTCACAGTACTTTCCATAGCAACAGCCGGCAAAAAAGCAGCCTATTCTTCCGAAAGAATGCGCAAGAACAACTGAAGGAGCCAGAATATCTAATGTTTTCATTACAGGAATCTTTTTTGCTTTAAAATAGACTATTCCTGTAATAAAAGCTGCTATAAAGCCCCCGTAAAAAACAAGTCCGCCGTTCCATACCTTGAATATTTCAACCGGATTATCAATAAACAGCCTCGGATTAGTAGCAACATAAAACAGACGCGAACCAATAATTGCTGAAACGAGAATATAAAAACAAAGATCCATTATCATATCAGGATCTTCGCCAACTCTTTTCGCTTCCTTTACGGCAAAAAATATTCCTGCAAGAAAACCTAAAGCAATGAAAAAACCATAAGTATATATTGATAACGGTCCAATTTTAAAGAGAATCGGATACATATAATCTCCTTGTGTGGTTTAATCAGTCGGGCATTTTTTTAAACAGAATGTGAAACAGCAATATACACATCCCAATGGAAATAGCGCTGTCTGCAATATTAAAAGCAGGCCAGTGCATATTTGCTATATAGAAATCAAAAAAATCGACAACTTTTCCGAAACGGATTCTGTCCACCAGATTTCCTGCGGCTCCACCAAAGATCAAGGCAAGAGCAGTTGAAAGCAAAGAATAACTACGTGGTGTAACCCGATAAAAGTATAAAATGAGGCATAATGCAAGAAATGAAACAACAATAAAAACCAGTTTTCTAACTAAAGGGCCCTGGCCTGCAAGAAATCCGAATGCTCCACCAGGATTATGAATATGTGTAAGGCTGAAAAAACCTGGAATAATTGGTATGGAATGATAAAGCGGCATATATTTTAATACGATGATCTTTGTCACCTGATCAAGCAGGATCACAATTCCCGCAATAAATATAAGTTTTAAATATTTATTTTCAAACAATCTCACCTCTGATTTCCAAACGATTTTCGCATAGCGCACATCAAATAGATCCGTTTTCCGAAATTCGCCATTCGTTATTCGCTATTCGCTATTTGCTCCCCGACATCTGCTATCCGGTTCAGCACTTTTTGACACCTGTTGCAGATACCCGGTTCATTAGTGTTTGTTCCTACCGACAGATCAAAAATCCAGCATCTTTCACACTTTTCTCCCGGAGCAGGTTCAGCCAAGATATATAGTCCTTCTATCTCGCGGCTTTCTGTAGCGCCATCAGGTTTACCATCTTTTATCAGGGACACATTTGAAGTAATAAAAATGGTTTTTAACTCATCAGAATATTCGCAAAGAAGATCAAAGAGATCGCCTTGAGCATATATTCTAACAGAAGCATTAAGCGAATGACCGATTATTTTTTTAGCCCTTGCCTCTTCGAGCACCTTGGTAACCTCGCCACGAACTTCAATAATTTTTTTCCATTTTTGCTCAAGAACCGTATCTTTCCATTCTTTTGAAACAGCAGGCAAAAGGGCAAGATGAACGTTTTCTTCTTTTCCTTTGTATGCAGGCATGGCTTTCCATATATCTTCGGAAGTAAATGGCAGAATCGGAGCCATGATCCTTGTAATCGAATCAAGTATTAAATACATAACGGTTTGTGCGCTTCTTCTCTCCAATGATTCGGGAAAAGAAGTATAAAGCCTGTCTTTCAAAATATCGAGATAAAAAGCCGACAGATCCGTTGTGCAATAATTATAAAGGCTGTGATATATCGTATGAAATTCATATGATTCATAAGCCCTGTTTGCTTTTTCTATAAGTTCTGAAAGCCTGAAAAGAGCATACTTGTCAATTTCAGGCATCAAATCATATGAAACTTTGTCTTTTACAGGGTCAAAATCATATAAATTTCCCAGCATGAACCTGCATGTATTTCTTATTCTTCTGTAGGCATCGCTTAATTGCTTGAGTATATTATCTGAAATTCTGATATCATCTCTGTAATCCGAGGCGGAAACCCAGAGTCTTAAGATTTCAGCGCCGTATTTATCTATAACCTTCTTGGGAGCAATTACATTGCCAAGAGATTTCGACATCTTTTTTCCATCTGCATCAACAACAAATCCATGGGTCAAAACCGACTTGTACGGAGCCTTTCCCCTGGTCCCTACCGCAGTTAGAAGAGAACTGTGGAACCATCCTCTGTGCTGATCGCTTCCTTCAAGGTAAAGATCGGCAGGCCACTTAAGATACGGGCGCTGTTCAAGTACGGCGGCATGGCTTACCCCGGAGTCAAACCACACATCCAGAATATCTGTCTCCTTTCTGAAAGTATTGTTTCCGCATTTACTACAAACGGTTCCTTCGGGAATAAGTTCTGCGGCATTTTTTTCAAACCAGATATCTGCGCCGTGTTCTTTGAAAAGCTCAAACAAATGTTCTGCAAGTTTTTGATTGATATGAAGAGTATCACATTTTTCACAGAAGAAAACAGCTATGGGAACACCCCATGCACGCTGTCTTGAAACGCACCAGTCCGGCCTGTTTTCAATCATCCCGTAAATTCTTTCTCTTCCCCAGCTGGGCACCCATTTTACCCGGTCGATTTCTTCCAGAGATTTTTTTCTAAGTCCTGTTTTATCCATGGAAATAAACCACTGAGGAGTCGCTCTGAAAATAACCGGTTTTTTACAGCGCCAGCAATGAGGATAAGAATGTGAGATATTTTCCTCGGCAACAAGAGAACCGGAATCTTTAAGCTTTGATACGATATCGCTGTTTGCCTTAAAAACAAACTTACCTTTAAAAAATTCCACATCATCTGTAAAACAGCCGTTATCATCAACAGGAGAATAGGTGTCAAGACCATACGAAAGCCCCACTTCATAATCTTCCCGCCCATGACCCGGAGCCGTGTGAACACAACCCGTTCCGGCATCCAGAGTAACATGATTGCCAAGTATTATAAGTGATTCCCTGTTGTATAAAGGATGTAAACAATGTTTTTTCTCAAGCTGTTTAGCTGCTAATTCACAAAGAACCGAATAATCTGAAATGCCGAAAATTTTCATGCATTTTTCCGCAAGATCGGAAGCAAGGATAAACACTTCACTGTTTCCTGTTTCTATTGCAACATATTTGAAATCAGGATGAAGAGCCACCGCAAGGTTTGCAGGAATTGTCCAGGGAGTAGTTGTCCAGATAAGCACATATGTTTTTTTGCCGGATAGCTCGGGAATTTCTTTTGAAACATCATCTGAAAGCAAAAACTTAATAAATACTGAGGGGGATTTGTCATCCTCATATTCTATTTCAGCTTCCGCAAGCGCGGTTTTACAGCTGCAACACCAGTGTATAGGTTTTTTGCTCCGAAAAAGGCTTCCTTCCAGACCGAATTTGATACATTCTCTGGCAATGATAGCCTCATATTCATAGGCCATTGTTAAATATGGATTACCCCATTCGGCCAGAACCCCGAGTCTTTTGAATTCCTCACGTTGAATATCAACGTATTTTTCGGCATACTGCCTGCAAAGTTTTCTTATTTGAGCCTGGGAATATTTTTTGGCTTCGGAGCCCAGTTCCTTATCTACATTATGCTCTATAGGAAGTCCATGGCAGTCCCAACCAGGCACATATACGGCGTTAAAATTAGCCATCTGCCTGCTGCGAACAATAATATCCTTTAATATTTTATTTAATGCGGTTCCAATATGAATATTTCCGTTTGCGTAGGGAGGACCGTCATGCAGAATAAAAAGTTCCCGATCTTTTGAGGCAGTTCTTATCTTATTATACAAATTATTATCTTCCCATTCCTTTAATATAATGGGTTCCCGTTTTGCCAGATCTGCTTTCATGGCAAATTCGGTAACGGGAAGATTTAGTGTCTTTTTATACTCCATCCGTTCCTCCAAAATCACATAATAATAAAATCAAACCTGATGTTTTTGCAAAGGCGGGAAAGTATTTCCCATCTCCCGCCAATTGAAGTAAATTGAGTTATTCAAATATCTCGCAGATGCTGGGAGATTTATTTGTGCTTATCTTATAAAAAGTTAGTATCTTGTATTAGCAAAGCATTTATCTGTCAAGGCAATTGAAATCGAAATACTATTATCATTTCCCTGCCCTGCCCTACTGATCCCTGACACCCGACCCCTGAACCCTTTTCTTCTTTCTCCTTAAACCTTGATCCTTAGACCTTGAATCTTGAACCTTAATCGCTTATGAGCTTCTTTTTATTTATATCGGATTTTCTAATATAATATGGAACAATTAATTCTGCATCTTCAACATCATTATTCAAAAACTTCTTGATTCCTAAAAAGGCTACTGTAGAAGCTTTAATAACATTAAATTCCTCAGTCATAAAGTTAGCCAAACCGTCAAGTTTATCTTCAATAACATTTCTGCATACTTTAACTCCATCACCGATAAACAGACAAGGTTCATTTATATCTTTTATTGCCATAACAGGAATAAAATTCTTTTCCTTAATTTCTTTTTTTAGAACTCCATTTATGAACCTGTAACGTGAAGAGTAAACCTCACCCTTTCGTGCATCTGTCATAATGCATATCAGATAAGGAGTTTCGGGCAACTGTGCAGCAAGAGCATCGAGGGTTGATATAGCTGCTACAGACCTTCCTGTTGCTTCGGCAAGGCCCTTTATGCAACTTATACCTATACGAAGCCCTGTAAAGCTACCAGGCCCTGTTGTAACAGAAAATCCGTCCATATCATGAGTATTGAAACCGGAGATTTTAAAGCCTTCCTTTATCATACTCATAAGATGTTTTGAATGAGTCTCCTGGCTTTCATTGAAAAGCTCCGCAAGAAGATTATTATTCTGAACAATCGCCACGCTGCAATATCTAGCAGCTGTATCAACAGCTAGTATTTTCATAATAAGCTATCGAACCATATGCTGTCATTATAGTTACTCTTTTTTATTCTGTTCATGCTTTATATCATCTGCATTAAAACCTTCGATAGCTAAAGGGAGGACATCATTCATCTGCTTCACAGTGATAAATTTAATCTTTCGTTTTACATTTTGAGGTATCTCTTTGAGATCTTTTATGTTTTTTTCAGGTATAATTATCGTTTTTATGCCCGCTCTAAGTGCGCCTAGTGCTTTTTCCTTAAGACCCCCGATAGGAAGAACTCTTCCTCTTAGTGTGATTTCACCGGTCATTGCCACATATTTATTAACAGGTTTATTTATAAGAACTGAAATAAGAGCGGTTGCTATTGCAATGCCTGCAGATGGACCGTCTTTGGGAATTGCACCCGCTGGAACATGTATGTGGACATCGGTATTTTCAAAAATATTTTCTTCCAGGCCGTAAAGAGATAGATTGGCTCTTGCATAGCTTACCGCAGCCCTAGCGGATTCCTGCATTACTTCCCCAAGCTGCCCGGTTATTATAAGTTCTCCTTTTCCTGCAAACAATTCAGCTTCAACATAAAGGACTTCTCCTCCAACCTGTGTCCATGCAAGACCTGTAGAAAGCCCGATTTGGCTCTCCTCCTGGTCCATTTCGGGTATAAACTTAGGAACACCAAGATATTTTTGAAGATTTTTTCTTGAAATATGAAAAGAACTCTTTTCGCCTTCGGCTATTTTTCTTGCTACTTTACGGCAGATAGTGCCTATCTCCCTTTCCAGATTTCTCAATCCGGCTTCTGATGTATATTCGGTAATTATCTGCTGCATAGCTTCCGAATTGATCGATAACTTCTGGACATTTATGCCATTTTCCTTTGTCTGGCGTGGGAATAGAAAGGTTTCAGCAATTATTTTCTTTTCTTCCGAAGTATAACCTGAAAGGTTTATCACTTCCATCCTGTCAAGAAGAGCTGAAGGAATAGTATCCGTTAAATTTGCGGTAAGAACAAACATTACCTTTGAAAGATCAAAAGGAAGATTAAGATAATGATCACTGAAAGCAAAGTTCTGCTCGGGATCAAGGGCTTCCAACAGCGCAGCAGAAGGATCGCCGCGAAAATCAGCACCAACCTTGTCGATCTCATCCATCATAAAAACAGGGTTGTTTGTACCACACTGTTTTAACCCGGTTAAAATACGTCCCGGAAGTGCACCAATATATGTACGTCTGTGCCCCCTTATTTCAGCCTCATCCCTTATTCCGCCAAGAGATATCCTTACAAATTTTCGTTTCATTGCTGTCGCTATAGCTTTTCCAAGAGAAGTTTTCCCCACACCGGGAGGACCTACAAAGCATAAAATCGGACCCTTCATTTTTGGATTAAGCTTGCGAACGCTAAGGTATTCCAGTATCCTGTCCTTTATATTATCAAGCCCGTAATGATCTTTATCGAGAACTTTTTTAGCATGTTTAATATTGAGAATATCCTTTGTTGCTTTGCTCCAGGGCAACTCAACAAGCCAGTCAATATAGGTTCTTATCACAGAAGCCTCTGCAGAATCGGTATGCATCATTTCAAGCCGCTTAAGTTGCTTTTCAGCTTCTTTTTCAGCTTCTTTAGGCATTTTGCAACGTTTTATTTTTTTTCTGTATGAAGTAAGCTCCTGGCTTCTTTCGTCATTATCACCAAGTTCCTTGTTAATAGCTCTCATCTGCTCCCTGAGATAATAATCACGCTGGCTTTTTGATATCTCCTCTTTCACATCGGACTGTATCTTGGCCTGCATGGCAGAAAGCTGCACCTCTTTTGACAAAAGTTCATTTACTTTTTTAAGACGTTTAAGTGGATCGATAAGTTCAAGTAACTGCTGGGATTCTTCGATTTTCAACCTGAGGTTTGAAGCAACCAGATCGGCAAGCTTTCCAGGATCATTAATTCCTTCCAGAATTGAGCCAACGTCACCTGTAAGTTCTCCCCGGAAAGCCATAATTTTCTCTGAGTTTTCACGTACAATTCTCATCAATGCCTGAATCTCAAGAGAAACATCTTTGAGTGGTGCCTCTATGATCCTTTCGATTTTCACACGATAAACTGATTTTCGCCTGACATAATTTAATATTTTCGCTTTCGCTATCCCTTGCACAAGAGCTTTGACACGGCCATCAGGAAGCTTTAGCATTCTTAACACCTTGCTTACTGTACCAATACGAAACATTTCATCTTGCCCCGGATTTTCGACATTCGGGTCTTTCTGGGTTACAAGTAACAAAAAGCCGTCTTTTCTAACCGCCTCCTCCACAGCTCTGACCGACTTTTCGCGGCCTACAAAAAGCGGAAGAAGCATATCCGTAAAAATAACGACATCCCGTACCGGCATAAGCGGCATAATTTCAGGGAAATTTGTATCGTTTTCGTCCTCTTCGATCATCTTAATAAGATCATCCTTATCGGTCTCGCCCATTTTTTCTCCTGCACATCTTATTCACTATAACAATTTAAAGTTATTAGCACAAATTAACGTTTTATTAACGGGAAAATTTCAATGTTTGATATATAATAATTTTGGAAAGTCCCTCTGCTTAAATTGCGCTTCATCTTTTGTCATGGCAGCGCACAAATACATACGCTGCTTTTACTTGTGATTCATATGCCTTGCATATGTAGCTTATTACAAGATTGCCTGACTTATGAGTTTTTTTTACATATCTATTTTAATATGATACCTTTTTAATATGATACCTTCTTTATATAAATCAGGTTTATAAATATATAACAATATTTTATTTTGGCAATAACAGGCTTGATTTTTTTATTCAATATACATAAGTTACACATTAACAAACTCAACAAAAATATGTAATTAAAAAGTCCCTGACAAACAATTTATTTTATTTTTTTTATAAATGATGTTAGAAAACTAACCGTTTTTACTCCTTCTTTAAATGAAAATGAAAATTACAGAAATATTATTGTTATATCTATAAAAAGGTTTGTTATGTATTATTATATTATGCATGTTTTAACATTTATTATCGGGCTTTGTTTAGGAAGTTTCATGAATGTGTGTGTATACAGACTCCCTCTTTCCAAATCGATTGTTACACCCCGTTCAATGTGCCCCGGCTGCAATAATTTTATTAAATTTTACGACAATATTCCCGTTTTAAGCTATATATTTCTTGGAGGGAAATGCAGAAACTGTAATATACCTATCTCTTTCCGCTATCCTATGGTTGAAATTATAAGTGGCCTTGCTGCCCTTTCATGTTTTATTAAATTCGGACTTTCCATTGAATGGCTGGTGTATTTCGCGTTTGCTTCGTCACTTATTGTAATTACCTTTATTGATATAGATCATAAAATTATACCTGATGTAATCTCTTTGCCCGGCATACCAATTGGTTTATTGCTGGCATCTTTTGTACTGCCGTCAATGAACTTTAAGGAATCCATTATTGGAATTCTTGCTGGTGGGGGAAGCCTGTTTGCCATAGCATGGATATACAGTCTTATTACAAAAAAAGAGGGCATGGGCGGAGGCGATATAAAACTTCTTGCAATGATAGGTTCCCTCACAGGATGGAAAGGCGTATTGTTTACAATTTTTATTGCTTCGGCAACAGGTACACTGGCAGGAATTGCTGTGATGCTTAAAACCAAAAAAGGTGTGAAACTGGCTGTTCCCTTCGGACCGTTTCTTTCTATTGGCGCCATCTTATATATCCTTTTTGGAACAGAAATTATTTCATGGTATTTTAATATGTTGATGTAAGTTATAAAAATATATTTCATTTATTGCTATAGCCAATTTCAAAACGCCCCATTTTGCCAATCCCAGCATTGTATTTTACTTTCACACTTTAGTAAAACGTAAGCGCTATCCGAAAAGCACTCAATAGAGCCACTTTTCAAAAAGCAGTGCGAATCTGAGCAATCCAGGAAATACCCCGTTTTTTGCAAAAATATGTTCCCGATTCAATATTTGATGGGCTTTTCAACTCCATCAACTTCATTAATATATGGATATTTTATATCCATATATTAATCCGAATCCACAAATTATGCATACACCTTATCCACAAAGCATTTTATTAATAAAATATATTTTTCAGAATTGATATAATACATATTCTATTAAGTAGGTTACAAGCATTATTAAGCCTATTAAAAAGAATGGCACATAGGTTGCTTTAGATGAAATCAAGCAATTGCAAATGAATCATTATGAATCTTAAACATCGTTTTTTAACATGTGACAAATAACAACATAAGGAGAAAGTATTATGAAAAAACAATTTTTAACAATCTTTTTGACAGTGGCAATCGTTGCCTTTGGCATTACCGCTTTTGCAGGCCAGGATATGGGATATGGCCCAGGCAAAGGTCAAGGACCTGGACCCGGAGACGGACAAGCATATGACCGTGGGTCCTGCTATATGAATAATCTCAGTGATGATGAGATAAAAAAAGCTAACGAAGAACGTGAGGCATTTTTTAAGGCAACTGAGGGACTAAGGCAGGATATCTATGCGAAGGAACTTGAATTAAAAAGTGAACTTGCTAAAAAGGATACAGATACCGAAAAAGCAATAAAAATTCAGAATGAAATTTCCGAGCTTAAATCTCAGTTCGGTCAGAAACGGCTTGACCATATGTTGAAAATGAAAAAGATAAATCCTAGTTTGGTCAGAGGTTTTGGCGGTCATAGACGTGGTGGACAACGTGGAAATATGATGGATAAGCCCTGTATCGGCAAAATGAACTAAAATTTGAATATCGATAGATTATTACGGTGTACTTCAGATATAATAGCCATCCACCCAAAACGAGTCTGCACCATCATCAGAAGCCTCACCTCAGGCCGGGGGCAAATAAGCCCCGGCCTGGAGTGAGGCCGGATCATAAAATGGAAACATCTCCAATCCCCTGCCGAATCACTTCAGGAATGTCATTAATCAGCGAAACAACACTCGATGGTTGTCCCGGAACCGGACCTCCATCTATTACTAAGTTGATCCGGGTTTTATAATATTCATGTATCAAAGAGGGATTATCGAAGACAGTACCATCCGGCATAGTAGCACTAGTTGTAATAATAGGATTGCCAAGCTCTTCAACAAGAGCAAGACAAATTATATTGTTTGGAACCCTTATTCCTGCAGTTTTTCGGTTTGTAAGCATTATTTTCGGAACCAGCTTTGATCCTTCAAGTACAAAAGTGTATGGCCCAGGCAATAGTCGTCTCATCGTCTTATATGCATAGTTTGATACCTTCGCATAATCGCTTATGTTTTTTAGTCCGGAACACATGAAACTAAAAGGCCTGTTTTTATCTCTTTGTTTTAGTAAATATATTTTCTCAATAGCCTTTTTATTCATTATATCACAACCTATCCCATAATATGTATCGGTTGGATAAGCTATTACTCCGTCTTTTTTAAGTATATCGACTACCTTGCTGATAAGACGTTTCTGCGGATTTACAGGATTGACTTCTATAAGCATAATTGCTCTTTTAATGATTAATTAGTTCATAGTCGTTGTTTGCGTTATAATCAGTTTTTTTCAAATCAATTAATAACGATAATTTGTTGTTTATTGAGCCACTTTCAAAACGTTTCAGTTTGGTCAAGGTCAAGGCGGGTGAAAATTTTAACCGCAGGAATACATGGAGTATTTCGAGGATTAAAATTTTCACCCAACGCAGAGATCGGCCAAAATGGGACGTTTTGAAACTGGCT
>JAHIFE010000044.1 GCA_018901125.1 Pseudomonadota bacterium | reverse complement strand
TTTCCGGTACGCTTAAAATCGGGTTGCTTACAAACAACTATGCCACATTTACCCTACACATCTCCGGCATGGATAAATTCCAAAACTTTCTTTCCGGACTCATTCCGTTTGACTCAGCCAAAGGCGAGGAGGGTGTCACTGCTCAGGGCGCAATTTTGATAAGCTTATTGGTTCTTATCGGCATGGCCTCCTGGAAAGGCATTGAGAATATATTCGATGGCTTTAACCGCTGGACATGGATTTCACTTGCTCTGATTGGGGTAACTCTGCTCATAGCCGCTGTGGGCATGAGCCCGCATACCGGCGGGCTGGATATTCTTATAAACGGTAAATTTATTGGTGTACTCATCTCTATAGTTATCCTTTGCTGGATATGCATAAAATATCTTAGCAATGACGAAACCCAAAGCTTTCTATGGGAATCATGGAATTTTGTTAAGCAGATATTCCCTCTTTTACTGGTAGGTGTATTTGCGGTTGGTATTATCCGCGAGATTATCAAACCCGAATGGATTAAAGCTGTTGCAGGGCAAAATACAATTCTTGGGAATTTTACCGGTGTGGTCTTTGGCGTATTTATGTACTTTCCCACTCTTGTTGAAGTGCCGATTGCCAAAATGTTTCTTGGCATGGGTATGCACAGGGGCCCTTTGCTAGCGTATCTTATGGCAGACCCTGAACTGAGCCTTCAAAGTATTTTGATTACTGCAACCATCATTGGCCGGATAAAAGCGTGGGTATATGTAGGCTGGGTTGCGCTTTTTAGCACTCTGGCGGGTTTAATTTACGGCTCATGGATAGATGGTGCAAGTATCGGGCTGGTAGTATTGTATCTTGCTGTTTTTCTGGCGGTTCTTTCCGGCATATTGTGGTTTGTTAACCGCCGCAATGCAGGTGCTAACGGTGCAGGGTGCTGACTAATATTTCCGACTATAGTTATAGCGATTGTCATAGGTATGATTTACTACGTATGAGTATTATAGGGGGGTGTTGATGGACGACGTTACCCAAATTCGCATTGGCAGGCATATGGCCGGCATCATCGGCTTGAAGTCAGCACTGGCGGTGGCAGCCGAGCAATGTAAGGGTATGTCTGATGACAGTATCGGAAAAATATTGATATCGTAAGAAGCGTTGTCGCGCTTTACGAGGAAACTTTCCTTCGCGAATATAAAAAGCATATAGGTGTTCAGGTCCCGGAAGTGTCCATCGAAGGCTTGAATATCAAGGTCCTGGGGCCTGGATGCCCACAGTGCGAACGTCTGGAGCAGGAAGTGATGGCCGTTATGGCAGAGATCGGGATCGCAGGAGATCTGGAACACGTTCGGGATGTGGCCGAAATCGGGCGTTACGGTGTATTGGGTTCTCTATCTCTGGTGATCAATGGAGAGGTTAAGTCTGTGGGATCAGTTCCACTCAAACCAAAAATAAAGGCCTGGATCGAAGAGGCCGTGAATCAAATGAAATCCTGAATGGAGGAAATAAAAATGGAAATCAAAATTTTAGGACCGGGATGTTCCAAATGTAAAAAAACTGAAGAAATTGTGAGGCAGGCTGTTACTGAAGAAGGCATAAGTGCCGATATAGAAAAAGTGACAGATATTATGAAAATTGCAGGTTACGGGGTTTTCGGGACTCCGGCTGTTGTGATAGACGGTGAGGTTAAGTGCGTCGGCAAAATTCCCAAAATAGAGGATATTAAAAAATGGATAAAAAAATGAAGGAGATTTTAAGTTCTGAAATTGAGAGTAAAAAATATATTGGATTGGCGATATTGGTATCCGCCCTAATATCATTTATTGTAGTAACAAATGCTTTTGCAGCAGAAAATTTTAATGAAAATATCCCTGCTAAAGGTATGGTAACGATGGTAGATCTGGGAGCCGGTTATTGTACCCCCTGTAAAATGATGGCCCCCATACTGGAAAAGATGGAAAAGAAATATGCCGGTAAAGCTGTAATTCATTTTTATGATCTTCGTGAAGACCGCGATGCTTTCGAACATTACAGAGTTCAGGTAATGCCAACCCAGATATTTTTCGACAAAAAAGGTAAGGAAGTATACAGACATCTGGGCTTTATGAGCGAAGCCGATATTATACAGCAGTTTGATAAAATGGGAGTAAAATAAGCATTTTATTGTCTAAGGAAAGATCATGATCGAATCATTTTTTCTTACGGTTAACCAATGGATGACAGGTGGCGCCACCCTTGCTTTTCTGGGATGTTTTTTGTGGGGAATTATAAGCGTGATGTTCAGCCCCTGCCATCTGGCTTCAATTCCGTTGATTATAGCATATGTAGCCGGTCAGGAAAAGGCTGTTGATCCGCGGCAGGCTGTCTGGTATGCAGGCGCTTTTACACTGGGGCTTTTTATTACTATCGCACTCATAGGCATAGTCTGTTCGTTGCTGGGTAGAATGTTGGGCGATGTCGGCATATGGTGGCAGATACTTGTCGGTGGTGTGCTACTTCTTGTTGCCCTGAACATGCTGGGAGTAGAGTTCTTATCGGTTTCCGGTTCTTTGCTTTATCGTCTGAAGCTTAAAGGCATTTACGGGGCTTTCGGACTGGGACTGGCATACGGTATCCTGTCCGGCTCATGCACGTTTGGATTTATCGCACCGATACTTGCTATAATAACTATTCAGCAAAAAATACTTACAGGAATAGTGATGATTGTGCTGTTTGCGCTGGGGCACTGTCTGCCTATTGTTGCTGCAGGCAGTTCATCTGCATGGGTACGAAAATTAACGGAAAACAGTAAGTGGCAGAATTACGGCAACTGGTTTCGTAAAGGAGCAGGAGTGATTATAGGTTTTCTTGGTTTATATTTCATCATAAATCCTTTTTTAGCTTAGCTTGGAAAGAACTATAGATAAGGGGTAGGGGAACAGGAATTTATGAGCTGTTTCTTCCTGCTGATTTTGAAAAAACTTAAAATATTGTGAGGATATTTTTAAATACTATAAGAAAATAAGGAGGAATTAAGATGAGAATGCTTGCAGAATTTTTTCCTGAATTTACTGAACTGCTGGACAAAATGGATGAACTGTATTCCAGTAAGCGGACAATAGATGAGAAGACCTATCAGTTTATCTGCTTTGCCGTTTCCATCAAGGCTCGTTCCAAGCCCTGCGTGCTCAAGCACTTCAAAGGAGCTTTGGAAGCAGGAGCAACGGTTAAGGAACTGGCATATATATTCGCTCTCGTCATGCGAGAGGCAGCCGGTGCTGATGACTGCTGGACACATGACGTCATCGGCGAATGGAGAGAAATTATCGCCGGTAATGTTGATTGCGGGTGTCAGAAATAGATTTTGGGTTTCAGGTGTCATCGTGCAAGGGAACAGCATAACGTGTTCTTACAATCCAGCGTCTTGAATGATGAAAGGATCATTACAGGAGGTCAGACATGAAAAAAATTCAAATTCTGGGCACGGGTTGCTCAAAATGTGAGAAACTCACTAAAAATGTTCAGCAAGCGGTAAAAGAAACCGGCACAGACTGCTCAGTGGAGAAAATAACCGACATCATGGAGATCACCAACTTCGGGGTGATGGTAACACCTGCCCTGGCTATTGACGGCGATGTTAAATCAGTTGGAAAGGTTCTAAGCCCTGAAGAGATAGCAAAGCTTATTGCAAGATAGGAAGTTCCCAATTACTCGTATAATCGGGCTCAAAACAAAAGGCCGGGCGCTACCTATGAACAGAGTACGACCTTAAGCTTTACTGCTGCATCCAACAACTTTGAACTGGCCATTGCCGTGGTTGTTGCGGTCTTCGGTCTTGATTCCGGAGTTGCTTTTGCTGAAGTTACCGGTATATGCCATGTAACATGTGAACAATAGAAGGAAAAGGCAGCGCTTTAAAATATAATGGAGACGATATTATGTCAAAAGAAGTTTGGATCATCGGTGTTGATCCTCCATGTCCCCGTTGCGACCTGACACGGCAGCGTGTGGAGAGGATTTCAAAGGCAATGTGTGTGCCTTTGGACATCAGGCATATGATTTACAGCGATCTTAAAGCACAAGCATTTGCCAAATCCGTTGGAAAGGAGACCGGAACGGCAAAACATGTTGCGGTTAAGGCGGGGATCAATATGGACTGGGATCATGTTCATGCGGTTGTGAAAAACCCGCCAAGCCGGCCTGAGGATTTCGATAAAATTGTCGGCATAGCCAGGCAATGGTCGCCTGAGATGGATGAAGCAATTCGCCCCTGCCAGGAAAAGGCGGACTCCGTTGGCATCCTAATGACTCCAATTCTGGTTGTAGACAGGCATGTAAAACATCATGGGAGTGTGCCATCTCTTGCGCAATTGCAGGTGTGGTTGACTTGAATTAAGGATTGTGTGCTTACTTCCTGATAAACCGAACACGAAACGGCTTGTGACTGAACAATCACACTTATAAAACATTACATATGACTATGATTAAAAAGGCCCTGATTATAAAAACCTTAAAGCAGGTTTTGTTTATAGTTTTGATTACACTTGTTGCCGGATTTGTATCAAATCTATTCAGAACTGATAAAATATCTTTTGTTGAAAACCGGTCTAAAAAAATCAATCAAGCTAAATTGTCAGGGAATAATCTGGAAATATCTCTTGAGGAAGCGGTAATACTTTTCAGAAAAAATGCTGCAATATTTATAGACGCGCGCCCTTTGGAAGAATATAATGCAGGACATATAAAGGATGCTATAAGTTTTCCGTATGAAGAAACCGATGAGAAATTTATCCAGGTAATGTCCGGCATTTCCGAAGATAATGTTATTATTACTTACTGTGATGGAGAAACATGCGAGCTCAGCATGGACCTGGCAGTTTTTCTTCGTAATACAGGCTATACAAAGGTTCGGGCTCTTTCAAATGGCTGGTCGGTATGGCAACAAAAAAGGCTCCCCGTTGAAACTGTAAAGTAATGAAAGATAAAATCATACAAAATATTTCCTTGTATCTATATCCCGGAGCAAGGATTGTTCTTGGGTTGGTGTTTATTTATGCAAGCTACGACAAGCTTCTTCATCCTGCAGCTTTTGCCAAAATTATCTATAATTATCAGATTCTTCCGAATGAATTAATAAATTTATCAGCCATATTTTTGCCGTGGCTTGAACTTGCTACAGGTTGTCTGCTTTTATCCGGTGTATGGTTGCCGGGATCTGTTTTTATCAGCAATGTTCTTTTAATATTGTTTTTTTGTGTGCTTATATACAACAAAGCCCGCGGGCTTGATATAAGCTGCGGATGCTTTTCTACAAGCTCGAAAAGTATTTCCTACTCAAACCTTTACATTATTCGGGATGCTGCTTTTATAATAATCGCCAATTATCTTTTTATCAAAGTCTTTATAAGTCCAACAAGTTCTGCAAAATAATAAACCTATCAGCACAAACCACACTTTATAAATATTTACATAGCATTGTCGCTGGCTCTGAAAAAGTCTATCGCCAATTATCAAAATACCCAGGGTAACCGCATTTAGAATTAATATGCCATTTAATAATTTTGTGAAACACCCAAACCGTCATGCCGGACTTGATCCGGTATCCAGAACCCAATGGAATTACTGGTTTCCGGCCTTCGCCGGAATGACAAAAGTGGAG
>JAHIFE010000043.1 GCA_018901125.1 Pseudomonadota bacterium | reverse complement strand
TATGGTAAGTCTGCCATCCGTTCTTCCATCACGGACGGCAAATGTGTACACTAAGAAAATGCTAACATCAGAGAGAAAACGATAATAAATATAAATCGTTATATGCCATAGTTCGTTTCTTTAATGGGGGAAGATCCGTTGTAAGAGCCGATACCGGACAACGATCTATGCAGGAGCCACACGCCGTGCACAATTCAGGATCGGCCTGGGGTCTGACCTGAGACTTTGTTTGCATCAATTCATGAACAGCAGGATTATCTAAAGCCTCACCGCCTAAATGTGGAAGTTTGAAGTCAGGCAGAATTCGCATTTCTCCATCGATTTTAATCATTTTAGGATCAAAATCACCAAGGCCCATGGCTTTTGCTTTTTGGAGAAAACGCAGTCGGCCTGGATCAAGCCCCATCATTCTCGCAACAACTCCATCCAGGGCCACGGCATTATCGGCAGCCAGAATCAGACCGATCTCTCTTAGCTCAGGCGAGGCCGGACCGTTTCCCTCCATACCTACTACTGCATCCATAATAAAAAGATCCGGAATACGCAGGCGAAAAACTTCTACAATAACATCATGAAAACGCTCCGGCGAGCCGGCAATTTGATGCAGCCTTGCTTTTTGTGCACCGGGAAGAATCCCATAGCTGTTTTTAATGGCCCCGGTTAAAACGGTAAGTCCATGGGTTTTAAATTTTGGCAGGCTTATAAAAATATCAGCGTCCATGATTTCTTTGGAAACCCCTACATAGGGCATGAGCTCTGAATTAAAGGCAATGTTTTGCGTTGTGTCACCGAGGTTTTTGTAATAACCCTTTGACGCATCCATTAATCCGGTTTTTCTAAAGCTATTCTCGTTGTCACCATAGTCATACAGACCGGGATTATCGCCGACCACAATAGAAGCCGGAGACATCTCCTCAACTTTTTCAACAACCGCCCGCAATAAAGACGGGTTGGTTACAATGTGTTCTTCCGCAGCAGAAGACCTGAGCACATTGGGTTTAATAACAACTTTTTTCCGGAAAATATCCTGGGGGAAAAGCTCAAATGCCCTATCAACTGCTTTCCGGCAATTTTTTAATATTCATTTTTTAATATTCATTTGAACAAAAATTTGATCTTTTTATGTACGGTGTAAAATAGTTTTGGGCAGGTGCGATTTGCGTGTTCTGGGGGATTCTATTCTATGGGTAATAGGTGCTAAGAACGTGGTAAAAATTTAGAGTAAGCTCATTAAGGGTATGTGGGCGGCATTATCTTTATGGTATAATATAATTTATAGATGTGAGCGTAAATTGAAGCTTGTTTTTGACTTATTCAAGATTTTAACAAGAGCCAAGAGCAGACCTGATCATATTTCCCCACCTATAATTCCTCCGAATTCTCCGCAACTTTTCGTCCGTATATTAATGCCCGAACTTCCACTTTATATCAACGCACAAACAAATACACGGGTTGCGTAACATACAAGAAATATTTGTTCAAAACTATGATTACCTAATTTACCGTATCATGAACTTCGAAATTGTGTTATAAGGGAACAACAATTATTATCATTACTGAATAACACCCAATGAGGTTAAATCATGGCAACGGCTGAACAAATCAAAGCGTTGATCCGTTCCCATTTAAATATGAATGCGGAACAGTTTAACACCTCTGCCTTGCAGATCGCGGCCCATGAGGCGAGGCAGGGTCACGATGTCCTGGCCAATGAAATCAAAGATATGGTGGATCAAGCCCGGAAAAAGCCGACGGCAAACAATGTCATCGCTTTTCCCCAGGAGCTGACCGGACTTATTCTGACCGAGCAACCAGAAAGATCCTTGGCATCCCTTGTGGTGGAGGATGCCTTAAAAAAACGTATCGAGCGTGTTGTCCTGGAGTTCCGCCAACAGCATAAACTTAAAAAACACGGTTTACACCACCGTCGCAAGCTGCTGTTTTCGGGTGAACCTGGTACGGGCAAAACCATGACGGCCCAGGTACTAGCCGCCGAGCTCAAGCAGCCCCTGCACATCATCCAAATAGACCGGCTGGTTACCAAATTCATGGGCGAAACCGGTGCCAAACTACGCCAGATATTCGAACGCATTCGTGCGATATCTGGTGTCTACCTGTTTGATGAGTTCGACGCCATCGGTGGAGAGCGCGATCTTGGCAACGATGTGGGTGAAATGCGCCGGGTTCTCAATGCATTTTTACAGTTTATCGAAAACGACACCTCTGACAATCTGATCATCGCTGCCACCAACAATCCCAAACTATTGGATCGCGCCCTGTTCCGGCGTTTTGACGACATACTGCAATATGCCATGCCGGATGGGGAGAGCTGCAAACATCTGATTGCCAACCTATTGGGTACCTTTCGAAGTCCCCAATTTCCCCTGGACAAGGCGGCCCAAGCCAGCCAAGGCCTAAGCCATTCAGAAATCGACCGTGCCTGCCGGGACGCTATTAAAATGGCCATCTTGAGCAACAATAGCCGTGTAACGTACGCATCTTTTACCGCATTGCTAAAGGAAAGGCATGTAGCGTACAAGAAGAAGGAAGGATAGCACCTTATGGCACTGGAACGTTTTCGGCACATTGTTCTTGCCCACCCATCTTCTGAAGAAAAATTTAAAAGTATCGGTTCAGGGGGCAGGGAGCCTCGTATTCCTGAACGTGACCGACCATTTCACAGCAATTTTCTTTCCAATAAATTACAGAATGCTTGGGCGTTGGCTGAAAGCGAGCAGGCTGTGGCCCATGTGGACCGCAAGGGTGTTTACATCGAATTCAAGAGCGATCCCGGGTTCGACCTGGTTACTAAAAGCCTTGAGGATCGCAGAACCAAGGACAAACAGATTCGTCTATTGAATGTACGCGTAGCTACCGAGCAGGTTCAGAATGAGGAAACCGGCGCACTCAAATCGGTTGAAACAACCTATGCCACGGTTTATATCCCCCATGAAAAGAAAAATCATTTTCTAAAAAAAGTTGAATCCTATGCAAATGAGATAAACCAAAAGTCGGGCAAACCCAAGAATGCTACTTTAGTCAACAGCATAGGCGATATTCGAAAAGCCCTCCTGATAGACTCCTTCTGGCAGGATCTGCCGATCCTTCAACCCGGCGTCGATCCGGAATGGTGTGAGGTATGGCTAAGCAGCCATACCCAAGATGTCCTCGATGGGTTCGAGACACTGCTTGCGCAAGAGCAGATTGCGACCAGACTTGGCGTAGTCCGGTTTCCGGAGCGTGCGGTCAAGGTCATCCATGCCACATCAAAGCAACTGGAACGGCTAACAACCCTGTCTGATGATATTGCTGAATATCGTCGAGCAAAGGATACAGCCGCCTTCTGGACCGAGATGGAGAACCGGGAACAGGCTGAATGGGTGCAGGATCTGCTGCAGCGATGCCATGTGGACCCGAATACTAATGTATCAGTGTGCATTCTGGATACTGGCGTCAATAACGGCCACCCGCTGCTTGCATCGATACTGCGGGATGAAGACTGTCTGACAATAAATCCAGAATGGGGCGTTCATGATCATGACAGTAAAAATCATGGCCATGGGACCCTGATGGCAGGAGTGGCCGCATATGGTGATTTGAGACACTGTCTGGCAAGCAGAGATCAGCTCTTTTTGCGACACTGCATAGAATCGGTAAAAATTCTGCCCCCAACTCCGGATACTAACCAACCGGATCTTTGGGGCTATATCACTGCCCAGGGGATCAGCCGTGCGGATATACAGGCACCTGAAAGAAAACGAATTGTTTGCATGGCTGTGACGGCCAGCGACACAAGGGACCGTGGACGACCCAGCTCATGGTCAGGTACATTGGACCAGCTTACAGCAGGCATTGAGATTGAGGATATTGATCGGGTTCGGAGATTGGTAATTCTGTGCGCCGGAAACCTTACAAATTTAAAAAGTGCACTGTTATACCCGGAGAGTCAACTTGCTGATTCGGTTCATGATCCGGCCCATGCGTGGAATGTCCTGACTGTGGGAGCCTGCACGGCATTGGACCGGATTGTGGATGAAACGTACGCTGACTATAAGCCCATTGCGGCTAAAAACAGCCTTTCACCGTTTAGCACCACCTCATCGACCTGGGACAACGAGTGGCCGCTGAAGCCTGAAATCGTTATGGAGGGCGGCAACCTGGCCCACGATGGAAACGGCTTTGTTACCGAGCGTGAAGACCTTTCGCTCATATCCACTTTTTGGAAACCCACAGACAGATATTTTTATCCTTTCAACATGACCAGTGCCGCCGCCGCTCAGGCTGCATGGTTTGCAGCGCACATACAAAGTGCATACCCTGAGATTTGGCCGGAGACTTTCCGAGCATTGATGGTGCACTCGGCAGAGTGGACCGATGCGCTTAAAATGCAGTTTCTGCCACCACAACCGACAAAATCAGACAAAGAACGATTGTTAAGGATTTCCGGATACGGCGTTCCCGATTTGGAGCGGGCACTTCACAGTGCCGCCAATTCGCTGACCCTTATCGCCCAAGCTGAGTTACAACCCTATGATAAAAAAGAACATGGTGGATATAAAACCAAAGAAATGCATTTTTATAATCTACCTTGGCCCAAGGATGTACTATTGGACCTGCCCTTCAATACACCAGTAAAAATGCGTGTGACTTTGTCTTATTTCATTGAGCCGGGACCTGGTGAAATCGGCTGGAAAGACCGCTACCGCTATGCATCTCATGCTCTAAGGTTCGACGTTAACTCTCCTGGTGAATCAAAGGATGACTTTCTCAAGCGAATTAACAAAGCAGCCCGTGAAGAGGATGAGGGGCATCCCGGTACGCCGAGTGCTTCCGATCATTGGGTATTCGGTTCCAATGCAAGAAACAAGGGATCAATCCATTCCGATATTTGGCAGGGTTCGCCAGCGGAGCTTGCCAACTCCCATTTTATGGCTGTATATCCCATTGTCGGATGGTGGCGAGAGCGCCACCATCTGGGAAAGTGGAATCGTCGAACGCGTTATTCCTTTGTGGTCACAATTTCCACCCCGGAAGAAAAGGTTGATATTTATACGCCAGTCGCCAATCAGGTGGGCATAACAGTTCCCATCACCGTTCATACTACTGGCAGGGGATCTTCTTGACTTTATAACTATATCCAAGCCATATAGGGCAAGTTTCGCCCTTTATATTTAAAGTTGTTGTGCTCCAACGTAACAAAATTCAGCATAGATAGTGTTGAACCTCACACCACTGAAAATATCCTTTGGGAAAAATACTTTGGCTAAACTTGCGGCTCTTTTTTAAATTAATTTGGGAACATATATAATCTATTGAAATATATTTTTCAAGAATATGTTTTTTACTTCCGAATAGCATGCCTTAACCTGTACCAAACCCCAGCAGTAATAAACCCAAAAACACCAACGAAACACCCAACATACCTGTCCAGGTCAATTGCTGATCCTGAAACAAAAAATATGCTGCAAAAGTAATGATTAGAATCTGGCCTGCTTTAACGGCACCGGCATAACCTGCATTTGGTGCTAATCGCAGAGCTTCAACATCAAAAAGATTGACGAAAAAAGCGTTTACAAACCATGCCGGGAAAACTTTCATGAGAAGTTCTATTTCTATTTAAATGAGTATAATCATAAAATTTTGCATACTTGTTCTGATTTAACCCTCATGGTAAGAAAGTCGAAAAGATAAGGGTCCTTGAGCAACTGCTGCGCCAAATCGGATTGCGGCGCAGGGAGAAGACTGGAAAAATTGTTTACCGCCTGTCCCTGCCGCTCATGGGCCTTGCCTTTCATCATCGCTGAGAGAATATCACGGCTCCAGCCCTGCTCGATGGTCTGCTGCATATACCAGATGCGTGTTGGCAGGTCTTTGACCTTCTCCATAAGCAGGATATTGTGACCCCAGGGCATTTTTGCAGCGAGCTGTTGCAAAATTGGAAAGTCATTCGTTTCGAACATTTGTGCCACAGCCTGTGGCATGTTTGTAACCAACCGTTTTGATTCTTGATCTAATTTTGCCACCGGCTGTGGCAAAATTTCATGCATACCCGGATATGCTCGAAAGAAAGCGATCATTCTGCCAATGTTTCTTTCGGAGAATCCTTTGATTTCGGGCAGTTCATTTTTTAGATCGGCAGCAAGCCGCGGGATGATCCCGGTACTCCAGCCTTCCATCTGCTGCCGCTGGTAAATCATACGATCTATAATCCCAATACATGGCAATCATCTCTGCATTGGCGGAGAGAGACGGGTCTGGGCCTGACGGATTCGATCCTTGATATCGGTCAGGAGGCCGCCATAAAAGACCAGATCAGAATTCATAGCCGATCCTCTCTTCTGCCTCACTACAAACATAACGGCTCGGCATGAGTACATAAAGTTGTTTTCCAGTTCATTATTTTCGGTCATTTATTGTAATATCCTGCCTTTACGTTTAAACTCTATCTTGTATCGCCCTTAGCGGACTCTGCGGATAATGAAGAATAGTTCTGTATAGCCATAGTGATTCCACAGCTATTAAAGAAAAATTTGTATTAAATCTTGAATAGTTAATAATTATTGACAGATACGAAGTTATTGTTTAATAAATTTTATAAGCAGCGTATGAAGAATAGAATTTGATGGTGCGATATATCTTGTATTTTCGAAGGGTAAGGAGGCCGTGCATGAATGAGATACTTATAGGCAAAGGTGAGCAGCCTGTTCATTTGCTTGCCAAGTACGGCAATCGCCATGGCCTGATTGCTGGAGCCACCGGTACCGGCAAGACTATTTCTCTTCTTGTATTGGCAGAGGGCTTTTCTCGTTTGGGTGTACCGGTGTTTATGGCTGACGTAAAAGGCGATGTTGCCGGTTTGGCGCTGGCTGGTTTAAGCAACGAGAAGATCCAACAGCGTGTAGCCCAAATCGGGATTGATGGCTATACGAATGAGGCAAACCCGGTGTTGTTCTGGGATATATTCGGAAAAGCCGGTCATCCATTACGCACTACAGTCAGCGAAATCGGTCCGAGACTGCTAGGACGAATCCTCGAAATTAATGATACGCAGGTTGGGGTGCTTGAAATAGCCTTTAAGTTGGCTGACGACGAGGGCTTGCTATTGCTTGATCTCGACGACCTGCGCGCTCTACTCGGGTTTGTTGCGGACAATCGCAATAAAATCTCGACGGAATATGGTCTGGTCAGTACACAGTCTGTGGCTGCGATTCAGCGCGCTTTGTTATCT
Source organism: Pseudomonadota bacterium (assembly GCA_018901125.1). Taxonomy (GTDB): domain Bacteria; phylum Desulfobacterota; class Desulfobacteria; order Desulfobacterales; family RPRI01; genus RPRI01. The sequence continues at coordinate 21,172 of JAHIFE010000043.1, read as the reverse complement.
TTGGAGCGGGAAGGCGGAAAAAGCTTTTTCGGAGAACCCGCATTGGAACTTAACGACTTGATGCGTACCGACCTCAGCGGTCGCGGTATTATTAACATCCTTGCCGCAGATCAACTCATTTTGAAGCCACGATTGTTCTCAAGTTTTCTGCTTTGGCTGCTGTCAGAGCTGTTTGAGAACCTGCCCGAGGTGGGTGATCTCGAAAAACCAAGACTGGTGTTTTTCTTCGATGAGGCTCATCTGCTATTTGATGACGCACCAGCGATGTTGCGCCGGCAAGTAGAACAAGTCGTGCGAATTATTCGCTCAAAGGGTGTCGGGGTGTATTTCTGTTCACAATTTCCGGATGACGTGCCGAACGAGATCCTGGGTCAGCTCGGGAACCGCATTCAACACGCACTGCGGGCTTATACGCCACGTGACCAGAAGGCAGTGAAGACCGCTGCGGAAACCTTTGTTGCCAACCCGAAACTTGATGTCGCCGAAGCAATATCACAGCTTGCCGTTGGGGAAGCTCTGGTTTCTATGCTTATGGAGAAGGGTGTCCCAATGCCGGTGGAACGTACTCAAATTTGTCCGCCGCGTTGCCGGATAGGTGCGATAACGCCGGAAGAGCGCGCGACAGTTAGGTTGCGTAGCCCCATAAGCGGCAAGTACGACTCGCCGGTAAACCGCGAGTCGGCCTATGAAATCCTGACCCGGCGAACCTTGGAGAAGAAAGATACCGAGCCTGAGCCAAATCAAGCTAAGGCGGGTGAACCATCTGAAAACAAGGGGAAGTTGAGCGATTGGCTGTGGGGCACGAACCGTCGGCAGGGCATGGTGGAGACGATGGCCAAACAGGCTGCGCGCACAGTAGGAAGCCAACTTGGCCGGCAGATATTACGAGGCGTCCTTGGCGGAATATTAGGCGTATCGCGCAGGAGATAGTACCCGAGTGTTTGAATATAAAAGGTGGAAATCGGTTTAGGACAATGTTTGACACGGGGCAAGTCTCACCCTTTACATTGATTTGGTAGAGAGTTCCATAAATTTGGTTACGTATTTGTCATTTAGAGCAAAGTGAGAAATCTTAATTGATATGAGAGCCTATAAAAGATATCTCCATTCGGTCGATATGCCACCGTAATTATGAAATGGAGTACTTGGATTCTTTAAATACGTATGACTTCGCTATTTCAACCTGTACCAAATCCCAGCAGTAGTAAGAAGAAAAAGACAAAACATCACTAATGAGATGGAAACAGTATATGTCAGTTTTTATCTCCTAACCTTTTTGAAACCATTTTAAGCGCATTTCTTCCGCTTACCAGAATTATCAAATTTTCTGCAAACGCTTTCATCTTTTCAGCCCTTGCCTTCATCTCCTCTGCAACGGAAGTCGATTCCTCTGCACTGGCCGCATTTTGCTGCACAACTTTATCCATTTCCGCTACGGATTTATTCACATGTTCGATTCCCTGTGCCTGTTCCCTGGAAGCTATAGCTATCTCTCCCATCAGTTCACCAACTTTTTTTACTCCAGTAGACATCTTTGTAAATGCTTCATTAGTTTTTAATACAATCTCTGAGCCACTCTTAATCTTGCTGACTGTTCCATCAATAAGATTTGCGGTATTATTAGCTGCCTCAGATGCTCTCATTGCCAAATTTCTTACTTCATCTGCTACCACCGCAAACCCCGCACCGGCTTCTCCCGCCCGGGCCGCTTCCACAGCCGCATTCAAAGCTAAAAGGTTTGTCTGAAACGCAATCTCATCAATTGTTTTTATTATTTTAGCTGTTTCCTCACTTGCTGAAGAAATCTCCCTCATAGATTTTGTTAAATCTTCAATGGAATGATTGGTATCTTCCATAACGCGACTTGTATCTGACATCAATCTATTAACATGGCCTATATTATCCGAATTCTGTTGTGTCATCGAGGACATTTCTTCCAGCGAAGATGAAGTCCCTTCAATGTTCGCAGCCTGCTCTGAAACCCCCTCTGCTATAAACTTATTTGTTGATGATACCTGACCTGAAGCAGATGCTACTTGCTCAGCCATGTCACTTAATTCGGCGGATACGTGTTCCAAAATATTTTTAATTCCTCGAGCGTTAAGCCATGCCAGCAATAAACCAATTATCATGGCTGCGCTGCCGGCCAGTAGAATATTTCTTTTCGTAGATATTGCCACACTCAACATAGCTTCATCTGTGATAACATTTTGATTTGCTGTTCCACGAATATTTTCTATTAATCTCTGAATCTTATCCGAAGACGGCATAGCCTGATCCGTAAAAATTTTCTTTCCTTCTTCTTTTGACTTAGCACTCTTAATATCAATGGCTGATTTATGAAGAGTTTTGTGAGTCTCCTCAATTTCCCTGAACAAAGGAGTAAGATTGGAAAATTGTGTTTCAATGTTTTTGCGATCTTTTCCATAAAGCCATTTACCGAAAGCACATTTATGTTCGTCTATTTCTACTTCAAGTTTATCAGCATATTCGTTATTAGAGTAAAGGCTGACCTTTTTGACCCAGTCTTGAAGATCTACTTCCTTTTTGGGCAGATCTCTATCCAGTAAATTAGCCGCCACATTATTTACAACATTATTTATTCCAATATGGCTAATAACACCTAACGCACACAGCAATAACAGGACAATAATAAAACTAAAAATAATTCTTTTAACAATTGGAATGTTTTGCATTGTAACCTCACTATAAAAGTTAGTTTCTAAAATATATAGATTTTTACCAACTCCCACCCTAAGTAAATGCTGATTTTATATTTTCCTGATTCATTTTAGCGTATTTATTGAAGTGCATGTAACGATTGTCAAAATGATGTTCTGATTCAAGTTGTAGTTTTTTGAATATGAATATGAGCCAGTTTCAAAACGTCCCATTTTGGCCGATCTCTGCGTTGGGCGAAAATTATAATCCTCGAAATCCTCTATGTATTCCTGCGGTTAAAATTTTCACCCGCCTTGACCTTGACCAAACTGAAACGTTTTGAAAGTGGCTCCACTGTTTATGTTTAGTCAGGCAAAGCTTGATGTTTTTTTATCAAATTAATCTAAGAGGATATATAATCTATTACCAAACTTTATGCAATTAATAGTAACCCGAAAAATAGTTGATATGCTTGGCAAAGGGATTAGTTGATAAATTTGGTCAAATGCATTCAAAATATAGCTATAAGCTCAGAACTGGCCGGTTTTAAGCATCACAAGCGTGCATGCCTCTTCCGTGATGATTCCTTTTTCTTTCAAACATTCACGAAGCGATGAATTTTCCGCACCAGGATTAAAAATCACACGCTTTGGTTTTAGCGCAAGAATATCATCTATTTGTGAAGTGGATACTTTTCCGTTAACATATAAAGTGATAGTATCAATTTTGTCCTTAATATCGGAGAGCTTGTGAGCTGTTGGAAGCCCTCCGATATTTTCAAATGCAGGATTTACCGGAATTACATGGTGTCCATGTTCTGCAAGCAGGTGAACAGCCTGGTTTGAATAGCGATCCTCTTTGGGGCTTGCTCCAAGAACAACAACTGTTTCTTTTTCTTCAGTCATAAATATTTACCTTTTCATTTCCCTGCGCCAGCTGCCAGCATACGCTCTATTATTCCAAAATCGCCTACTATCTGGTCTATGCGGTCTCTTTTTGTGTACATATCCCAAAACGATTCGGCTATACTGTATGCTGATATAATCGGCATTGGAGACTGAGGCGAAGGCGGCGGCGGAGATTTTGGAGGTTGCAGGGAACCATCTCCCTTGTCAACAATAGCAGCAATAAGCACCATACCTGCATAGATCCCGTCTTTTTTTAAAGCATTGTGAAGTGAGTGCGCATAACTGCGTATACCGCTTTGAGCCATTGCAAAGTTTGAGCTGAATGGCACCGGCTCAATAGCAGAAGCAGCAGATGTAAAAAGTAATCCGCCATTGCCTTTTTCAAGCATGCCGGGTAGCACAGCCCGCACCGCGGTAATCGCACCAAGAGCAACTTCCATGTGAGGACGCACATTCTCAACCGTGATGTTAAGAGGCGTTGCCAATAATTGAGGATCTGTTGAGGGGCTGTACTCAAGAACATCGATTGATCCAAATCTCTTCTGAGCCTTTTCAATGGCTGATGCCAAACCTTTAAGATCTCCGGCATCGGCCGCAAACCCTTCTGCTTCAACTCCATTATCTTTTAGTTTAGACACACAGGCATCAAGATTAGTCTTTGTGCGGGAAATTAATGCTGCGCTGAATCCTTCTTTACCAAAACGGTTTGCGACATGTAAACCTATGCCGGGGCCAGCCCCTATTACCATGATTGTCTTCGACATATACTTCTCCTTGTTTTATAATTTCTATTGCAGTAATAAATTCGTAAATATTTTATTATAAATTTGAAGTAAATATAATGTATTCAAAAATAATAACCAAGCTCAACCTGTACAAACCCATCCGCCTCAATTGAGCTTAGAGGGTCATCGTTTTCTACATTGCTCACACCACGCATCTCAACTGATAACTTAAAAGAATTGCCTATACGCCTTGCCGCCTCAACATAAAAATATTTGGACCTGTTCTGCATACCCTGAATGACTGCAGCAACTAATTCGGTAGATTGGATGTCATTAAATGATAAGCGGATTCCAAGAGCAAGATCATTATCCATAGCTTCGGTTTTTCTCTCATTGTAAAGATATTCGTTTATGATGCCGACATCAATGCCTGAAGATACCACGTCAAAAAAAGTGTATTCAAAACCTGTAGCAAAAGCGCAGAACCGATCGCCCTGTCCGGATCGGGTAATCGCCTCTAATTTTAAAAGCCATGCCCCTAAAGTTCCCTGGATATCCATACCGGTCTGGTCGATGATCTCATAAATTGGAATCAACTCAGTTTCACCATGACTGTTGACCGAAAAAAGCAACGGATCATACCTGGGTTCACGGCTTGTGCCAGAAAAATGCGAAAGCCCGATATCCCATATATCAAAAGAGTGAGACCAGCGAAGTGCAAAATCTATATGCTTTTCCTTTGCACCCGATTCATAAATTGCTTTGTCACTGTCTATAAGAATTTTTGTGCCGGGCCTTCCTTTGCGGCCTGGAAATGTTCTTTCTCGAAAACCCGGCAATATAAAAAGGTTTAGAGTACCCCAGTTTTCAATAATGGTAAGATTGACCATAGGTTGGCCAAGAAGAGATTCCCCGTCGGGATTTTCCACCATATCTATCTGATTTATTATGTTTACAAGATGTACTGTCTCGGTAACGCCCCAGAAAACACTGTTTACACCTATTTTTAATTCCCACTCCGGCATCACCTTGTGAAAGTATAATTCCCGGATATCAAAATGCGATCTTTGGGAATCATTTTCGTCCAGGCGAAAAAACGGGGTAAATGTGAAACTGTCTCTTGAATCAGGCAAACGGTAATAAAGTTCAGGTTCGGCAGATATAGAAAGGTTGTTGTTTTCCTGATCACTGCGCACCGGTGAATTATAAAAATACCGATATTCAGATATGATATTGCCAGACAGCTCGATTTCGGCAAAAGAGTTCGCCGCCGAAAAGACAATCAGGCACACAAAGACATTAACCCGTAAGCTGCGAATAAAAACCATTTTTACTTTGCACGTTTGAGCGCATTTAAATCAAAATCCCGATCTGTTAAACCTATTTTAAAGCGGTAGTTGCTATAAGTTAATATAGTATTTTCTCCTGTTTTATGGTTTAACATATCCATTCGCATGGAACGCCAGTACTTTCCTATAAACTGTTTATATTGCAACAACTTAAGCGTTTTAAGCAATTTGTTAGTCCGGTCGTAATAGTCAATACGATGGATCCTGTATTCATTTGTATCATGCCATATGATCTGTTTGGAATAGCCGGAATGTTCGTAGGCCGGAATCCACTCTGAAACAAAACATTGCTCGCCATCACAAGCTTCTTTGCGAAGAAATTTATATTTAAATTTTTCCAGTTCAAATGAGCTAAGATCTTCGAAAGCAAATTCACTGCCCATGAACAATCCCGATCTGTTTTTTGAAGAAATTCTCTTGACTCTTTTTAATGCCGGAAGATATAGCCACTGATCATCAGGCTCAAGACCGTGACTGTAAGTCAGCATAGCCGTTCCTTTTACATCGGCCGGTTCATCGAAGATACTCAGGGACCAGTCGCCATCATCTTTTCGCTCCAGTGTGAGAACGCGCATCTGACGGATGCGTTCATTACCCCGCCTGTCCTTTAATATCATTGTAAGAAGTTCTTCGCTGTCGGAAAATCCTTCATCACGCAGTTTTGCTTCTTTAGCAATGGCCAGGCCCTTCTCATCCGCATTAAGACCCTCATAATCAGATGCATCAGCTATAGTAAAAGCAACCACGATTAGAAAGCCAAATACGATTCTTGATATTTTCATACAGCATTCTCCTTATGAACTTATGAGCTGTCTTAACCATTGAATTCCCGAATGCTAAAATCATCGGAGTTAGCTTAATTCAACTTCTTCAACCTTAAACTCTTTGCCAAAGGGTTTAAATACAAGAACTAATGCAGGCGTTAAAAACAAATCGGCAATCAATGCAGCAGAAATAGTAATCGCCAGCAAAACCCCGAAACTTGCAAGTACTGCCATTGTGGAATATAAGAATACCAGAAATGCGCTTATCAGCACAATAGAAGTAATTATCATTGCCTGTCCCACGCTGGATAAGCTGTTTTGCAAAGCCTGTCTGTAATCCCCGGTGCGTAAAAATTCCCTGCGAAACCTTAGCATAAGATGAACAGTATCATCAACTGCAATACCTATTGCAATTGTCGCGAGCAGTAAACGGAAATAATCGAGAGACATGCCTTTCCAGCCCATAAAACCAAGAATAAGAATAACAGGTGCAAGATTAGGTATCATGCACAGCATACCAACTTTAATGGAGCGGAAAAGAATGCATAACATGCAGGAAATAATAAAAAAGGCCAATATATATCCGTAAATTTGGCTTTTGCCTATGTAGTCGGCAATTTTTACCCATAGCAAACCAATTCCTGTAAGCTTTACATCGGCTTCGGTAATCGGGTTTTTGTTCAGATAATTTTCCAGGTCATTCAGCAACTTATTAAGTATGAGCGAATCCGAAAGGCCTACACGTAATTCAAGAACTGTTTTGGAGTAGTCGGATGTCACATAGTCTTCAAGCTCTTTTCCTCCGGACATTTCATACATTAAAAGATATTGAGCTGTAAGTTCGCGGCTTTCGGGAAGCTTGTAATAAGCCGGATCACCGCCATGAAAACTCTGATTGATGTCTTTTAGTATATCGACAATGGAATAGGCTTTTTTTACAAGCGGATTTTGTACAGCTATAGTTTGCAGTTCTTCCAATCTTTTCAGAACATCTGAATCTTTAATGCCGTCCGGTTTTTTAGTATCAAATATGTAAACAATATTAAGAAAACCGCCCATAGCCTTATCAGCATAGGTAAGTGTCTGGCGAACTTCAGTTTTTTCCTTAAACTCTTCAATAAAATTATAGGCAACCCTGAGTTTGGAAATTCCTACAAATGAAAATATTAATATTATTGCTGATATAAATAAAATCATTCGCTGGTTCTTAAGGTCACATACAATTACCCATTCGAGTATACGTGAAAGAAACCCTTTGCCGGCTTTAACAGCTTTTATCTGAGAACTTTTACCCTTTCGGCCAAAAGAAAGCATACAAATCAGCAGTGTAAATGAAAGGAGAAAAGCAAATAATACACCTATTGAACCGAATATTGCAAAATCGGATATCATTTTCAATTGCGAAATCACCATTGAAAAAAAGCCCGCAGCAGTTGTTAATGCAGCCAGCAAACAGGGCATGCCCACAAGCTCTGATGCCTTACGCAAAGCTTCTCTGCGGTCTAAGCCTTTTGACAGGTATATCTGAAATTCGGAAATAAGGTGCACTGATTGGGCAACACCAATAGCTGTAAGCAATGTGGGCGTCATCAAAAAAAGAAGGCCTATAGTATACCCCATCATGCCCATAAATCCAACCGTCAATACAAGAGACAGCAGTACTACCGTTAATGGCCCGGCAATCCCCAATACTCTCATACGAAAACAAATCATCCCCATTATACCGACAACAAGAAAGGTTATTAAAGTCAGCATGCCGGTTTCAGATGACAGAACCTCATTATAGACTGCGTTTATGGGCACATCTCCGGACGGGTAGAATACAATGCCTTTGTATTCGGGCCTGGATAGAATTTCTCTTATTTTTGTATTGCTTACCTGAGGATAAAGGTTATCAAGTTTGTCACCCCCCTTGGGATCGAAGCGTATTTCTTCAAGGGGTTGATTACTTGCGCGTGTCATTTCCAAAATAATCGCAGCATGATCTCCGGCGCTGTTTATCAAACCTCCTATATAGATAGGCTTTTTCATCACAAGATCACGGGTATGTAAAAGTTGCTCCTGGGTTTTTGGAAAATCAAGCAACAATTCGTGAATTTCGATAGAATCACCTTCCGCCTCAATAAATTCAACATTGGCAAGACTTGTTACTTCACTCACAAAAGGCACTTCATTTTCCAATGCCTCAGTCAAACTTGCGATTTTTCGCATTACATCAAGATCAAAAGGCCCATATTTTTTGCCGGGAGCTTTATACAGAATATAGGCTACTTCATCGGAACCAAAGTCTTTCTGATAATCAAGGTAGTATTTATAGGTTGGATCATTTCTGCTGAAAGAAGATTCGAGGCTGCTGTCTGTGACTGTTTTTGAAGCAAAGTATAAACCGGCGCCGAGAAATAAAATGCATAATGCAAGAACAAGCCAGCGATGATCGTAAATCCATACAGCCAGACGGCCAAAGCCTTTACCGGCTTTTTGCAGATAGTCATTTTCCCTGTTCATATGTATCCTTTTTCTGTGAGGTTAACAATTTCAGGAAATAATAAACAATAAGCGTCAGGCTCAATAATAACTCAATGGAATTTAGAGCAGCAAAGGAGAATTCATGAAAAAATTAATGTTTGTTTATAAATCAATATGGCAGCGATTTGCAAGAAGTCTTTGCAACAAAGACTTCTTGCATCATAGTAATTCAGATTGCTTTTATTAAAAGCTTATTGAGCAATAGCATTGCTGTTTGGTGAGCAAAACGACAGAACACAATCAGGAAACAGTGTTTTATCAGTGCAGATAATAATTTTTAAAGATCCTTTATTTTGGCGTGCTTTTACTAAGATTTCCCGCACGAAATGCTTTTATATATTTACGGCAATATTGATCCTCACCTTTCAATACTGATGAGGCAGACAAAGTAGCCATCATTTCCTTGTCCCGCACATTCAGCATAACTGCATCTGTTTCAAGACCTAACATCATAGAAAGAAATGTTCTGTTTACAAGGCCTCTCATCGGCATTCCGAATGCAATATTTCCAATAATGGTGAAAGTTCGCACCTCCGGAAACCTGTTGCGCAGCATACGATGCGTATCCATAGTAACCTTTCCGGCCTTCCAATCAACTGAGACTGTCATAACCAGTGGATCAAGATACAAAGATTCAGGTTTCACACCTGCCAATTTAGCCTGTTTGATAATGACTTCTGCCATTTCCAGCCTGCCTTCAGGATTATCAGGAATTCCTTTTTCGCTCATGCATAAGCCAACAATACCACATTCGAGTTCGGCAGCAAGAGGAAGCAGTTTATCAAGGCTTTCCTTTTCTGCGGTAACAGAACTTAAAATCAGTTCCGGCCCTTTATATACCCTGACAGCTTTAAGCAAGGAGTCCGGGTTGGCGCTATCCAAAACAAGAGGAACCTGAACTGCGTTCTGGACGGTCCTGACAAGCCAGGTCAATTCATCGCCTTCGTCACGTCCGCCTAATCCACCGGCATTTACATCAAGCATCATGGCTCCGCATTCCACCTGGAATTTAGCCAGTTCAGTTATAAATTTTTCATCATGCGCAGCTATCGCCTGACTGACAGCAGGGACAGTAGCATTAAGAGATTCACCGATAATAAGCATAAATATTTCTTCCTTTCCAATCGAAAGCCTGGATAAGCCCCGAAATTATATTATTTTCTCCTGAATCAGGTATTTTAGAATATGATCTGCAAGCTCATCAGAAGACCCGTCAAGCACATCGCTTGCCTCTTTAGAGCTGCCACCTCCTCCGGTCATCATAAGTTTCAACCTGTCTGCGGCAGACAAATTGCTATCCGGTGCAAATGTCTTTCTTGTCTTGGGCCTGGGCTGAGAAAATTTTACGATGTTCGTCAAACCTTCAGCATTTCCGGTAAACGAAGCCGTATCCAATAGTTCTATGTTTGTCTTTTCCGCTAAAAGCCTTCTGGCAAGCGCGGGATATCTCGGGTCATTAAGCGCCATTTCCGTTGTAAACAAAACCGGCAAATCACATTCTATTTCCTCACGATCTCCTTTTCCCAGATATCTTTCTGCAACAGCTTTTTTTTCGTTTAAAAAAAGCTTGAGTTTTACAATTCCCGATACCTGAGGAATGTGAAGTTTTTCCGCCAGAAATGAGCCTACCTGCCCTCCATTGCTATCCATCGATTTTTTTCCGCAAAGAATTATATCATAACCGATTTTGCCAATTGCTTCAGCTAAAAACTGTGATATTAAGCAGGGGTCGGTGCCATCATAATTTAAACGGACCATCCTGTCTGCTCCCATTGCAAAAGCATACTTAAGGGCATTTTCCGCCTCAGCTCCGCCTGCACTAATGGCAATAACTTCGCAATCGCCTTCGCTTTCCCTGATCTTGATCGCCTCTTCTACTGCGACTTCATCATATGGATTAAGCATGGAAACCATTTTTTCGGGATCAATTTCACCTGTTGCAAGATCAATTGCTGTAGAATCATAGATATAGCCGATCTGTTTTACGCAAACAATAATTTTCATAAGGTATCTCCAGTTGTTACATTACAGCACTGCCTGCTTCACAAGTTCGATTAAATTAATAAGTTTAAAAGTATACCCTAGGCCTTCCTGTTTAATTGCGCTGTCAAACATGATGTCACAATGCGGGCAAGCAGTAACAATTCCTTGTACCTTTGTATTAACAGCCTCCTGGATTCTTAATCCTTCCATCCTTTTGCCCGTGGAAACCCCGCGCCACATGTTTCCGCCTCCGGCGCCGCAGCAGAAACTTGTTTCTTTAATCCTGTCCATTTCTATAAGGTTTACCCCTAAACAAGACTTCAGAATATCTCTTGGTGACTCATAAACTGAATTATAGCGACCAAGATAACAAGGATCATGATATGTGAAGGATTCATCTATCTTTAATTTAACCTCAAGCTTTCCCTGACTTAATAATCCTGCTATCATTTCGAAGATATCAATCACTTCAAAATCAGCTCCCAGGGCGGGATATTCATTTTTGAAAGTATTGAAACAATGGGGGCAATGGGTTACAAGCTTTTTTACACCGTATTTTTTCATTGTTTCTATATTTTTTAAGGCCAATTGCCGGAAAAGATATTCATTGCCGATTCTGCGCGCCGGATCACCGCAACAAAACTCCTCTTTGCCTAAAATGCCAAAACTGACTCCGGCTTTTTCAAAAATCCTGGCAACTGCATTGGTTGTGTTTTTACTTCTTTCATCATATGTAGCACCGATGCACCCTGCCCAGAACAGTATTTCGGGCGTATCATTACCTGTTTGATATATTTTATTGATCTTTAGATTAGATGCCCAGCCTTCCCTTGTAACCCTTCCCTTTCCTTTGGGATCTCCGAAAATTTCCAGATTTTTAAAAATCTGCTTGAATTCCGATGGGAAGTTACTTTCAGTGAGTACGGCATTCCGGCGCATTTCAACGATTTTCAACATAGGTTCAATGAATACCGGACAATGTTCGATGCAGTTAAGGCATGTGGTGCATTCCCATATTTCATCGTTGGTAACAGGTCCTCCGATAAGAGCATTGTTTTTTGCAGAAACATTTCCCATATGATCTTTTAACTTCTGAACAAGGCTTTTTGGATTAAGATTCTTTTCGCTGATAAGCGCAGGGCAGTTCTCCTGGCATCTTCCGCAACGTGTACAGGCATCAAGCTCCAGCAAATGTTTAAATGTAAAATCATTAATTCTTCCGGCGCCATAAGTATCGGAAGCAGAGATATCCAATACCGGCAAAGCCCCTTTAGGTTCCAGATTTCTGTAAAATATATTAAGAGAAGATGTAAAAGCATGAAGAAGTCTTGAATAGGGAATATAAGCTAACAATAAAAGTCCGATAATAGCATGGCCCCACCATAATGCATCAAGACAAACTTTCAGGCCATCTTCCCCTTTTACAAACAGTTTTAAAACCCAGGCCAGTGAAGAAGCCACGGGAGCCCAGCACATCCATTCCGATCCGTATAGTTGATTACGGATTCCGGTAACCAGAAAGCCTGTAAAAAAAACTAAAACAAGAAATAAAAGTGACAAGGCATCAGAGGTAGTATTGTCCAGTTCTTTCGGTTTCAGGACATATCTTCTGTAAGCTAACATACCTGCGCCGATTAAACCGATCAGTCCGGAAATATCCAGCAATAGCCGGAAGTAGGGATAAAAATGATTATCTATAATTCTTACTCCCCACAAAGGCAGAACAACATACTCCTGAATAAGTATAAATATCACAGCCAGGCCTATTAATGTAAAAGACCAGACCAAAAGAAGATGACCATGTCCTGCAAAAGATTTTTTCAGGATTTTATCCTGCCCGAAAACATTTACAAACAGGCCATCCCATCTTTTGCTCAGGCGATCTATTTTCATACCTGGCTTTCCCCTGCTCCAAAGCCTGTATCTGAGGAAAATACCGAGAAAAATGGTGATAATAACCAATCCTGACAGAGCGTAAAAGAGTTTTTCCTTTTGAGTTATTGGGAATCTATATCCGTTTTCTTCAAACTCTACTCCTGTATCATTCAATTCACCGCTGGCCGGATCATCATGGCACATGGTGCAATCGGAACCAGCCACATGAAAAGAATAATATTCAGTTGCATGGGCGGAAGACAGGCAAAGAAAAATGAAGAAAAGAAAAATGATCAGTGACTTAACCGCGTTCATTGGTTGCATAAATCTATCTCCGGAATAAAATAAAACTGCTAACTGCTGGTTTGTTTATGGATTTTTATCTTATTAATAACAGCAGGAATTATCTCTTTAAGATCTCCTTTTACGCCCAGATTCGCAACTTCAAAAATGCGGGCTTTCCCGTCATTATTGATTGCGATGATCATCTTGGAGTCCTTCATTCCATCAGTAAATTCATAGGCTCCGGAGATTCCGCAGGATATAAGCATATTGGGTAACACTGTTTTACCGGTCAGGCCGATTTGCCTCTCAAAAGGTATTAAGCCTTTATCAACAGCAACTCTTGTTCCTCCGAGAGTTGCCCCTAAAAGATCAGCCAGCTCATGTGCAACAGGAAGAGTTTCAGAATCCACTCCATTTCCAAGGGCAAGAATCAAGTCCGCCTCATCCACACGTATTGTCTTTGGGTCGCCTTTAATAAATTTATTGTACCGGACGCGCTTAACGTTTTCGTCTAATTTAATCTCTGTTTTTATAACAGCAGGCTCCGCAGTCTTTTTTGGTTTAACAATATCAGTCTCGCCGGGTGGAAGTGTTATAATCAGGGGTCTTGCCGAAGCAGGTTTAACATCCGCATACAGGCGGTCATTGTAAACGGATTTTGTAACCTGGAAGTTTTCGCTGCTCCCACCTATTTTTTTTATTTCGGTTATGCACGGAAGTCCATACCTTGCCGCAATTCTTGGTCCCAGCTCCGAACCTGTCGGCGTTGCCCCCATCATCAATACGGATGGCTGGTATATTTCTATTAAACCACCCAAAATTGAAACGTAAGCATCCAGATTGTATTCGGACAACTGCATGCCATCAGCAAGATATATCTTTTCAGCTCCGAACTCTGCAAGACGTGGAATAAAATTTTCTACCTGATAACCCAAAAGGCACACACACAACTCTTCTTTGAGCCTGCGGGCTAACTTCTGCCCTTCGCTCAGCAATTCCAGAGTAACGTTTTTCGTCCCGCGGTTATCGTGCTCCTCAAATATCCATATTCCTTGACTCATTTGATTCCTCAAAGATCTTTGCTATATTGCGCAAAATTAATGAACCGTTTGAATCGATGTTCGTAAACAGCAAACAAAAATATCGGATAGGGGGCAACAAACGCTGGCCCCCTGCAAAAATACGAACCCCGATCGATATAGACACCTTGTCCTGTTTATCCTTTCTTCTTGCTGACAAAAGCCTGGGCAAGTTGTGTAGCTTGTAAGGCATCCTTACCATAGGTATCGGCTCCAATCTTTACTGCCCATTCAGGATCCAAAACCGCTCCGCCCACCATAGTAAAGACTTTATCTCTGATTCCCGCTGCCTTAAGGCCATCTTCAATCCGTCCCATCTCGGTTGCAACCGTTGAAACAAAGGCCGATGAGCCAATAACATCCGCATTGTTTTCAACTGCGGTCTGAACAAATTTCTCGGCAGAGACATCTTCGCCAAGATTAAAAACCTTAAACCCGCCCAATTCCAAAAATAAGGCCACCAGGTTCTTGCCGATATTGTGTACATCGCCTTTTACTGTTCCGATAACCGCTGTCCCAATTGCTCCGCCATCCTTTGCCTGCAAATGCGGTTTCATAAATTCAATAGCGCTTTTCATTGCATCGGCAGCAGCAAGCACCTCGGGCAGGAAAAATTCCTTGGCATCCCATTTTGCCCCAACCATCCTCATTGCTTTTGTCATGCCTTCCTGGAGTATTGCCGGAGTCTCCACTTTTGCATTAATCGCTTCGCCGCATACTTTTTGTGTCTGCTCCGAATCCCCATCCAGGATGGCCTGTCTGAGAGCTTCAAGAATTGTCTCTTGTGTCATAATATCTCCTTTCAATCAGATAACTCATCTTGTAGTTCTTAATACTTTAATGGAAGTTTACCATACTCTCTGGCTGCTTCCATAAAGACATCCAGATTTTCTGCCGGAGTGTTGATATCCAATGTGTCTGTGGTCAACACAAAGCGGCCGCCTCGCCATCCCTGTTTAATTACGCTTTTTACCTCCTCACGGATCTTTTCAGCAGGTCCGTGTACCAGCGTGTTGGAACTGACGCCATAACGTACTGTACAATTATATTTATCTGCCACTTCATTAATCTTATCAAGAGGTGTCGGTTGACCACTGTGCAGATAAAATCCATGTATCCCTGCCTGGGCATATGACTCAATAACATGAGACCAGTCACCGGCACCGATTATAAAACAGGGCCCCGGAAGGGACTTAAGCAGGCCGCAGACATACGGAAATTCAAATTGCCTGTGCATTGCATATGAAACCTGATCATCAATACCAACAATATGCAGCATATCTGCACCTGCCTCGAACAAGGCTGTGCCGTAGTCAATAACAAACTTCATCAGCAAAGCGCCCAGGCAATGCGCTAAAACCGGATCCTTACGGAGCGCTAATAACAATTTATCCATAGGCATGATAACAGGTGCGACAGCGCCCGGAATAACCGTAAATCCATGGATCGGCATTATATCACCAAGTTTTTCCTTCAGAACACTTATCATCCACAACTGCCATGGCAAAGTACCGTCTTTGTATACATTCGGCAATTTTACTTTGCCTAAATCATTTGCTGTTTCCACTACTCCCTTGATGCCGAACGGTACGGCCTGCTCGGTATGAGCCAGTTCCATTCCGAATTCTTTTTCCCCGGCGCTAAAACGGAAAGCGGAAGGAGTGTCATATCCGAATCTCTCGAGATGTGTAAGATAGGCAAGAAGTGATACTTTGGGCTTGCTGTACAAATCCCCAGGAGTTACGCCGTAATTAGAGGCTGCGTGTAAACCAAGGGCGCAGACCTGAATTGGTATGCGGTCAGGTGTTTCCCCTCTGTAAACAGCCTCAAAGCGCTGGCGGGGCGTTATAGCTTCCTTTTTCACCCGCTCCCTGATCTTAGCACATATATCATCGACTTGTGCTTCCTCTTCCTTGGTCAATTGAATTCCATAATCTTTCATTACGTCCTCCCTTTTTAAACTCTCATTATGTCTGTATTCCAAGCTTATTTGCTTTAAAAGCCCCTATAAATAGCTTCCGGAACAAGAACCTTTGCCGAAGCAAAAAGACCAAAACAAAAAACATATCTTAATACACATTACGAGTTGTTTGCTTAAATCGTGCCAATATTAAATATTATTTATATCACATAGTTAAACAAGCGCTCGTGCATAATATTCTGTATTTAGAACAATTGTTTCTGTATTTAGAAAGTTTGTATTATTTTACTCCGAATACGGAAATTCTACTTAAATATAGAACTCAAACTATTAATAACGCAAGAAAAAAGACTTAACGCTGATAGTTTACATAAATTGCCGCACCAACTCAAGAACTTACAAACTCATGAATTATCTTTTCTATTATCGGCCGGTTTTATATGAATATGTTGTGATTCCCAGCGTTTATCAAGATAATACAAAACAGGAACCGTCATGCGTGAGAAGAGAAGAGATGCAACTTCACCTGCCATCAGAGATATGGCAAGTCCTTGAAATATTGGATCAAATAATATAACTGAAGCGCCTACCACAACAGCCGCTGCGGTCAGCATCATCGGCCTGAATCGAACGGCACCTGCATCGATTACGGCAAGATCAAGGGGCATCCCCTGAGAAACACGAAGCTCAATGAAATCGACAAGAATTATAGAGTTTCTTACAACAATTCCGGCACCAGCAATAAAACCGATCATGGATGTTGCAGAAAAAAAGGCACCCATAAGCCAGTGCCCCGGCAGTATGCCGATAAGGGAAAACGGAATAGCCGCCATTATTACAAGAGGGGTTGAAAAGGATTTAAACCATCCGACAACAAGCACAAATATTAAAACAAGAACCACCGCAAAAGCTATTCCCAAATCGCGGAAGACCTCATAGGTAATATGCCACTCGCCATCCCATTTCATGGAAAACCTACGGTCTGTTTCCGGCAGCGCTGAAGTGTGCTGAACAATTTTATATCCTTCAGGAAGAGATATTGCATCAATTGCTTTTTTCATCTCAAGTATGGCATAAACAGGGCTTTCCTTTTCACCCGCTACATCACCTGTCACATAAACAACAGGCATAAGATTTTTATGATATATGCTTTTATCGTTTTCAGTATTGGCAGTTTTAACGAGGCTGGATAGCGATATCAGCTTTCCATCCGCTTGAGATATTTTTATAGCTTCAAGGCGTTCGATTCCTGCCCGTTGCGAAAGAGGAAGTTTTACCATGATAGGGATATCTTCTTTTTCCTTTGGCTGGTGAAGTAGGCCGGCCTGTCTTCCCGAAATGACCAATTCAAGGGTTTTTGCAATCTGGGATGCGCTGATGCCATGAAGTGCCGCCTTTTGCCTGTCAACCTCAAGATTAACTCTGGGCTGGTTATCCTCCATATACCAGTCCACATCAACAACGCCTGATGTTTGTTCAAATATTTGCATTATTTTTTCGGCGATAAGCCGCTGCCGGTTGTAATCGGGGCCGTATATTTCCGCAACAAGAGTTGAAAGTACGGGAGGTCCGGGCGGCACCTCCGCAACTTTTATTCTCGCATTATACTTATCGGCTATTTCTTTTAATGCAGGCCTTACACGTTTTGCTATTTCATGGCTCTGATCTTTTCTCAGCCCTTTTCCGGCAAGGTTAACCTGAATGTCAGCAACATTGTTTCCTTTACGCATGTAATAATGGCGAACAAGTCCGTTAAAATTAAAAGGTGACGCAGTCCCGGCATAGATTTCATAATCAACAACCTCGTTTACCGTTTTTATATAATCACCCATTTCAAGAGCAGCTGATAAAGTGTTTTCAAGGGTGGAAGATTCAGGCATATCAATAATAACCTGAAACTCGCTCTTGTTGTCGAAAGGCAGCATTTTAACATGAACTTTTTTAATCGCAACAAGAGCACAGGAGGCCAACAGAAGAAAAACTACCAGAATAAGAAACAAATAACGCCAGAATGGTTTTTCAATAAGCGGAGTCATTATCCTGCGGTAAAAAAGTGTGCTCCTTCCTTCTTTTTCATGGTTTACTGCTCCATTTTCCTTGTGGCGTATAAGTTTCATTGAAGCCCATGGGGTGACTATAAATGCTACAATAAGTGAAAAAACCATTGCGGCTGAAGCTCCGACAGGAATTGGGCGCATATATGGGCCCATGAGACCACCTACAAATGCCATAGGAAGTATTGCTGCAATAACTGTAAGAGTAGCAAGTATGGTAGGATTTCCCACTTCATCTACTGCTTCAATTGCAACCTGAATTTTTGAACGATCCGCATTTTCGGGGAGTCTGAAATGTCGTACAATATTTTCAACGATAACTATAGCGTCATCAACAAGAATTCCAATTGAAAAAATAAGGGCGAAAAGAGTAATGCGGTTTAAGGTGTATCCATAAAAATAAAATGTCGAAAGTGTTAAAGCAAGTGTTACAGGTATCGCAAGAGCTACTATTCCGGATTCGCGGTGACCTAATGTAAACCAGATAAGAATTGATACCGAAACAATGGCAATCAACATGTGAAACAAGAGTTCATCAGACTTTTCTTTTGCTGTTTCACCGTAGTGCCTTGTTATGGTCATATTTATATTGTCCGGAAGGATAGTTCCCTTTGCATCTTCGATCCTTGCGAGTATTTTTTTTGCAACTGAAATGGCATTTGTGCCTTTTCTTTTTGCTATTGTGAGTGTAACTGCCGGGCATGCATCTTTCGGCAAAGCTTCTTTTGAAATGTTTTTTTCTTTTGCTGCAGGGCCAGCTCCAAAAAATACATACTGGTCAGGCTCTCCCGGCCCATCTGAAATTGAGGCAACATCCTCCAGATAAACCGGTTTTCCATCATGAACGGAAATAACAACTTTTTTCACATCTTTGGCATTACTTAAAAATCCGCCTGTATGTACTATGGTCTGGCCTGCCTGCGATGGAAAAGATCCTGAATCGGAACTCTGATTTGCTGCCGATAGCATTGCATAAACATGTTCCGGATCAATACCGAAAGCAGAAAGTTTAACCGGATCTATATTTACCTCGACCTGCCTGCGTTCTCCTCCGATAATTGTTGTCACGGAAGCATTTTCTTCCATCTTGGCGATATTTTCTACTTCGGCAGCTACACGCCTTAACAGGTAATGGTCTGCATTTTTTCCCCAGAAAGTTAATGAAAGTATAGGCACATCATCTATATAACGCGGCTTGACCAGAGGCTGGGAAACTGCATATGGAATTCTATCCATGTTTGCAAGAAGCTTGGATTGAAGCCTGACAATTGCTTGTTCTTCATTCTGGCCTACCAAAAAGCGTACTATAGCCATTGACGTGCCGGGACTTGAGGTGGAATAAATATATTCAACTCCAGGAATTTCCCATAAAAGCTTTTCCATTGGTGATGTGACACGCTCTTCAACTTCTTTTGAGCTTGCACCCGGCATACTGACAAACACATCTATCATGGGAACGATGATCTGGGGTTCTTCTTCTCTTGGTAAAGCTATAACCGAAGCAATTCCAAGCAGTATGGAAGCAATGATAATAAGAGGTGTGAGTTTGGATTCTATGAAATAATTTGCAATCTTTCCAGCTACACCCATCTTATAGCTCATACGGAGGCCTCCACTTTAACACCATCTTTTATATCCACGGTGGGATTTGATATGTAGCGGTCTTTTGGATTAAGCCCTGAAAGAACTTCTGTCGATTTTTCAAAAACTTTGCCGGTGCGAATAACCCTGAAGCGCGCTATATTTTGATTGTCAACAATATAGATCCCAGTTAACTGGCCCTGATAAATTAATGCTGATGAAGGAATCGACAGAATGTTTACATCTCCGATGGGAACTGAAACTTTTGCATACACGCCGGAACGAACCGATTTATTTAACGGGAAAGAGGCTTTAAACATGAAAGACCGGGTGTTGGAATCTGCAGCTTGGGCTGTTGTATAAACTGTTCCTTCGAGCAAAAGATCATTTGCTGCAGGAATTACTATACTGACCTTTTTGCCCATTCCTATCCTTTTTGCGTGGGCTTCGGGAATAACAAATTCTACGTAATAACTTTGTGTTTCCTCAACACCAAGAATAGGAGCGCCTGGTGATGCGAGATCTCCGGGCTCCATCATTTTGGCCGTTACAAGCCCATTATATGGAGCATAAATTACAGAATCCTTGTCAAATGATCTTGCGGATAAAACCGCCGCCTCAGCCTGCTTGATACGGTTGCTTGCAGCCTGAACCATAGCTTCTGCCTGAAGCAATCCGGCTTTAGCCTGGCTGTTTTTGGTTTCAATATCTTCAAATTCCTGTTTGCTTAGAGCTTTATCATTATATAAATCAAGATAGCGCTTGTAAGTATCACCGGCAAGTTTTGCGGCAGCGCGTGCAGAATCAGAACCTGACACAGCGGCAGCGTGAGCGTTAAGCGCTTCTTCTCTTGCTTGTTCGGTCTGTTGCAGCTGTGCTTTTACCTGACTGTCATCTAGAAGAACCAGCATATCTCCCTTATTAATCAGATCGCCTTCCTTGACATTTATTTTTTTTATTTCCGCTAAAAGCTTGCTTGATAATGTGCTTTCAGTTTTTGCATGAACAGTTCCGGTGGTCTCATACAAAAAAGGTTGATTTATAATTTGCGCATCTAAAACAACTGCTTTAACCGCTGCGTCTTTTTTCTCTTCCGAATTTCCCGGTTCAATTTTTCCTTTGCAGCCTGATAAGGCGATAATCAATAAAAATGCATAGGTACATATCACTATTCTTTGCAGCATATGGACTCTCCGGGTTTTAAAAAAGTTTTAAACCGCTTTACTTTTAATCTGTATTTTTGTTGCTTTTTATATATACAAAAAGAAAACCATGGCGTTCAATAACCGGATGCCAATAGTCTATGGATAGAATAACATAAGAGCCAGTTTCAAAACGTCCCATTTTGGCCGATCTCTGCGTTGGATGAAAATTTTAATCCTCGAAATACTCCATGTATTCCTGCGGTTAAAATTTTCATCCGCCTTGACCTTGACCAAACTGAAACGTTTTGAAAGTGGC
>JAHIFE010000042.1 GCA_018901125.1 Pseudomonadota bacterium | reverse complement strand
TTTGGCCGATCTCTGCGTTGGGCGAAAATTTTAATCCTCGAAATACTCCATGTATTCCTGCGGTTAAAATTTTCATCCGCCTTGACCTTGACCAAACTGAAACGTTTTGAAAGTGGCTCCTCTAAATACTCAACTTGTTCCTGTGGCTGAAATTTTCGCCGGCCTTGACCTTGACCAAACTGAAACATTTTGAAAGTGGATCCTTAGTATAACTATTATTACAATTTTTCAAGAATTCTCTTTTTTTCTCCTAATAAATTATAAAAAGCATTTATATTAGCCAATTGCAAAACGTCCGAATCATTCTTTAAGCAATTTCTCAGGCATTTTCCCCATCCCAAATTTCAGATAAATCTCTCACATAGTCAGCAGAGATTTCATTGTTTATTAAAATCTTTGGAACTGGCTCTGGTGTATAATATTAACCACAAAGGGATTACTGATGGCCGTTTATATTCTATTTGACATATCATGTAACATTAGATAAATTCATTTGTAATACATTTTTTATATTAAAGTTATACGTCGTTTTAGCCGACGCCGATTATCACTATACGGATACAAGATAAACGTCCAAGCTATAGCAAATCCCGAACTTACCGAAGAGATATCCATCGTAAACCGGAGAACGAAGCTGATGGAACAACCGGAATCAAAGCACAAATAGGCGGATGAAAACAGGCAGAGTTTCTGTCTGCATATTGATTCTTTTTTAAGTGCGCTCAACCAAACCCGAAAAATTACCAAAGGCCAACGGCCGGGTTGTTTCTTTGCTGGCAAGAATTTAAGAAATACCCGAACAAAAAATATTACGGAAATGGAGGAGACGACACAACCATGATTGTAATATTAACCTTGACTCTATCTATTCTCCTGCAATTCGTTGCAGCATTCCTGGCTTTCAGGCTTATTCCTATTACCGGCAAACGATTAGCCTGGAGTTTTATCTCTGTGGCCTTTGTGCTCATGGCTCTGAGGCGGTGCATCCCTCTTATCCGCATACTTTCCGGAGATGCAATGATCCGGCCCGATTTTAACGCCGAACTATTGGCTCTTGTAATATCGATTTTAATGGTAATCGGCCTTTCAAGGATCGCTTCAATCTTTTTGGAACGCAAGCGCGCGGAAGAAGAAGCTGTTTTTACAGCGCGTGAGTGGCAAACCACCTTTGAGGCCGCAAATGATGCAATCTGGGTTCTGGATCGGGAGCAGCGGGTGCTGCGGTCGAACAAAACAGCGGAACGTTTCTTTAATCTTCCTTCCGGGAGTTTGATTGGCAAACACTGTTGGGAAATTGTACACAAAACGGCTAAGCCCATCCCCGAATGCCCTCTCCTCATAGCACGCAAGAACCTGCACCGTGAGACCATGGAGCTACAGATCGGCACCGGTTGGTTCCAGGTCACCGTGGATCCCATCCTGAATAAGACCGGCCAGTATGACGGAGCCGTACACATCGTCAGCAACATAACAGAGCGCAAGCAGGCGGAAGAAGCGCTTAAGATCAGCGAAGATGGATATAGATCCTTAATAGAAAACCAAACCGAACTTGTTAGCCGATTCAAACCCGACGGAACCTTTATATTTGTCAATGATGTGTATTGCCGTTTTTTTGGAAAAACAAGGGAAGAACTAATCGGGGAAAAATGGTTTCCTTTGCCTGTTGATGAAGACCTTAGAGATATCCAAGAAGAACTGCTGACATTGTCACCGACAAAGCCAATTGTTATTATTGAGAACAGATTACATTCTTACGAAAAAGACATTCACTGGATACAGTTTGTCAATAAGGGATTTTTCGACCTTCACGGAAATCTGATGGAAATTCAATCCGTAGGACGTGATATAACCGAACTCAAGCTGGCAGAGCAAAAAATCCGGGTATTGGCAAGGTTCCCAACCGAGAGCCCCGATCCAATATTGCGTATCGACCGGGATGGCACGCTGCTATTTGTAAATACGGCAGGTACGGACCAACTGCCGGAATGGCATCTGCAGGCAGGCCGAAGCGCCCCTTCCATGCTTCAGGATATCGCCATAGAAGCACTGAACACAGGATCGGTGCAATTGATTAATCTCGAACACAGCAAGCAAACGTACAGGTTCTCTGTTACACCAATTGCCGATGCCGGTTATGCCAACCTTTACGGCAGAGATACCACCGAGCTTAAAAAAATGGAAGCGGAGCTTTTTAAGGCCCAAAAGCTTGAATCAATCGGAATTCTTGCAGGCGGAATAGCCCATGATTTCAATAATATACTTACTTCAATATCAGGAAATATTTCACTTGCCAAAATGCAGCTAAAGCCCGGGAACAAGACATTCGATCTGTTAAGCGCAGCTGAAACGGCCTCGGTTAGAGCCCAGAGCCTGACCAGGCAGTTGCTGACCTTTGCCAAAGGCGGAACGCCGGTAAAGGAGACCGCTTCAATCCAAACACTGATTAAAGAATCATCGCTTTTTGTTTTACAGGGTTCAAAATCCGTATGCGAATTTCAGATAGCACAAGATCTCTGGCCGGTTGAGGCTGACATGGGGCAATTAAGCCAGGTCATCAGTAATATTACAATAAATGCGAGCCAGGCAATGCCTGAAGGAGGAACTATCCGGATTACTGCAGAAAATATGATGCCGGAAGAGATACGTGAAATACCGGTCAAACCCGGAAGATACATCCGTATATCAGTAAGGGATCAAGGGGTTGGTATAACAGAAAAGTATCTTTCAAATATATTTGATCCTTACTTTACTACAAAGCAAGCCGGAAGCGGCCTTGGGCTTGCCACAGCCTATTCCATAATCAAAAAACACAACGGGCACATCTCTGTTGCCTCTCTTCCGGGAACAGAGACTACTTTTGATATTTATCTGCCGGCTTCCGATAAAAATATTCCTGCAGAAGAAGAAACGTTTTTGTTAAAAGGCAAGGGTAAGATCCTCGTGATGGATGATGATGATCTGCTGAGGGAATTAGCCGGGGAGATGCTTGATACGCTTGGTTATGAATCGGAATTTGCAAAAGACGGCTCTGAAGCCGTTGAGCTGTATAGAAAAGCAATGGAATCAGAAAAACCTTACGATGCAGTCATCCTTGACATTACCATTCCCGGCGGTATGGGAGGAAAGGAAGCGGTAATAATCCTGATTGAAATGGATCCTGAAGTTAAGGCCATCGTTTTCAGCGGTTACTCTGCTGATGAAGTTCTGTCAAATTTTAGCGAATACGGTTTCAAAGGTATGATGGCAAAACCTTTTGATACCTATGCATTGGGAAAAGTATTAAATGATGTATTAAATAAATAATAGGAGCCAGTTTCAAAACGTCCCATTTTGGCCGATCTCTGCGTTGGGTGAAAATTTTGCACTTTAGTGAAGCTTTAGCGCTATCCTCGAAATACTCCATGTATTCCTGCGGTTAAAATTTTCACCCGCCTTGACCTTGACCAAACTGAAACGTTTTGAAAGTGGCTCAATAGGTTAAGGAGAACGCCATGCATCTAAAAACTTCGGATTTAGCTATCATGGATCTTGGATTCGGCGGATACACCTGTAATTGGGGTACGCATTTTTGTGGACTGTATGAATCGGAGGCCGAGAGAGACCTGATTATGTTCGGTTTCCTAGCACAGGGCCTTCGGGAACAGGAAATTCTTGTCTGCTGCCCCGACGAGCGGCAACATGATCATGCGCTCGATAAAGTTGTTGATCTGTGCCCGGAGTCCGTTCGTCCTGATCAAGATTCATTCAGACTGTTACATTCACGCGACTTGTACTATCCCAAAGGTTTCTTTTCTCCTCATGATATGCTGAAAGCCCATAATGATATCTGGGATGAAAACCTGAGCGCCGGGGCAAAAAACGTACGGGGAACAGCTGAGATGGGTTGGGCTCTTGAGAAGATTCCAGGCATAGAGCATCTCATGGCCTATGAATCAATTCTTAATACCTTCATCTGGGGCAAAACCTGGATCAGTATCTGTCTCTATGATGTCAACCGTTTCCCGGGAGCTATTATCATGAATGCCCTGCAAACCCATCCATTTGTTATCACTGGCGGAGGCATTTTTCAAAACCCCTATTTTGTTCACCCTGAGAAATGGCTTTCTGAACACGCACCTCAATTTTTACAAACTATTTGAGATTTAACCATGTCAAACCTTCCTTATGAAATATTACTGGCACTTGCATATGTTTCCCAAATATCCGATCCCGATTCGGTGAGATCACGATTTATCGAATCTATGAATGGGCTGTCTGATGCTTTTGCTTTCGAGTTTGTTGATTGCTTGCCCACCGGGGTTCCGGAATACCGCATCCTGTCGATTGCTACGCTGCGTTCTTTTTTCGGATACGCCGTGATGGTGGAAGGCCCGGAAACCACAGAAACCGAACGAGCCGTCTTCAGAACCGCATTCCAGTTCCTTGCGGTTATACTCGAAAACAGGATGCAGGCACACGCACTGGAGTCCAGAAACAAATCCCTGGCAAAAGAGATCAAACAAGAGAAATCACTTCTCCATACCGTCCTCGATACTCTTCCGGTAGGCGTTTGGGTCGCGGATGGGAATGGCACAATCCTTATGGGCAATGCTGCCGGTGAAAAAATCTGGACAGGCATCCGTTATGTTGGAATTGATCAATATAGTCAATACAAGGCATGGTGGTCCGATACGGGCAAACTCGTTGAACCGGAGGAATGGTCTATCGCCCGGGCGATCAAGGCAGGTGAAACCTCTATAGACCAGGAGATCGACATTGAGTGCTTCGACGGAACGCATAAGAATATCCTTGTTTCGGCAGCACCCCTTATAGATGATGAACAGAGAATTATCGGGGCGGTTGCCGTCAATCAGGATATAACAGAGCGCAAAAGGGCTGTTGATGAACTGCGCAAGAGCGAAGCACGTTACCGGAGCTTGTTTGAAAACAATCATGCCGTAATACTGATAGTCGATCCGGATAAAGCCGCCATTGTAGATGCCAATGCAGCTGCCTGCACCTTCTATGGCTGGAGCCGTAAAGAGATTAGAAGACGCAGGCTTGACGAGATCAACACACTGACAAGCAAAGAGATCTCAGCAGAGATGGAGTTGGCGCGCTCTGAGAAGCGCAATCACTTTTTTTTCAAACATCGCCGGGCAGACGGCACTATACGCGAGGTGGAAGTTTACAGCGGGCCGATACTCCTAAAGGGCAAAATCCTGCTTTACTCCATTGTTCACGACATCACCAAGCGCAAGGAGGCGGAAAATAAACTCCTAAACACCCTTGAGAGTCTTAAAAAAGCGTTCGGAACAATCATTCAGGTTATGGTATCTGCCGTGGAGGCAAGAGATCCATACACAGCCGGTCACCAGGCAAGGTCTGCGGAACTTGCCCGCGCCATTGCCACCGAGATGGGATTTTCTCAGGATAAAATCGACGCCATCGGCATGGCTGGGTCCATCCATGACATTGGAAAACTATCGATCCCCTCAGAGATATTGTCCAAACCAACCAGGCTTTCTGAAATCGAGTTTTCCCTGATTAAGCAACACTCCCTTAGTGGATACGAGATTCTTAAGGACGTAGAATCCCCCTGGCCCTTGGCGGAGATGGTCTACCAGCACCACGAAAGGATGGATGGATCAGGCTATCCAAGAAATTTGAAAGGAAAAGAAATTCTGATTGAGGCCCGCATCCTTGCCGTCTCCGACGTGGTTGAATCTATGGCTTCTCACCGTCCATATCGCCCCGCTTTAGGCCTTGATGCGGCTATGGAAGAAATCGAGAAAAACAAAAGAATCCTTTACGATGAAACTGTCGTAGATGCCTGTCAAAGATTGTTTCGTGAAAAGAGCTATCAACTTTAAAGAAAAAGGGCTGGAGGAATCGGAACAAGAAGGGGCCGGCTGCTGCCCCCTCTGTTTTTTTATATGGTGCCTAGGACGAGACTTGAACTCGTACAGGGATAAACCCCGAGGGATTTTAAGTCCCTTGCGTCTACCAATTCCGCCACCCAGGCACGTTTTGACAAATACATGCTATAATAGCGATTGTCAAGATTTCATGTTTGTATTTATTGTAAATAAATTTTTCTTCTGATAACAATATCTGCATGAATACAACAGAGAAAAAAAATAATAAACCTTTTTTAATTCTGGCCTCAGAATCCGCCCGCAGAAGGTATCTTTTAAAACAGGCCGGCATTAATTTTTCCGTAATTCCAAGCAATTTTGATGAAAACTCGATACCGGTTTCTGCCCCAGGAAACTATGTAACAATTCTTGCCGAATCAAAAGCAAAATATATATCGGATAAATATCCTGACAGCTGGGTTATAGGAGCTGATACCGTTGTTGTCATAAACGGAAAGATTCTTGGGAAACCTTCTTCCCGGGACGATGCCAGAATAATGCTAAAAGATTTGAGTGGTCAAACCCATGAAGTAATTACCGGATACTGTATATGCTGCAAGGCAAAGGAAAGATCTTTTTCCGAATCAATTATTACAAAAGTTTTGTTCAAGGATTTGTCTGAAGATGAAATCGAATGGTATATTCACACCAAGGAACCTTTCGACAAGGCCGGGGGCTATGCTATTCAGGGGCTGGGAACATTTCTTGTTAAAAGCATAAGCGGCTCTTATACTAATGTTGTGGGATTGCCGGTTTGTGAAGTAATTGAATTTTTGATAAAAGAACGCATAATAGGCTTTGACTCGATAAAGAGAATCAATAATTATTAAGGAGAGTTTTTGAAAGAAATAATTACTGAAATCAAAAACCGGATTTTCAAAGCCGCGGCATCTTGTGGCCGGAATCCCGAAAACATCCGGATTGTCGCAGTCACCAAAACAGTACCTGCAGAAAGAATCCGCAAGGCTATCGAATCGGGCATACAAATTATTGGTGAAAGCTATATTCAGGACGCCCGGGAAAAGTACCCCTTGTTGTTTTCAAATGATGTCTCATGGCATTTTATCGGCCATCTGCAGACGAACAAGGCAAAATACGCTGTAAAAATGTTTGACCTGATTCATACTGTTGATTCGTACAAACTGGCAGTTGAACTGGATGCACAGGCGAAAAAAATCAATAAGATACAGCAGATTCTTATTCAGGTTAATATCGGAAAAGAGAAGTCAAAATCCGGAATAACGGAGGAAACTACTTTTGATCTTTTAAGAAAGATAAGCGGGTTAAACAATCTGTTTATTAAAGGCCTGATGGTAATTCCACCATTTTTCGATGATCCTGAAAGAACAAGGCCGTACTTTGCCGATACAAAAATATTAAGAGACAGGATAAAAAGATTTCTTGATTCGGAAGATATTCAAAATATCAGAATGGATGAACTTTCAATGGGAATGAGCGGTGATTTTGAGGCTGCTATAGAAGAAGGAGCGACTCTTGTCAGAATAGGAACCGGTATTTTCGGTGAAAGAGAATGAAGATTCTGCTTCATATATGTTGTGCGCCATGCTCCATTTATCCCGTAAAAACACTTCGCAATAATGAAATGAGCGTATCCGGATATTTTTATAATAATAACATCCATCCATACACAGAGTATAAAAAAAGACTGGATACTCTGGCTCAATATGCAAAAGATATTGACCTTGAAGTAATCTACCGCGATGATTATGACATAGAAAGTTTTTTGCAAAAAATTGTTTTCAGGGAAAAAAACAGGTGCATGGTTTGTTATTACGAGCGTTTAAAAGCAACGGCCGTTTACGCAAAAGAAAATAAATT
Organism: Pseudomonadota bacterium; assembly: GCA_018901125.1. GTDB lineage: Bacteria > Desulfobacterota > Desulfobacteria > Desulfobacterales > RPRI01 > RPRI01. The sequence continues at coordinate 15,160 of JAHIFE010000042.1, read as the reverse complement.
TGATTCTTTTACCACAACACTTCTTTATAGCGTTTATCAGAAGCATGATGATATTAAAGCTATAGGAGAATCAGTGGGCAAATTCATCGGGGTTCCTTTTTGCTATCATGATTTTCGCACAGGCTGGAAAGAAGGAGTAGATGAATCAAGAAGGCTTGAACTATACAGGCAAAAATACTGCGGTTGTATTTACAGCGAAAAGGAAAGATATCTGAGATAAATCAGAAAATATTATATGTTTACAAACTTTGTATATTTTATATTTTCCGTTCTTATTTATTCCACCAATACATACTCCGGAGCAACAGAGGATAGTTTTTCTCTTAAAACTTTTTTACTGTTTTTGGGTCTTGTAATAATTTTTTCATGTATTTCTTATCAAAAATTTAAAAAGCTTGAAAGAAGCATTTTGCATGAAAGGGTTCGGTCAGTTGAACATAAATTTGAATCTCTGCTGACACAAATTTCAATACTCGCAATTCTTCTTTTTGCCGTTAACATTTACGTATTAGCTCTTCCTTCTTATACTCAAAAAATTACTCTTTTCAAATCAGTCCCGACTTTAGAAGCTCTTCTGTTTATATGCCTTTTTGCATTTTATTTATCCATTGTCTGGGCATGTGCTTACGGGGCTTACAGAAGACTGTATTCTTCTGAAGACATGCCAAGACACTCTTACATAATATCCAATATTTCTTTTGGAGTTCCGGTTGTCCTGCCATGGCTGATGATTTCTGCTATCATCGATATAGTTAATCACCTGCCGTTTGACGGTCCTAAACAGTTTATTTCAACAACCGAAGGTGAACTCGTTTTTATCATTTCCTTTCTCTTTGTTATAGCCATTGCCGGTCCTGTAATGATTCTTAAAATCTGGAGATGCAAACCTCTTGAAGAAGGAGAGGCACGCCAGGGAATCGAAGCAATATGCAATAAAGCCGGTATTAAATTTTCAGATATTCTCTACTGGCCATTGTTCGGGAACAGAATGATAACAGCAGGTGTTATGGGTCTTGTAAAAAAGTTTCGTTATATTTTAGTCACAAAACCACTCCTGCGGCTACTTGAGCCGGAAGAGGTTGAAGCTGTAATAGCCCATGAAATAGGGCATGTTAAAAAACACCATCTTGCTTTTTATCTTTTGTTTTTTTTAGGTTATATACTTCTTTCATTCGCCACTATAGATTTAATTGTATATGCTGCAATTTATGCAAAGCCATTATATCGTTTTTTAACCGATTCAGGTATAAAACAGTCTACTGTTATATCAACTTTAAACAGCATCTCAACAATTGCGATATTTCTTATTTATTTCCGCTATATTTTTGCTTACTTTATGCGAAACTTTGAACGCCAGGCAGACACTTATGTTTATTCATTCTTTGTAAGCGCAAAGCCTCTGATATCCGCATTTGAAAAAATCACATTCTTTAGCGGTCAGCCTCCGGACAAACCCAACTGGCATCATTTCAGCATAAAAGAACGAATTGAATATCTTCACAAATGTGAAGCCGACAAGAGCTGGATAAAGCGGCATGATAAAAAATTAAAAAAAAGCATGGCTGTTTTTCTTGTGTGTTTAATATTTACTGGTGCTGCAGGATACAATTTAAACTTCGGAAAAAACAGCAAAAGAATAAACGAATTTTTTTCAGAAAAAGTAATCCTTGGTTTAATTAAAGATAATCAGGATGATCCGGAATTTCCTGCCATGCTAGGAGATTTTTACTACAGCATTAACAATTATGAGAAAGCAATAAAGGCTTATAAACAATCTCTTGCTGTTGATTCCGAAAATTCCAGAGTTCTAAACAATCTGGCATGGCTTTATGCAACATGTGAAAATAAAAATATTAAAAATGCAAATTTAGCTGTCATGCTTGCCGAAGCCGCAGTAAAAAAAGAAAAAACTCCTCATATATTTGATACTCTGGCTCAAAGTTATTTTGCGGCAGGAAAGTATAAAGAAGCTGTGGAAGCGGGAGAAAAAGCTCTTTCAACCGCTGATGCTGATAAGCCATATTATGAAAAACAGCTTGCCAAATTTATGGACCACCACCAAAAGAGCCGGTAAGAAACCAATACGCTATTTAATACAGACTTTCCTTACCTGCAGTAAATCGGTATGCCCATTAAAAATCTTTTCTATTCCATCCTGTTTAAGAGTTGTCATGCCGTCCTTTATTGCCTGATTGCGTAAATCCTCAATTTTGGCCATACCCTGAATCATCCGCTTCATCTCATCAGTGCCTGCCAGGAGTTCATGGATGCCCATACGCCCCAGATAACCCGTGTTATTACATACATCACACCCATTGGATTTATTTAAAACAAGGTCTTCCGTGTATGGAATATGAACATTTTTTTCAAAAGATTCCGGGTCATATTCTCTTAAAAGTTCTTTATATTCCTCAAGCGAAGGATGGTAGGGCTGCTTACATTTATTACAAAGCGTCCTTACAAGTCGTTGTGCAAGAATGCATAAAATTGCATCTGCAAAATTGAAAGGGTCCATACCCATATCAAGAAGCCTGGTTATGCTTTCAGGAGCACTGTTTGTGTGAAGCGTTGAAAATACAAGGTGGCCTGTAAGGGACGCTTCGATGCCAATATGAGTGGTCTCCTTATCACGCATTTCACCTACCATTATAACATCAGGGTCGGCACGCAGAAATGATCTCATGGCTGCAGCAAAGTCAAAGCCTATCTTGGGTTTAACCTGAACCTGCCTTAACCCTCTCTGCGTAATTTCGACAGGATCTTCCGCCGTCCATATTTTTGTTTCAGGTTTATTTATAAAGCTGAGTGCTGAATGAAGCGTTGTTGTTTTTCCGGAACCGGTAGGACCGCACACAAAAACTATACCATACGGCTTGGATATGGAGCTGATAAATTTATCATAGTTCGCCTCTGTAAAACCCATCTTATCAAGAGGAATAGGCTCTCCTGCCGCAAGGATACGCATAACCACATCTTCAAGCCCTCCCTGTGTCGGAATAGTTGCAACACGAAGCTCTATATCCTTACCCCCATATTTTTTAAACTTTATCTTTCCATCCTGTGGTTTGCGCCGTTCGGCAATATCAAGATCGGACATTATCTTGATACGGGATACAATCGCATTTTTGTAACTGTAGGGAACTGTCTGGTAAAGTGAGCAGGCACCATCAATCCTTATTCTGACCTGTGTGTTCTGTTTTCCGGGATATGGTTCAATATGTATATCAGAAGCTCTTCTTGCATAAGCATCCAGGATAATTTTATTTACCAGCTGGACAACAGCACTGTCTTCATCTCCGATACTGGCCTCGGCTTCATCTACTTCATCCGATTCCTCCCTAAGTTTGGAAAGGATATCATCTATACCGGCAAGCTCTTTTTCATCTTGCGTAAACAGCTTAATAAAATCGAGTACGTCCTGTTTTAAAGCCACTGAAAACATGAGCTTTTTGCCCGGGAATAAAGCTTTAATCTCATCTATTTTCTGAATATCCTGAGGATTATCTATAGCTACTATGATTTTATCTTCTTCTCTTCGCAAAGGAACCCACAGATTATTACGCATGAAAGGAACTTTTAATCCTGTTAACAGATCACCCGGGATAGGAAATGTGGGATTATATTCGGCAAATGAAACCTTGTAAAAGTCTGCGAGGGATTTTAATATTTCCTTTTTGGAAATTTTTAATTCAGCTATAAGAAGATTCTCAACACTTTCTTTTCGTTGCCTTGCATCCGAAATTACTTTTTCAAGTTCTTTCTGTGTAAGAATATGATTTTCCAAAAGATAGTCGAATTTTGTAGATCTCGATTTTGCTATACGTTTCTGATTATAAAGGGCAATACCAAGAATCTTGGCAAGTTCCTCAACAGCATGTTCATCTATTGTTTTAAAAGAGGAGCCGTCTTTCCGGTTAATCAGCTGGATTACTCCAAGCAAATACTTCTTAAATATTATCGGAAAAGCAAGAACCTGTTTTGTAACAAATCCGGTTTTTTTATCCCAGCTTTTATCAAAATTCAACTCCTCATCAATTGAGGCAAGTTCTTTATCATCATACACATTTTTAATATTTATCAGTTTCTGTTTCATAGCCGAATATCCGGCAAGACTGTTTACGGAAACAGGAATACGAATTTCTGATACCTCAGATCCGGACTTGAATCTGGAGACAAGCTCTCTTGTTTTACCGTCAACAACAAAAACAGTTATCCTTTCCGCTTCAAAAAGAGATGTTATTTCATTTTTAAGGTTAACCAGTATCTCGTCCAGATTAGAAGCAGCATATATTTTATTGCAGATATCCTGAAGTTTTGTTCTGGACTCGACCTCTGTTTTAAGGTCCTGCACACTGGAATCTTTAGGATTTATATTTTCAGTATTTATCAGCATAATTTATTATCACCATTTATATTTTTTACCCTGCAGGGAAAAATTAAAGACCCAATGCGCAAACGGCTGGGAATACATTTGCTGTTACGGTTCAACTATCCGGATCTTTACCATGTGACTTGCCATAATATTTATAGATTTTTTTAAGCCCGCCACCAATCAGTAAAAAACCCAGAAGATAAAAACAAAACCTGATAAAGTACTTTTCGGAAGAAAATTGTTTGATATGTTCCAGCTGCTGCATTTTATATGGAATCTGGTAAAATACACCAATACCCATAAGAATAAGGGCTATCGCCCATATTAGCTGAATGATTTTTTTTTGTTTTTCCATATCCGTCACAACATATATATAACCAATGGAATTAGCTTTTCAGTTCCGCTAATTGTTGGCCATACTATCCAATTTTCGTGAATATGTCAATTGTTTACAATAAATAATTGCTTATCTTATTAAGCTGAAAATAAAATTAACTTGCAAAAAATCCCTCAATCTTTCAGCGTACCTTTAAAAACCGCTTTTCTTTTTTCAAGAAACGCGCTTGTGCCTTCATTTTTATCCTTGCTTGACATACACAAAGCAAATGCATCTGCTTCTAAACAAAAACCGGTAACAAGGTCAGCATTAATACCATTATTAATAGCCTGTTTGGCGGCCCGCAAAGACACTTTTCCCTTTGAAGCAATCAGTTTTGCAGTTTTAAGTGTCTCTGCCATCAGTGCATCAGGTGCAAAAACTTTGTTTACCAATCCGATGGTTAATGCCTCGGACGCAGAGATCATTTTGCCGGTAAATATCATTTCTTTTGCCATATTAGTACCTATGAGTCTGGGAAGTCTCTGTGTACCTCCAAATCCGGGAATCAAACCAAGATTTATTTCAGGTAATCCAAACATGGCTTTTTCAGAAGCATAAACTATATCGCAGGCAAGTACAACTTCATTGCCTCCGCCGAGCGCAAATCCATTTACTGCTGCAATAACCGGAATGGCCAATTCCTGGAGTTTACCTATGATGCTCTGCCCGTTTTTCGCAAAAATTTTGCCTTCGAGTGAATTAAATTTGGCAAGTTCAGTGATATCTGCACCAGCAACAAATGATTTTTCCCCGGCACCGGTTAAAATAAGAACCCGGATATTTTCATCACATGAGATCGCATCAAGAGCGCCGGAAAACTCAATCATCAACTCATCGTTTAATGCATTAAGAGCCTTTGGTCTATTAAAAACAATAGTTGCAATTCCATCTTCAACCGTAAAAATAATGTTCGTGTAGTCCATAATTTACCCCCTGGTATTTAAAATTCTAAAATCATATTTCGCACTCAGATATTCAATCTGTGATTCAACCACCTTTTGCAGAAGATTCTCTTAAAAAGGCTGTTGGATTTATTTCATTTATATAACTGCGGACGCCTTTGACTATGCCTTCGCATATCATATCCTGGTATCGGGAATCATTTAGACGCTGGCACTCTCTTTCGTTGCTGATAAAAGAAGTCTCTACCAATATGGCCGGCATCTGTGCCCCCAAAAGAACATAAAAAGGCGCTTGCTTTACACCTTTGTTTTTTATCATACTGTATTTGCTATCTAATAGTTGGCAAATTGATTCCTGCACATGGCTGGCAAGACGGCTTGATTCGTTTATTTTGGAATTTTGCATAAGATCATTTAAAATTGTCTGAAGATCACTTATATTTTTTGTTGAGGTGGCATTTTCACGTGCTGCCACCTGAATGGCGTCATGATCTGTTGCAAGGTTTAAAAAGTATGTCTCAATACCGTATGCATTTTTATTCCGGGAAGCATTAGCATGTATAGATATGAAAAGATCCGAGTTTTTTGTGTTTGCTATAGCCGTGCGCTCTTCAAGAGTAAGATATTTATCACTGCTCCGGGTCATTACTACTTCACAATTAAGTTCCTCCCGTATTTTTTTGGCAAGCTTTTTCCCTAAGCTAAGAACAATGTTCTTCTCATGAATCCCTTTTATATAACCCGGAGCTCCAAAATCCTGCCCCCCATGTCCCATGTCGATAGTTATCTTTTTAACACCAAGAACAAATTGCCTGGCCAATTCTCCTGATTTAACATTATTATCAGTATGTTCAGTTATATTATCGGCTTTTGCTCCTTCTTCATCCCGGTTTCCCCATACATCTATTACAACACGAAACGGATTTTTAAGAGAAAATATTTTGTAGGTTTTAAAAGATTTTATATCAACAACAACTCTTACCGTTTCAAGATCATACTGGCCTGCTCTTGCACCACTCAGCAGATCATCATTTATTGGAATTACTTTTTTTATATTACTGCCGAGTTTGCTGTTTCTAAAATCTATGAATAAACGCTGCGGCTTGTCTATGGATGGATCCTGTTTCAACAGCTTGTGTATATATGTTGTTTCACTATCCATATCTATAACAATTCTGGTATAGTTCGGATTAGACCAGTGCCTCAAATCCATAATTGTTGCAATGCCTGAGCATTTTAAATCTGTATTTTCTTTCACACTATTATTCTGATTATTAACCTGATTAATAATTTCTTTTATTGAATCTGATAATTCTGCCGATTCAGCTGTAATAGTTTCAGTCTGAACGGAACTGTCTTCTTTGGTATTTGTTTTTGACTTGTCAAGGCTTAAGCTCTTTGCTTCAGAAAGCTTTTCTGAAGAATTCGCTCCTGAAATATTATGAATTTCACAACGGGCTTTTGCAACATACCTGCTGCCTGGAAAACGTTTTATTATCCGCTCAAATATATCAATAGCCTCATTTTTATCTGATGCTTTAAAAGAGCGTTTATAAAGTTCAACATAAAGGTTCCCCGCCATATAAAGACTTGCAGGAGCCCAAGGCCCTGAAGGATCTTCCCTGTATACCATTTGAAATTTATCAATACATTCCAGCCAGAATTGCCTGTATTTTTGCCTGGCAGGATTATTTCTCAATAACTTATAAGAAACCTCTGCTTCAAAGTATCTGGCTTTTGAATTGCCAGCGGATGATAAGCAAGGATGAAGCAGTAGAATAAAAAAAAGGAAGAGTGTCAGATAAAATATGTGTCTTTTCAGCTTTATAATATGGTTATCAATTATTATGTTTTCATATTCGCAGGTTTGTTTTTCCATTACTTAACCACCCCGGTTCTTTTATCCTCAGACTTATATCCTGAAAACTCTAATCCTGTCATGCTTTATTCGCCTTTTCCTGTAATTCGTTGATAAAATTTAATGCATCCAGAGGAGTCATTTTTGTTATATCAATATTTTTAAGTCTTTCAATAATAAAATGTTCCGGCTTTGGAAACATATCAAGCTGTATTTGACCATGTTTTAACCCAGCCTTCCTTTGGGCAAACAAAGGCGCTCCACTTATTGCGTGTTCATCTTCTATTTTATAAAGAATTTCTTTTGCCCGTGCTATAATTTTTTCAGGAATACCGGCAAGCCTTGCGACCTGAATTCCGTAGCTCCGGTTTGTTCCACCATCAACCAGCTTTCTTAAAAAAACTATTTCATCATTCCACTCTTTTACCAGTATATTAAAATTCTTCACACGCTCTTTTGTTAAAGCCAAGTCTATCAGCTCATGATAATGTGTGGCAAATAATGTTTTAACCCCTTTTCCATTAAGATCGTGAAGATATTCGGCAACTGCCCATGCTATGCTGATACCATCAAAAGTACTTGTGCCCCTTCCTATTTCATCCATTATCACAAGGCTTGTTGAGCTGGAATTATTCAGGATGTTGGCTGTTTCCTGCATCTCTACCATAAAAGTGCTCTGCCCTGATGAGAGGTTATCCAGAGCACCTACCCTTGTAAATATTTTATCGGTTATATTTATTGAAGCTTTAGCAGCAGGCACAAATGATCCTATATGCGCCATAAGAACAATAAGAGCAACCTGGCGCAACACTGTTGACTTTCCTGCCATGTTAGGACCGGTTATTATCAATATCTGATTGTTTTCATCATCCATCAATATCGAATTCGGCACAAATCTTTCGCCGGTTATCATCTTTTCAACTACCGGATGGCGACCTTCTTCAATTGATATCAGGCCTTGGTAATTCAAATCCGGTTTCGAATAATTATTCTCATGGGCAACTTCAGAAAGAGCGGTAACACAGTCAAGCCTTGCGATGAAACCGGCAACCTGTTGAATAGCCGGATTAAGTTTCGCGGCCTTTTCTCTTATTGCAGTAAATAATTCATATTCAAGAATGTTTCTTCTGTCCTGTGAATTTAAAATATCCTTTTCATATTGTTTCAGTTCATCTGTAATATATCTTTCAGCATTTACAAGAGTTTGCTTTCTTATATAATGAGGCGGAACAAATTTTGCCTGAGCTTTTGATACTTCTATGTAATATCCGAATACTTTGTTAAATCTAACTTTAAGAGAATTTATTTTTGTATCTTCTTTCTCTTTTGCTTCAAGCTTTGCAAGCCAGCTTTTTCCCTGGCTTCCGGCTGCTATAAGAGAATCTATCTCTTCGTTGAAGCCTTCTCTTATCAATCCTCCTTCATTAATTACAGGTGGAGCATCCTCTCTGATTGCTTTGTCAATTATTTCTGCAAGAACAGACAACTCATTAATTTCTGAATCCCAGATAAAAAAAGGTGATTTAAAATTTTCTACAACAGTTTTTACTGAAGGAAGAGTAAAAAGAGAATACTTAAGCGCCACAAGATCCCTGGCATTGGAATAGCCCATTACAATTTTACTGCCAAGACGCTCCAGGTCATAAACGGTTTTCAACTGTTCTCTTAAATTTTTTCTTGCTGTTACGTCATTTTTTACTTCCTCAACCGCATCAAGCCGGTAAAGTATTTCTTCTCTGTTTTGAAGCGGATATCTTAACCAACTGTGGATAAGCCTTCCGCCCATAGGTGTTATGGTGCGATCTATAACGCCAAGAAGGGTTGCATGCCTTGAACCTGTTCGTATATTTTTAAATAATTCGAGATTCTGGCAGCTTGTCTCATCAATAGAAAGATATTTATCAAGATTATATGTTTCTATTGATAATAAATGCCCTGCGCTTTGTTTCTGTGTTTCGCGGATATAAAAGACAAGAGCGCCTGCCGCACAAACGCCTGCTTTTTTATCCTCACACCCGAATCCCTCAAGCGATAAGGTTTTAAAAAGCTCAATTAGTCTTTCCCTGCACTTTTTGTAGTCAAATTTATTATCATCAAGATAGGTTATTGGCACCCCATTCAAATCGCTTGCTAAACCGGATAAGAGCTGGTCGCTTTTTGATGATTCGGACAAAAGGATCTCGCTGGGAGCTACTCTTTGTATCTCTTCAGCAAGCAATGATAGATCGGAAGTCTCTGCCAACCTGAACTGCCCCGTTGAAATATCAATACAGGAAAGCCCAAAAGTATTTAAATGACTGGCAATTGAAAGGATATAATTGTTTGTTTTTTCATCAAGGAATTCTTCCTCTATTATCGTACCCGGGGTAATAACCCTGACTACATCCCTTTTCACAAGGCCTTTAGCTTCGGCAGGATTTTCTTTCTGATCACAGATCGCAACCTTAAAACCATTAGCGATTAATTTTGCGATATAACCTTTTACTGCTTTATGAGGAACCCCGCACATGGGAACAGGAAACTCTTCTTTTTTATTTCGTGAGGTTAAGGTGATTTCCAGAACCCTGGATGCAACTTTTGCATCCTCAAAAAACATCTCGTAGAAATCTCCCATTCTGTATAAAAGTATCGCATCAGGGTAGTTTCCTTTAATGGAAAGATATTGTTTTATCATTGGTGTTGCGTTCGATTGATCCATACAACAAAACACTCTTGAAATAATTAATATTGAAACAAAATAGTAATGATTTTGAGCCAGTTTCAAAACGTCCCATTTTGGCCGATCTCTGCGTTGGATGAAAATTTTGCACTTTAGTGAAGCTTTAGCGCTATCCTCGAAATACTCCATGTATTCCTGCGGTTAAAATTTTCACCCGCCTTGACCTTGACCAAACTGAAACGTTTTGAAAGTGGCTCTTTTGTAAAAAGTTATATTAATTTTGTTCTTTCTGAACGGAAGATATTTCTTTTTTAATCGCTACGACTTCATTCTTTAGATCAGCAATCTTTTCTATATTGGACTCTATAGTATAATTTAAGCCCTTGATAACATTCTTTAGAGTAAAGCGTTCAAACAATGCTATGATATATGCAATAATATATCCGGCAATGAAACATATAAGCAGAATTATTCCTATAGGCAATTCAGGTGTACTGTATGACTTAATGAAAAATAGGTTGATGGTAAAATTTTGCTTTTCAAGAAGAAATTGAAGATTCTGCACAACAAATAGCCCGAAAATTCCAAAAATGACCGATAAAAGCCCTATTTTGAATTTTTTCATTTTCATCTCCTGTTTTTCCCTATTACATATTTGATGGTTTTGCAAAAAGTCCGCAGATCGTCATACCGGCGAATCCCGGATCGTGGCCATTGACAGGCACCTATATCCATAGCAAGTCTAAATTGCTGAGTTCAGGCCCCAGCATTAAACAATTCCGGTACAGACCCTGCCGGTATGACGGAATATGATGTTTTCCGATTTTTTATAAGTCCATCAATTTTTCAAAATACGGTTTTAAATTATTATAAGTAGATTTTATATGCTCCGGTATAACCCTGATATCGGCAAACACTGTAAGCGCATTGATATCACCTATCCATCTTGGCACTATATGGAAATGCAGATGCTCCTCAATGCCGGCTCCCGCAACTTTTCCCAGGTTTAATCCCACATTGAATCCATCGGGTTTCATGACAAGCTTTAATATTCCTATAGATTTATCCACAAGCTCCAGCAAATCAGCCTTTTCTTTTTTTTCAAGCTCATCTAAAGCTGAAATGTGCCTTACTGGGGCAACAAGAAGATGGCCATTTATATAGGGAAATTTATTCATTACTACCATAGTTAAATTTCCCTTAAACAAAGTTAGGTCGTCATTTTTGGATAAGGCATTACAAAAAACGCAACCTTCGCTTTTATTGCCAAGAATATATTCGATACGCCAGGGCGCCCATACGGTTTTCATTACAACTCTGCTCCATTTCCTTGAATTATCATAGTCTAACCAACTCTTTTCGAGATGATTTAATTTTTTTATTCCCAAGTATAATAGGTAGAATTTAAAGGGATATTACTTCTATATCTCCCCAAAATCCAACTGCATCGCCAATTATGATAACAATCCCTGTAACACCTTCAATAGCATTACCAAATTCAATAGCTGCTTTAATATCTTTTTTTCTCTTAACCCGGTTTCCTATAGAAGTTGCGGCAGCATCTGCAAGAGAACATGAGTCTGATACAATACAAACTGCATCAGCTTTCCCGAAACTAAGCGAATGTCCCACTGTTCCTGATGAGGTGCATACTGCAACAGGTTTATCGCGAGAGTCAATGCGCAATCCGATTTTAAGGCTTAAAGGAGAATCAGCCGCATATATGCCAACCGTAAGTGCATTGTTTGTTTTAATAAATACATCGCCCCCGTTTTCGGCTACAACTTCATCCGAATATAATAAAAGATCATTGCCAACGTTTTGTGCAACAGCGCCGGCTACAGCCGCCATGGGCCCAACTCCGGCTTTTTCCCCGGCATATACCATATCTCTGATGATTTTAGGCGCAAAACCTTCTATAGACCAGGGAACAAGTGTTTTTAAGAAATCAGGATATGTGCTGATATAGTTTTCAATTACCCACCGGTGTTTCAGCACCATATCCAGCGCTACTTTTTCCAGCAGCTTTGTGGCATGTACCAGTAAATCTGTTTCCTGCGCAATAACATTAAACGAAACGAGGTTATTGGAACCGATAATATTACGGTAAGTTCTCTCCTGATACCCGGTACTTCTCATATGTTTTTGTTTTTTTGCAACGGTTTAGCTCACCTTTTTCAATTCTTTTTCTCTAAAACCGGTTTCATTGGAATCTATTGAGCCAGTTTAACTTAAGCTTCACGTTTTCCCCGATATATCTTACAGTTCCTGATTATAATAACTCACAGCATGGACAATTTTTTTTGATATATACCAACTAATTACTATTAAAGCAAAAATATTTTTGAACCGAGATCTCGGAAACACTTTTTAATAATGTAAAAAATATGTTGAAATTAAAAAATAACTTGGCGGAAGCGCACCAATGTATTATGTAGAAATTCGAAACTTTACATATAAGAGCCACTTTCAAAACGTTTCAGTTTGGTCAAGGTCAAGGCTGAAAATTTTAACCGCAGGAATACATGGAGTATTTCGAGGATTAAAATTTTCGCCCAACGCAGAGATCGGCCAAAATGGGACGTTTTGAAACTGGCTCATAAGGAAATCAAGAAATGATAAACGTAATTGCATCAATACAAATTAAAGACGGGCGATTGACAGAATTTATTGATATTTTTAAATCCAATATCCCAAATGTTCTTCAAGAGAAGGGATGCATAGAATATGTGCCAACCATTGACGTTCCCACAGGCTTATCTCTGCAGAATTTGAATAAAAATGTTGTCACAATAATCGAGAAGTGGATCAGCATAGAGGATTTACAGACACATCTATTAACACCGCATATGCTTGCATATAGTGAAAAAGTTAAGAATCTTGTTGAAAATTTATCACTTAAAGTACTAGAAGAAGTATAGCCTGAGCAAATCGTGTCAAATCCTGTATTGTGAACAGACGCGCTTTATGGAAAAATCAAATAGGCATAAAATCAAGACAACCAGTTGATAGATTTATCAATAATATATCAACAACCGTTTATTATTCCCTATTCAAGATTTGATACCGGCAATTTACCTTTCATTTTCACTCAATCTGTGTAAGGTTTCTTTACAATTTAAATATTTACGAAATAGATATATAACTAATTGATATCAAGGGCTATTAGGCTAATAGCTCTCAATTTGCTGCTATTATTTAATAAATAATCGTCGGATTTCTTTACAATTTTATGTTTTATTGTGTTTTTATAATTTCATATTTAAACATATTATTTAATAATAGCAATATTACTCAATATGTTATAAATATGATATTGGAACATTGTACTGTTGGCATGAGTGTTGCGTACTGACTCACAGAAAATAGATATAGAAAAAATGAATTAACCAGAATGTAGTATATTAAATTTCATAAAATATAGTTTTTTTGCTGGTCATCAAACAACAAATTTACATAGTGCGAAAATACTGCACTGCACAAAACTAAAAGGAGGAACTCCATGATCAAAAAAAGTGCAAAGTTTACAACCGTAACCGTAGCAATGCTTTTTCTGGCACTCATCTTATCTATTGCGGCAACCGCTTCGGCCGATACCAATGTTGCTCTGAACAAACCGGTTACTCTTTCCGGTGAGTTCGGCGTGTTGAGAAGCAACTCAGGGTGGGAGACCGGAGCCATTCTTGGCAGTCCCAGCACAATAAACGATGGCATCTTCTTCCCAGAAAGAACTCAATGGAATAGCGGTTCCATTTGGTGGGATTCAACGGTGAGTGGATCGGAAAACAATTCGATCGTGATCGACTTGCAGGGCGCATACCACATCACCGGCATCATCACCCAGGCCGACAACAACGACAAATACTACATGGAATACCTCCATCCAATCGCTAATATGTGGATAATGATCGGTTGGTGGCCGGAAGTTGATGGCTGGGGTCTTATGACTCGCCCAGACGGAGATCAGGTGACCCAATCGCTGGTCAGTTTTGATGCGTCTAAGTTCCGGCTGACGGCTTATCCCGGTGATGGCTACTACGCATACAGCGAGTTCCAGGCCTTCGGCACCCCAATTCCCGAACCTGCCACCATGCTTCTTCTTGGGCTTGGTCTGATGGGCTTGGCAGGTGTCAGAAAAAAAATCAAAAAATAAAACAAATTTTAATTATCAACCAGAAAGGCAGAGTCAAACTGGTTCTGCCTTTTTTTTTGCATATTTTATGTTCTGCATGTTTTGGGGACGGGGAAAGCTTGGGAATATACCATACTCCTTATGTCAAGCGATAATACGCAAAATATAATTTAAACTTCGGTGCAGGACCCGGTAGGTTTTACCGATCCGGTGAGAAATATATAAAAGTTGAGAAGGAGGGGAGGAGCACCCATTAAAGGTCAGCTCCCCCTGCGTGTGAATCCTGTCAATAATTAGAATACCATCTCCAAGCATATGGAAATACTGCGTTGTCTTTCGCTAATATCAAAATATGGGATTATAAATCACTGGCTATACAGGTTTTAGTTATTATGTCGCATATTGTTATCTGAAGACTGATGATTTTTTTTAGATCTGGTAAGCAATTTCTGTATTGAATTATCTTTTTCAATCTCACAGGAAGCAGTTGCAAATATTTCAGCAGATTCTGTGCTTATCAGTCGTGCATTTATTTTCACAGAATTTTCTAGTTCTGTCAGAGTACCTGAAATTATAGTGTTTACACCAAGTAATTTACCCAGCTTCTTGACAGTTGTTTCATCGAATAAGCCGGTTACCTGCGATTTCTGTTCAGCAATGATTTTATTCAATAGTTGCCGCTCAATTACTTTAAACTTTTTTGCCTGAAATAATTTAGTAATGATTTCTTCCGAAATATATTTTCCCAGCTCTGATACGTTTCCATCTAAATCTGAAAATTCAAATACTGCTACTGTTGTTTTATTGTTACCGGACATTTCTTCAGATATTTGAGAACATAGCTTATTAATCTGAGAA
>JAHIFE010000041.1 GCA_018901125.1 Pseudomonadota bacterium | reverse complement strand
TCCCATTTTGGCCGATCTCTGCGTTGGGCGAAAATTTTAATCCTCGAAATACCCCATGTATTCCTGCGGTTAAAATTTCCACCCGCCTTGACCTTGACCAAACTGAAACGTTTTGAAAGTGGCTCTTATTACTAGTCAAATGGATTCAAGGGCTAAAGGTCTTAGGTAATATTTATTCCTTGAATCCTTTATCTTTCACTATTTAAAGAATCTCTTCCGAAAAAAGTGCCCCTTCTCCCAACTCTTCTTCAATTCTTATAAGTTGGTTATATTTTGCAACTCTGTCACTTCTTGACATCGACCCTGTCTTGATCTGGCCCCCGTTTATACCGACAACAAGATCAGCGATAAATGAATCCTCGGTTTCTCCGGATCTGTGGGATATTACGGTTGTGTAGCCGGCCTGCTTGGCCATTTCAATAGTATCGAGAGTTTCCGTGACGGTTCCTATCTGATTAAGTTTTATCAGTATGGAATTTGCTATACCTTTTTCTATGCCTTTTGCAAATATTGCAGGATTTGTAACAAATATATCATCACCTACTATCTGTATGCTGTCTTCAAGACGTCCTGTCATTGTATTCCAGCCTTTCCAGTCCTGCTCGGCAAGACCGTCTTCAATAGACAGGATAGGGTATTTATCAATCAATATTTCGTAATAATCTATCATCTGTTCTGCACTAAGAAGTTTTCCTTCCGAACTCAGATTATATTTCCCTTTATTATAAAACTCACTTGCGGCAGCATCAAGTCCTATTCCAATATCATCGCCTGGTTTGTATCCGGCAGCTTCTATTGCAAGCATTATATTTTTAATCGCTTCCTCATTTGAAGAAAGATCCGGTGCAAACCCGCCCTCATCACCCACGCCTGTATTGAGGCCTTTATCCTTAAGTATCTTTTTTAAGCTGTGAAAAGTTTCAGCTCCCATACGGACGGCCTCGGCTATGTTTTTGGCTCCGACAGGAATTATCATGAATTCCTGTATATCAAGATTGTTGGCAGCATGAGCGCCTCCGTTGATTATGTTCATCATGGGAAGAGGCAGATATCGTGCGCTTATACCTCCTATGTGACGGTAGAGAGGCATTCCAAATGCAGCGGCAGCAGCTCTGCAAGCAGCCATTGAGACGCCCAGGATTGCATTAGCTCCTAATTTTGACTTATTCGGGGTTCCGTCAAGTTTGATCATTTGTTTGTCAAGCGCCGTCTGATCCGCTGCATCCATACCGCGGATTGCAGGAGCGATAGCGGTAAGTATGTTTTTAACCGCCGTGGCAACACCCTTGCCTCCGAATCTTTTCGCTTTAGTATCACGAAGTTCAAGAGCTTCACGCTTTCCGGTGGAAGCTCCGGAAGGAACTGACGCTCGTCCCATAGCTCCGCAGGAAACAAATACATCAACCTCAACTGTTGGATTCCCTCTCGAATCTAGAATCTCTCTTGCCTTTATATCAATAATTTCAGTCATAGCGTCTACTCCTCCTGTCTTGTGAATGTTGTCTAAAATTAAACACAAAGAAATATTTTGTATCTGTCTGTGCTATTATCCGAAATTGCTTCATAGCAGAAACATATATTCAGGGCAAAAAAAATTTTAATACCATCAATATAAGTTTTTGGGCACAATTATAAACCAGTTCTTGACTTTTATTTATGTCTATTTATAATACAGGTATCACAATCCGCTTTTCTTTATAATAGGCAAATCCTTTTTCTTTCGATATCACACTGCGTTTTATCCAGATTTGGCATTGAAAACAAAAAGATCCGGGTATTAATAATTTTCAGGAAACATATATTGGAGATATATAATGGTTGATGATTTTCTGCACAATCTTAGAACTAACAAGCAGCGGTTTGACAGAAACCGAAAGCCGTACGATGGGAAATATCCAGGTACTGACAGGCAGAGAAATAAAGATTCAGTGGATGTAAATAGTTTTGTTAAGATTATTGCATCAGAGCAGCTGCCTGCATTTAACAAGATCATGGAAGGCATTGCAGACAGCCAAAAACGAATGGCCGATGCTGCTGAAAGAAGAGCTGAAGCTGAGGAACGAAAGGCTGAGGCACTAGAAGCTGTTACAATGCAATTAAAGAAAATAGCTGAAAAAGGAAACAGGAGGGAAGAAAATTTAGCTCTCGAAGCATTACCAGAAAAAGAAACGGCACCAAAGAGAAAAAGCAGAGCGAAAGCCAAACCAATACAAGTTGTCTAATATAAAGATACAGCATTAAGCAGGATTGACTGTAAATAAGAATTCAAATTTCTTTCATATATAGTCGGCAAGATACTAGTGAAATTTTCCTTTCTGCAAATAGAAGCCGTTATATTATTAAAAAAATTAAGTAATCATAGCGATTGTTGATTTGTTGATAGCACCATGTTTGCCAGATACTGAAACACTTCCGGTCCTTCTTTTGAAGCTTTTTCCTTGCCGTGTGTGATCTTGTGCAGCAATTCGATTTTTTCTTTTTCATGAATTCCGATTTTTTCATCAATCAGCTTAATTGTATTATAAAGCATGCTGTAAATCACTACCGGTCCAAAGCGGATTTCTCCGCTCTGCTCTATATTTGACATTCCGATTACAATGTGATTACTGATTATAAAATTACGCGGCAGTGGCTTACAGCCAAGAAGTTCCGAAAAGAGTTCAAGGGTTTCAATAACTCCGTCGGGATAACCTTTCTCAAGAGAAACGCAGCCATCTTTTTCAATATCAAAAATATCCGATTGGTTGAATGAAAGATCAAGTGATGAAATATATTCGTTTTGAAAAAACCTGACTGTATCTTCTTTTTTGGATAAAAGCACATCCGAGTCATTTAATATTTTGCGGGCATTACGAAAGCTAAGCATTTCCTTTATAGTCGGGCTTTTGCGCAAAACCACATCTTCAACTGTGGTATTGTATAAAGCAAGCTCATTATCAAGAACAAGTATTTTTTTAATATTATCAATAGTATCTTGCACAAATAGTTCCAGATCTCT
This sequence comes from Pseudomonadota bacterium, assembly GCA_018901125.1. Lineage (GTDB taxonomy): Bacteria > Desulfobacterota > Desulfobacteria > Desulfobacterales > RPRI01 > RPRI01. Next base: position 5,766 of record JAHIFE010000041.1, on the reverse strand, counting down.
TTCGTTTCTTTTCTGATAAGGAAACATTGCAAGAATGTTTCGCATTGTTTCCTTATCTATCTTATGTCCGCTTTCCGGTGGTCCAATGGAGTTAAGCACTTTGTTTACAATCTTGTCTATTCTGATTTTATTTATAAGATTTTGTTTAAATGGCATCGGCCTCCCCCTCATTATTTTTCAGTATATCTTATCACAAAAGAAGAATTGGCGATATATATGGTTTATTAATTGGTTTTGCCGTTTCTTGCACTTGACAATATCATGCCGTTTCTATATTTAATCCTATATATGTGCATAAACAGGTTATATAAGTGAGAAAGTATCACCAAGAAATAAGAAAAGGAGAATTTACATGAACATTTTGTTTTTCGGGCCAAACGGCAGTGGTAAGGGAACTCAGGGAGCCATTTTAAAGGATAAATATAATACTCCTCATATTGAATCCGGCGCTATATTCCGCGAAAATATTTCAAAAGGAACGGAGCTTGGTGCAAAAGCTAAGGCGTATATAGACAAAGGTGATTTGGTTCCGGACGAAATTACGATTCCTATGATACTTGACAGGATGAAACAGCCGGATTGCAAAAATGGCTGGCTCCTTGATGGTTTCCCCAGAAATAAAAACCAGGCAATAAAGCTTGATGAGTCATTGAAAGCGGCCGATATAAAACTTGACATAGTAGTTGAAATACTTCTTGATCGGCAAATAGCAAAAAACAGGATCATGGGGCGCAGACTATGCGAAAATGACAATAATCATCCTAATAACATATATATAGATGCAATTAAACCAAATGGTGATAAATGCCGTGTATGCGGTGGAAAACTAAAAACAAGAGCCGATGATCAGGATGAAGATGCAATCAATAAACGCCATGATATATATTATAATACAAACGACGGCACACTTGCATCAGCATATTATTTTAAAGATATTGCCAAAAATACAAATGCTTTAAAATATATCCCCCTTGACGGTACTCCTGGTGTAAAAGAGGTACAGGCGGATCTTCTTTCAAAACTTTAATGATGTTTTTTAATTTATAAAATACAGTTATAATAACATGCATTTTTGTTGATAATTTTTCTTGCCAAGATATAAATATTAGGTTAAATAGACGGACTTGGAAAAGTTCATGAGCTTCAATTTACTTTAAGTGGCCGAAAGTAGTAAACCGTTTTTGCCAAGTAAAAAAATGTTATTTGGCTTTTTGCGAAAGTATCAGAAAGAAAAGTTGTCAAATTAGATATTAAAAAACATCAGAAATAGGATAAAAAGCCTATGTTTATCTGGTGCAAAGAAGGGGGCGAAAAAATTTGAAGGAAATTCAAGTCAAGGTTTTTGATAACGACCTTGAAAAAGCGATACGAATTTTGAAAAAAAAGATTCAAAATGATGGCCTTTTCAAACGGTTGAAATTAAAAAAGAGCTATGAGAAACCGAGCGAATTCAGGCGTCGTAAACAGCGTGAAGCTTTAAGAAGAGAAAGAATAGCTATTTCCAGAAGTAAATACAGAAAATAGTGTGAATATATCTTGAATTAAAAACCCGGCAAGAATATTTTTCTTGCCGGGTTTTTTATAGCCTGTTTTTTGTAATAACCGAATTTGCCAGGATAAGATCTATGGGAAGTAAGGCTTATAATGATTGCCTCAGCTCAATGTATGGTTTAAGAAGATTCGGAATTAAACTGGGGCTTGCAACAATAAGAAATATCCTTGCTGCTTTGGGAAACCCCCAAAACAATTATTTATGCATACATATTGCGGGCACAAACGGAAAAGGTTCTGTAGCATCCTCTTTATCTGCAATTTTACAAAAAGCCGGGTTTAAAGTCGGCCTGTTTACCTCACCTCATCTTGTAACTTTCAATGAAAGAATCAGGATAAATAATCGTCTCATATCAAATAAAAATGTTGTTGAATCGTATAATGTTGTAAATCAAGTTCATAAGAGTTCTCGTGAACCGACATTTTTTGAATTTACGACCGCCATGGCTTTATATGAATTCAGTAAAGAAAAGGTAGACTGGGCTGTTATCGAAACGGGAATGGGCGGAAGGCTTGATGCAACAAATCTAATAAAACCCGAAATAACCATTGTTACAAATATCTCTCTTGAGCATAAACAATACCTTGGGAACACAATTGAACAAATTGCGGGTGAAAAGGGCGGTATAATAAAAAGAGGAAAACCTGTAATAACCGGGGCAAAGCAAAAAAACGCAATTAATACACTGAAAAATATAGCTGCAAAAAAAAGAGCCCCTTTCTATCTTTTCGGAGATAATTTCAAAATTAAAAACAATAAAAACGGAGCTTTTTCATATCTTGGCATTAACAATGTCTGGCCGGATATGCAGACAAACCTTCACGGCGATCATCAGATCGAAAATGCCGCCCTTGTTCTGGCAGCATGTGAAATTCTTGGGCAAAAAATCAATCTTTCCGAAAAGCACATACGTGCCGGACTTAAACAGACAAATTGGCCCGGAAGGCTTGAGATTGTGTCATCTTCTCCATGCGTAATTCTTGATGGAGCACATAACCTTAACGCTTCACAGGCGTTGCATAATTTTTTATCAAAAGAATATAAAGGCAGGAAAATAACTATTGTTACCGGCATGCTGGATGATAAACCATACCCTGCTATGCTAAAAAACATCCTTTCGGTTTCAGACAGGGTTATATTGACTAAACCGCAGATAGACAGAGCATTGGAACCTGAAATACTCTATGCGGTTTCAAAAAATCTGGTTAAGGATATAAAAATTATTCCCGAAGTAAAAGAAGCCATCAGTTATGCCCTTAAAACAGCTTCGGCAGATGAAGTAATATGTATAACCGGATCTTTGTATGTTGTAGGTGAAGCCAAAGCAATGCTTTCAAACTTGACTTTTGCGCACATATAATTTAGTTTTAAAACATTCTTTGCGCCCGTGGCCCAGTGGATAGGGCGTCAGCCTCCGGAGCTGAAGACCGCTGGTTCGATTCCAGCCGGGCGTACCAGATTAAATTGAAGCTCCCCCAACTGCAGGAAGCAGGACTATTCTATGCCGCAGCGTTTTTAAAACGCAGGAGTAAGGGGTTTGTATCGAGTGCTTCAAATATGCGGGAACGCAGATATGTGCCACAAGATACCGTTTATGGGTTTATTGATGGCGCGCTGCTTAAGGTTTGCTTTTTCGTTCATAGTGCTTACTATATTCTATATGCAGGTATTAATAATAATCCAAAGTATGCTATGCAAGGTAAAAAAATAAAATTATGGAATTCAGATTTGCCAAAAAAGCGATCGATAAGGTTCGTTGGCCAATCGCTTTGCCTTATATAGTCAAACCACAGGCAGAAAGCACCAAAACGGAAATATATTCTTTTTCTGATCCAATTCCAAATAGCGGCTTGAACTTGAAAGTTATGAGTTTTAATATACGCCGTGGAACCGCGCGAGATGGCAGAAATCACTGGAAATATCGCCGCGCTCTTGTGCATGAGATCTTGAACCAATATCGCCCGTATGTTTTGTGCCTGCAGGAAGCGTTAGACTTTCAAATTTCTGAAATTCGAGACATGCTTCCCGGATATGAGTATGTCGGTATTGGAAATTTAGGCGGCACCAAAAGGTTGCATAACGCTATTTTTTATGATGCAGGTCGATTTGCGCTATCTGAGGAAGATACCTTTTGGCTGTCAGACACACCCGATATTCCGCGATCAAAAGGGTGGGGAAACATCATGCCGCGTATCTGCACTTGGGTACGGTTGATTGAAAAAGAATCTCAGCAGGCTTTTTATATCTATAATACGCATTTAGATCATATTTCCCAACGTTCTCGAAAAAAAAGCGTTATCTTATTGATCAATCACATTCAGGCACGTTCTTTCCCAAATCCGTTTATATTGACGGGAGATTTTAATTCCAGGGAAAGAAGTACACCTATACAATACTTAAAAGGTAAAAGTCCTTTAAAAATCAAAACGAAAGATATAGCAATAAATCCTGTACCTTTGCTGGACACCTTCCGGGTGCGATATCCAAAAAATCGAAATATTGCTACATTTCATGGGTTTCGCAAATATTTTTTCCGCTTCAAACTTGATTATATTTTTGCCCCATCTTCTGTACGGGTCATAGATGCAAAAATCATTCAACAGCGATGGGAAAAATGCTACCCTTCCGACCACTTTCCGCTTTTTACCCATGTTGATTTACCTGTAAACCTTGCCCCTTCAGATATTCATTCCTTTTTTGAAGAGGCGGCAAACTATTGATGGGCGGCTCCTGGTGTCAAACCCTGATCTGTGAATATAAATATTAAATCACAGATCAAGATCAAACCACATTGTTTTCAAATGGTTACTGTTCAAGGTTTGGCATCTATTGCTTCCCCCACTGTAAGCAGTGGTGAATGCGCTCGCTGTTGCGGCTCAAATATGTAAGGGCTTCGGTTTACTTATTGTCCGACTTCAATTACGGTTAGAGTTCGGCCGTAGTAATCGGGATAGGATCCTGAATTAATTTCGGACGTTCCACTGTTTACTTTCCACCGAAGTTTGACCACATGCGTGCCAGCCGCAACAGGTGATACAACACAATGGCCGGCAGTTGAATCAACTAAATCATGAGCACCGGTAAAACCACCAACCCTCGTTCCGTCTAATATCATTGCAACCGATGTCCACTCTTGCGTTGTATTATAAAAGGTTGCATTCCAAAATATTAATAAGGTGCTGTTTCCCGTTGTTAAAGTAATACTCATGCCATCCATATCAACTAAAGTGGTAGAGGTAGTACTGATATTGGTAGTCGGACTTACTGACTTAATTTGCCTGATTATCCCAGGCCCCACAAAGCCGGTAGCTTTTACAGTACCATTAACATCCAGTTTCTCGGTTGGTGTGGTTGTGCCAACGCCAACTTTTCCATTTACAATAAGATCTCCATCTGCTGCAAATCCGTTACTTACGATCAACAAAAACCCCAATAATAAACCTAAAACCAAGCCCAAAATCCTTTTTCTCATTATCATCCTCCTTATTAATTATTCTCCAAAATAAAATTCTTTATCGTAAGCCTACCGCCATTTGGATACGTTTGAATTTTCCCTTTCAATGAAGTGCTTCCTGTTGTAGTTGTAAAATCAAAATTATACCCTCCTTCCATTGTAACAGAGATGTCTCTGTTAACATCAAGGTTTTGAATAAGTTCTTGATACTTAACCTGGATTATATTTCCGTTTGAAGCCGCATTGTACGCATCCTGTAAAACGGAAAAATATGGAGATGGTACGCCAACAATGCGGATTGATTCTGCGGTGACAGGAGGTGGTGAATCATTATTCTCCAAAATAAAATTTTTAATAGTAACGGTTCCACCATTTGGATATGTCTGGAGTTTCCCTTTCATGGAAGTGTTTCCGGTTGCGGCTGTAAAACCTGAATCATATCCTCCTTCCATAGAAACCGAAATATTTCTGTTAACACCCAAATTTTGAATAAATGGATAATCCTGAAACTGGATTACATCTCCATTAGCCGCCGCATTGTATGCATCCTGTAAAGAATAATAATATACTGTTGGACTGCTTAAATTGCGTATTACTCCATCGGGAAGAACTGAGCCTATTATATCGGATCTTCCCCCTGATATATTATGCATATATGGTATAACTAATTAATATAAATTGAAATATAACATAATAAAAAATAATATATGTGGACACAATATAATTTATGTAAATAGCTTGACTTATAGGTAATATTTAT
>JAHIFE010000040.1 GCA_018901125.1 Pseudomonadota bacterium | reverse complement strand
GGTAAGTCTGCCATCCGTTCTTCCATCACGGACGGCAAATGTGTACACTAAGAAAATGCTAACATCAGAGAGAAAACGATAATAAATATAAATCGTTATATGCCATAGTTCGTTTCTTTAATGGGGGAAGATCCGTTATAAAGTAAGATTACCATAGAGCCTATCCCCAAAGTATTGAGACGATCCTGGCAAGGTCGTTCTCGACCAGATGTTCATGAAGCCCGGATTAGATAATAAAAATAAAGGGGAAATATTGGAATATTGGGATCAAGCCATGAATTGGGGAGAGTTTGGGGATATTCTACACATTTTAAAAAGGTAGGGGTCACCACTTTTAGCTCTTAACAGATTAATAAAAGCCAAAAGCGGACCCCAAGAACTTTCCAACTTGCGTAAACCCCTTTTTACGGAAGCCGCAGGTTGCGTGATAAGCTGAATGAAAACGGTCATTAAATGATTTAAAGCTCTATCTGAGCCCCAAGTTCTATCACGCGGTTAGGTGGAATCCCGAAATACGTTGTTGCATTGGAAGCATTACGGGACATTAAGGCAAAGAGAGCCTTGCGCCAGCTCATCATTTTCGATAAACCTGATGTAAGAAGGGTTTCTCTTCCCAGATAATAACTTGTTGTGGCCGGGTCAGCATCAATCCCATGGTGTTTGGCGATCTCCATGAGTTCAGGCACATTCGGGGATTCCATGAATCCATATACTCCCTGCAAACGGAAAAAACCACTGCCGAGGTCTTCGACCTTCAAACGGTCGGATTTAGCTACATTCGGAATATTGTCTGTACGGATTGAAAGAAGAATGACCTGCTGGTGCAGTATATGATTATGTTTCAAATGATGTAAAAGGGCAGCAGGTGTGCCAACCGGAGAAACAGTCATAAAAACCGCAGTTCCGAATACCCGCTTAATATCGTGACGCGCTACATCCTCAAGGAACAGTTTAATCGGAACCCTTGATTCAAGAAATCTGCCGGATAATGCCTTCCGTCCATCTTTCCAGGTTTTCATCATGATCAGGATTACCGCGGCTACTAATAATGTGAACCAGCCTCCGTCAAACACCTTGAAAAGGTTCGAACAGAAATAAGCCATATCAAAGATCAAAAACAGTATCACCGGCGGTAACGCCTTCCAGAGTGGCCATTGCAGGGTCCTGATGATGACAACAAAATATAGTATTGTGGTGATGCCCATGGTAGCGGTAACTGCAATGCCGTATGCTCCCGCCAATCCGGAGGATTCTTTAAATACCAGAACAACTCCTATGCATAACATCATAAGGGCGTAATTCACACCGGCGATATATATCTGTCCTTCCATTTCACCTGAGGTATGTATTAAACGAAGACGGGGACAATATCCCAATTGTACTGCCTGCTGGGTAAGCGAAAAGATGCCTGAAATCATAGCCTGTGAGGCTGTAACCGTAGCAAGAGTTGAAACACCAACCATTGCAAAGAGCAGTGACTTTGGAACAAGCCCATAAAATGGGTTAAAGACAAATTCCGGATGCTCAATAAGCAATGCTCCCTGACCGAAGTAATTGAGCAGTAGAGCCGGGTATGCAACGAAGAACCATGAAAAACGAATAGACCGCCGGCCAAAGTGACCAAGATCTGCATAAAGAGCCTCTCCACCGGTAATGCAAAGGACAACGGCTCCGAGTACTACAAATCCATGCAAATGGTTTAATAAAAAGAAATTAACGGCATACCAAGGGTTGATGGCTTTTAATATGCTTGGATAATTATAAATTTCCATAACACCCAGCACGGCAATGAGTAGAAACCAGATGACCATGACCGGGCCGAATATCTTGCCGATCCGTGCAGTACCACGCTTTTGAACCATAAACAGCAGAAAAAGCACTATACAGGTTAGTGGAACAATAAAATGTTCGGCAGCTTTGGTGGCCACACTCAAGCCCTCTATAGCAGATAGAACCGAGATGGCTGGTGTAATGATGCCGTCTCCATAAAGCAGTGCCGCACCAAAGATTGCGGCCATCACGATAAAAGGTTTTAATTTGGAGGTATCATTTCCCTTTCCTGATGGCGTGAGTCCCAGCAAAGCAAAAATTCCGCCCTCTCCGCGGTTATCCGCCCGCAGGATAAAGCTGACATACTTGATGCTGACAACTATAGTCAGTGACCAGAATATAAGTGAAACAACACCCATAATATTGTTCTGGGATAGATGAATGGCATGTTTTCCGAAGAAGCACTCTTTTACTGCGTATAAAGGGCTGGTGCCGATATCGCCAAATACAACCCCAAGCGCAACCAGCGCAAGCCCCATGGTCTTTTCAGGCTTTATTTTATCACCTGTGAGATTCTTTGTCCCACTTTCCTTAGCTTTTGTAATTTGCATTAAATGTATCCAACATCAGATAAAAGTATAATTCATGACAAGAAATGTTTTATAGTATCGGCTATTATTATTTAGTCAAAGTTGACGGATTTTTTGATAATTGATTAAAATTCAATATTTCCGGGGGTTCTCGGAAAAGGTATTACAGCACGTATGTTTTTAATACCTGTTACAAGCATTAAAAGTCTTTCAAAGCCAAGTCCGAAACCGCTGTGCGGAACAGTTCCAAAACGACGCAAATCAAGGTACCACCAGTAATTCTCCTTAATCAATCCGCATTCTTCCATTCGCAATTCGAGCACATCAAGGCGTTCTTCACGCTGGTGTCCGCCTATTAATTCTCATATGCCGGGCGCAAGAATATCCATTGCCGCACCCGTTTTATTATCATCGTTTACCCTCATATAAAATGGTTTTATGCTTTTAGGGTAGTTATAAAAAATTACCGGTTTTTTAAAATACTGTGCGGCAAGATAATTCTCATGTTCTGCCTGAAGGTCTTTGCCGAAAGATACTTCATATTCAAATTTTTCTTTGAATTTTGTTAATATTTTTATCGCATCTTCATATGGCAATCTTTCAAAATCCGGCAGGCATATATTTTCCAGATTTCTAAGAAGCTCTTTATCCACAAATGTTGCGAACAATTCTAAATCTTCTTTACTTTCTTTAAGAGCATAATCAGTTAAATATTTAATTGTTTGCTCACCAAGATCTATATCGTCATATATATCCCCAAAAACCATCTCTGGCTCAATCATCCAGAATTCAGCCGCGTGCCTTCTTGTATTTGATTTTCCGCTCGAAATGTGGGACCGAATGTATAGACATCTCCAAGAGCAAGAGCAAGAGCAAGCATTTCTGCGGACAACTGACCGGATACAGTCAGGCTTGCAGGCTTTCCGAAAAAATCCTGCAAATCGTCTATTTGTCCGTTTTTATTTATAGTCTTTTCCGGATCTGTTGCTGTAACTTTAAACATCTCACCGGCTCCTTCACAGTCCGAACCTGTGATAATAGGAGTGTGAATATATTTAAACCCTTTATCCCTGAAGAATTTGCGTATGGCAAAAGACAAGTCACACCCTATACGAAATACAGCCCCGTATTTATTTGTGCGTCGCCTGAGATGTGCTATTGTTCGCAAATATTCATCCGTGTGGCGTTTTTATTGCAACGGATATGAATCGGAAGCTACGCTAATTATATCAATTTTTGTTGCTAAGACCCCCCCTTTCTGACTGCTTCCCTTTGATTCGGCAAGATCTCCATATACTGTAAAAGCTGAACCTGTTGAAAGCTTTTTTATATCAATATAATTACTAAGTTTGTTTTCAGCAATTATCTGAATGTTTTTTTAAGCATGACCCGTCGTTTGCTTCTATAAAAGAAAAACCGAAAGAATCACGCTTTGTTCTCACCCAACCGTTAACAACGATATTTTTAAGCTGAACTTTTGAATTCAACAGGAATAATATTTTGTATTTTTTCATAATAACATCCGTTTAAAATAATTAATCAACAAATTTTTCTTTTTTATCTATACAATGTCATATATATAGCACTTTTTTTAATTTTTCCATGTATTTGTTTTATTTTGGAAATGAAAATGATATTTAATTTATAAAAATAATAAAAGGAAAGGGTTTTTTAAACAAATAATATGGCTGTAAATAATATTGACAATATATTGCCTCTTGTTGAGCAACCCAGTCGTTATCTGGGCTCGAAAGTAAAAGGAGAGTTTAGGAACGTTCTACACATTTAAAGTTCATAAGGAAGAGGATACATCAACATATCGTTGAAGCCTCCATCTGCATGCAGTGGAATCTTCAGCAGTAAAGACTTTTGGTCTATGCTTGAGGGCACATCCGGTTAAAGCCGCATGGCTCAGAAGAAAATAAACAAGGCAAATGAGCCAATTGCAAAATGGGATGTTTTGAAACTGGCTCCTTTTTATAAAATTAATTTATGCAAGTCATATGCAAGTAGTTGATTATTGAAAACCTGTCGGGTCTATATGAAAACTGCCGCCGCAATTTGATTTGTACCGGCTTTCCCCCTGTCCCATTAGTTTACCCAGGCTTTCGCCATGAATAATATCTGCAGGCAAAGTTATGTACAAATCCACCAGATTTCCGCCACTGCATTTTAATTCTATTTGATTGTGCGTACCGGTTCCGAGTGCGCACTCCACTTTGCTGATAAACTCTTCTTCGGTAACAGTTTTACCTGTATTGCGGGAAATAAAATATGCTATGCCCGATTCATTGAATTGTTGCGTCAGATCTATAGCCGTTTCGAAATATTCATCAATGGACCATTTTGTCTGGCAGGTGCCGTGCTTAAACCATTCATGGCGTTGCAAACATGATCCTGCTGCGGCACTGGGCATTATTTTCTCAAGTTCTTGCCTTGTTTCCGAATAAAGTTGCAGGATAGGATAGTCGCAAAAATCACCGGGGTCGTTTTGTGCTTCGCTGCAGAATCCATAATTTTTGCCGCATGAATTTTTATTGGGCCATAAACCGTGCAGGGTGAAATTACGTGCCTGATACGACTTTTTATCATCAATACGGCATTCAGGTTTATCACGGTGCGTTTCACAAAAAGCAGGCTGCCAGCTTAATGCCAGCACATAGCTATCTTCCAGGCCGGCAGTTTGGCATTCATTATTCTGACCGCCACTTTGTCCACCTGAACTCCCGCCATTTCCGATTTGTACTTCGATTGTACAGCAATGCTTAGAAATCCAACGTTCTGTGGGATTGGAACCGGCCACACGCACCCGATACCAATCGGGATTATCTGCTTTATTAACTTCAATAACCGGATAACTTTTGTTGACCTCAAGCTTTGTATTATCGGGGTTAGTGAGTTTGTTTTTTGAGACGTAAGCTTCGCAGGTGCGGGTTGCTTTAACAGTATCGGTGGCCGGAGAAGTGGCCCAAACATTTGAAGCAATACAAAAAGACATTACAAGAAGTGTAATTGATTTGATAAAATTATTCATATCTTTATCTCCAAGCATATTTTAACAGAGTAATTCCCGTATCCAATAATTTGCTATGTTCAAAAACTTACGCCAACAAATAGTTATTTAAAAAGGACAGCCTCTTTCATAGGGTATTACTAACGGTAAAATTTATATAGAGAAAAAGAGAATCAGGAAAGAAGCGGGAAATACATATTATATGTCAATATGATTTTGCAATAGATAAGTTCGGTTCTTATACAGATCAGAATGAGTTATTGCAGATAAAATATCCCGGGTATTTTAATCCAGCACAAAGCGGTGCAGGTTTTACTATGGACGTATTGCCCGGGGAGTACTGCACCCGGGCAATAGATGATTACTATCAGTTACTATTCGGCTTAAATACAAGCCTGCTTTATTGATCTTTTCACAAGCACTCTTATCAGTTTGCGCTTGTACCATGCCGATATATTAAAGTGAGGCATTGGGCGGATCTTTTCATAGGCTGCATCGGCAGCTTTTGCTATAAGTTCGTCTGTAATACTGTTGCCGATAAGAATATCTTCTACTTCCTTAAGTCTTAATGGCCCTGATCCTACAGAGGTTACTGCAATTCCTGCGTTTTTGCATTTGTTGCCTGAAATGGTGATACATGCAGCTGCTCCTGCAATCGGATAATCAATAGCCGCTCTTTGAGCCATCTTCAGATAGCAGCTTTTTGTGCCTTTTGGCGGTGTGGGTATATGGATCTGTTTAACAAAGTCGGTAGGTTTGAGGATATTTACCTTTTTGCTTTTCTGTGTATAAAAATCCTCAATATTTATAATCTTTTCTTTGCCTGTACTACCTACTATCGTTACAGTTGCGCCAAGGGCTATCAGGGCGGGAGGAGTATCGGCTTGAAAAAGGGCGAGACACTCTTTTGAGCCTTTTGCAACAAAGCATCTGTCTCCGCCAAGCTTGAAGCATAAATGAGGTCTTCCTTTACGCCATTCGTGAGACTGATTGAAATACATGCACATTGATTCAATGCTGATGTTGCCGCCGATTGTTCCCATGTTTCTTAACTGAGGACTTGCTATTCTTCCGGCTGCCTGTGCAAGAGCCGTAAACTTCTCTATTACTTGTTTGGATTTTGAAATATTATCAAGGGTGGCCAGAGAGCCTAATATCAGCCCTTTTTTCTCGCCAAACTCTATTTTTTTCAGATCCTCGATCTTTGTTACATTTATAACAAATTTTGGTGTTACTATTCTTTGTTTCATCTTCGGCAGGATATCGGTTCCCCCGGCAACCAGAATCGCATCTGCATTCTTTTTAAGAAGAGAAGTAATCTCTTTTACATTTGTTGGTTCAAGGTATTCAAATTTCGGCAGTCTCATTATTTTTCTCCTCCTTTCTTTTCCAGTGCCCTTAAAATCTTTTCAGGGTTTATCGGAAGATCTCTTACCCTAAACCCAATTGCATCGCATATTGCATTGGTTATTGCGGGAATTGTGGGAATATTTGCACCCTCGCTGGCTTCTTTGGCACCGAAGGGACCTTCCGTATCTATTGATTCCACAATGATGGGTATTACATCAGGCATATCTTCCGATGTAGGCAACTTGTAATCCAAAAATGAGTTGGTCATTGTCCATCCCTTTTCTGTCCTGAACTCTTCACATGTTGCCTGACCAAAAGTCATGGAAACACAACCTTCAATTTGTCCCTCAACAGCCAGTGGGTTTATAGCGAACCCGCAGTCATGGGCAGCCGAAACCTTATTTACTTTTACAACTCCGGTCTCTTTATCTACATCCACTTCAGCAGCATGAGCACCAAAACTCCAGGTAGGAGACAAACTTACTTTTCCTTCTGCAAATCCGCTTGTATCTCCCGTGTCTGCAGGCGGGTTATAATAGCCTACGGTGGTCAGGGGTATTCTCTTGATCTGAAAACGTGTCTGTACGGCTTCTCTAATGGTAACACCTTTTTCAGGGTTACCCTTGACATATATCCTGCCGTCCCTTGACTCAAGGTCTTCTTTGTTTGCTTCAAGCATATCTGCTGCCGTTTCTACAAGTTCATCCTTAATTTTGGTTCCGGCCATTTTGGCGGCGTTTCCGGCAATAGTTGTAAGCCTGCTGCCATAAGTCCCAAGGTCCATCGGTGTTGTGGCTGTATCGGCAGCGATCACTTTTAACTGATCAATGCTGGACAGTCCGATTGCTTCTGCTGCAATCATTGCCAGCGCTGTTTCGGACCCCTGACCTATGTCTGATGATCCGGTGTAAAGAAGAAAAGTACCGTCCTCTTCAGCGGTTATATTTACGCCTGAATGTGAAGGCGGATTAGTGAAGAAATAGGAGAACCCCGGTCCTGATGCAAAGAAATTGCAGGCAAGCCCTACTCCTTTTCCTTCGGGAAGCTTTTTCCGTTTATCCTTCCAGCCTATATCTTCTGCAGCCCTGTCTATGGATTCAATATGGCCGCAGCTTCTTATCCTGAATTTATTCAATGTAATATCCCCTGTATGAAGGCCGTTTATCCTTCTAATCTCCAGGGGGTCCAGATTCAGATTTTCTGCTATTATATCCATCATAGATTCTATAACGAAACGGGGCTGAATTCCGCCATGCCCTCTCTGCGCGCCGCAGTAAGGTTTATTGGTATATACTCTGCGTGCATCACAGCGGTAGTTTGGAAGCTTGTAAGGCCCGTGTTGAAAGACGGCCATAACAAAAATGGAGACCATGGAAATGCCCTGATATGCTCCTCCGTCGGCAAGGATTTTGGAGTCAAAACCCATGATCCGGCCATCTTTCTTTACCCCGATCTTTTGTTCTATAATGGTTGGATGACGTCTTGTGGTGCTGACAATGTCTTCTTCTCTAGTGTAAGAGATTTGCACCGGTTTTCCCGACATTCTTGAAAGCAGGGCAGATATCGGAAAAAGTGAATGAACATCGCCTTTTCCTCCGAACCCTCCGCCTACATGGGGTTTTATTACCCTGACCTTGTTTACAGGCACCCCAATAGTTTCTGCAATACATACCTTGTCATAAAAAGGGGTTTGGGTACTTGGCCATATTGTTACTTCTCCGGATGCATAAAATTCTGCGGTAACTGCATGAGGTTCTATGTAGGAGTGATGTGTACGCTGGGTCTCATATTTATCTTCCAGAATGTAATCCGACTCGGCAAAAGCCTTATCAACATCTCCATGATGAAACGCGGTTAAAGTTGAAATATTTCCGGGAAAATTTTCGTGAATCTGAATAGCTCCCGGTTTCAGGGATTCCCAGATATCAAAGACGGCCGGAAGTTCCTCATAATCAACTTTTATTAATTCCATAGCCTCCATTGCCGTATCTTCATCTATAGCTGCAACGGCAGCCACCTCATCTCCTATAAATCGCACCCTTTCCTTTGCAAGAGAATACTTGTCTCTTAATATCGGAGGTAAAGGGTCAACTCTCATAATACCATGTGGAACATCGGTTATATCTTTTCCGGTGGCAACCGCTCTCACACCCTTAAGTTTCATGGCTTTGGATGTATCTATGTTAAGAATTTTGGCATGGGGTAAGGGACTTCTCAAGATTTTTCCGACAAGCATTCCGGGAAGAAGAAAATCACCGGCAAATTTGGCAGCACCGGTAGCCTTTACTGCGCTGTCCGTTCTGACCTGTCTTTTCCCTATAATTGAGTATTTATCCATTTTAACCTCCTTTATTTACTTTGCTGTGACCTCGATGGCCTCTATAATCTTGGTGTATCCGGTGCAACGACATAGATTGCCTGAAACGCCTCTTTTGATTTCAGCTACAGTTGGTTTTGGATTTTCATCAAGCAATGCCTTGGCAGACATGATTGCTCCCGGTGTGCAGAAACCGCACTGGATTGCTCCATAATCAACAAAGTTTTGCTGCAATGGATGAAGTTTGCCGTCCTTAGCCAAACCTTCGATAGTAGTGATTTCTTTTCCCCGGGCATCCAGGGCAAGGGTAAGACAGGCAAGAACCGCCTTTCCGTCTATGATAACGGTGCAAGCGCCACAGGCTCCAAGATCACAGCCCTCTTTTGACCCGGTCATTCCGACGTTTTCTCTCAAGACCTCAAGCAAAGTTCTGTGCGGGTCTATTGCTGCTTCATAAGATTCCCCATTAACCTTTAACTCTATCAGTTGTTTCATTACAACCCTCCTTTTTTAATTCCCTTACTAAAAGTATATAATCTGAAATATCATATACCATAATTTGATATCCAAACGAATTCAATAAGTTAATATATTGACAAATAACGGTTTTATAGTATCAACCAATGCAATGTTGTTCTGTTTGTAATCTTTAGAAGCACTTATTTTGTGAAATATATATTATCTGCTTAAATCGTGCCAATATTTTTATATATATTATATCAATAAAATACATTTATATAGGGTGAAAATATACGAAATTTTTATCTGTATTTAGAATTATAGTTTCTGTATTTAGAATTATAGTGTATATGTTATTCAGAATACGGTAGTTTCGCAAAGTAATATAATTTTCAAAATACAAGTCACAAAAAAAGAGAACATGAAATGAACATAAACGAAAAAGACTTTTTTCATCAGGTCACTATACGCATATGCGGTAGTCTTGAAATTGATCGGGCTTTGATGCATTCTTTTCAGTATCTAAAAGATTTTATTCCCCTGGATGAAATGTGGCTGGCTTTGCTTGATAAAGAAGCAGGAGGGTTGCGAGCCGTAGCCATTGCTGATCATTCAGGTGTAAAAAAAATGGATGCCATTATTCCTATTCCCCGGGTTGTCAGAAATAAGCTCGACAAACAGGATTTCACACCGAAGAAAGTCATTATAATTAATAGTATGGAACTAATTAATTTATCAAAGGTTTTGGGTTATCCTGACTCATCACTTATGGTTTTACCTTTATTGACAGATGGTGTCAAGACCGGATCTTTGGTTATGAGGGCGGCAGGAAAAGACATATATTCCGATTCACATGCAGAGTTGCTTGCCATGCTTCATGACCCATTTGCCGTTGCCTTATCAAATGCATTAAGGCATGAGGATGTTCTTAAATTAAAGGATATGCTGGCTGATGAAAACCAATATCTTATCCGTGAATTGAGGCAATTATCCGGAGACGAAATTATAGGTGCGGAATCCGGTTTGAAAAATGTTATGGATATGGTACATCAGGTCGCGCCAAGAGATAACCCCGTGCTGCTTTTGGGGGAAACCGGAGTAGGAAAGGAAGTTATAGCTAATGCTATCCACTATTCTTCGCCCCGAAAAGATGGTCCGTTTATCAAAGTAAACAGCGGTGCTATTCCGGAAGGTCTTATAGACAGTGAACTTTTCGGTCATGAAAAAGGAGCATTTACAGGCGCTCTTAATCAAAAACGCGGCCGTTTTGAACGTGCGCATGGAGGAACGATCTTTTTAGATGAGATAGGGGATCTGCCCATGCAGGCACAGAGCAGATTATTGCGCGTTATCCAGCAAAAGGAGTTGGAGCGTGTTGGAGGAACTAAAACAATCCAGGTTGATACCCGTATCATAGCTGCCACTCACCGTAATCTGGAGCAAATGGTTGCAAAAAATAAATTCAGGGAAGATCTCTGGTACAGACTGAGCATATTTCCTATTATAATCCCTCCTTTGAGGCAGCGAAAATCCGATATTCCTGAGCTGGTTGAACATTTTTTGAAGCGTAAATCAAGAGAGCTGAACTTACATGGCATTCCACCTATTGTTCCCGGGGCTATAGACCGTCTGATAGATTATCAGTGGAAAGGAAACGTACGTGAACTTGAAAATATGGTGGAGAGGGCTTTGATACAATACAACGGCGGATTTTTAAACTTTGGTCATTTCATTGTTTCTCAGGTTCAGGACACACCAATACTTTCCAGCACGGATGGCAGGATGCTCACGCTTTGCGAGGTCAATGTCCGCCATATCCAGAAAGCATTGGAAGCAACTCACGGGAAAATTAACGGACCGGAAGGAGCTGCAAGAATTCTTGGCATACACCCCAGCACATTAAGATGCAAAATGGATAAACTTGGAATTAAATATGGTAAAAAAACAGTTTCGGTGCATTAAAAGCACAATAATAGACATAATACCGGCAGTTTGCCGGAGTTGTGGTAAATCAAAAATAGATCATAATTCCTGAATATATTTTATTTAAACCTGAGTCCAACGCCAAGATTGGCTAAAATGAGGTGCCTTGCTCCTGCTTTTGTTTGGATATTATTTATTATGTATCTCTTTATGCCAGTCCTCATCACCATATAGCTTCTCTATACAAACCGGACAGATGCTATGAGTGAATAAGGCATCCGTATGGCTTTGAATATAGACCTCTATTTGGCTCCAATAACCTTTATCGGTACGGATTTTCTTGCAATTAGAGCAGATAGGCAACAAGCCTTTCAGAGTTTTGATATTGTTAAGGGCGTGCTTTAGTTCCAAGATCAATTGATCACGTTCCTTTTCCGCTTTTTTACGTTCGGTGATATCCAAAAGATATCCTATACTTTTAACGGGAACACCGCTATCATCCAATATTACGTCCTCATTGGCGAAGACAACTCGCTCTTCGCCATCAGGCCGGATAATTCTCAATTCTTTCGGACCGATGCTATGCCCTGCCTTCATTGATTGATACCCTTTTACTATATTATCTCTGTCATCAGCATGAATATATTGAGTCAAACGTTCTTCGGGGGCAACTTCTTCCCGTGTAATACCAATAATCCGGAATAATTCATCGGACCGTTCGATACGATCGTTAACTATATCCCATTCATATGACCCGAGATGTGCAAGCTCCTGGGCCTGACTTAATAAATATTCACTTTGCTGTAGTTCTTCTTCCGCCATTTTGCGTTCGGTTATATCCTGCACATAACCCATAATTTTAACAGGCATACTATTTCCGTCAAATATTATGTCTGCATTGGAAGAGATAAACCTCTCTTCGCCGTCAGGCCTAATTATTCTGAATTCAACCTGACCGGTGCTATTTCCTGACAGCATCAGCTTTAACTGCTTTTCCACATAATCTCTGTCGTCAGGATGAACCCATTGAGACAGACGCCCTTGGGAACCAAATTCATCATGGGTAATGCCGAAAATCCGGTATAATTCATCGGACCGTTCAAAACTATTGTTAATCAGATCCCTTTCAAATGATGCGAAATGCGCAAGCTCCTGGACTCGATTTAATAAATTTTCAGTCTGCCGGAGTTTCTCCTCCGCCTTTTTACGCTCGGTGATATCATAAGAAATGACCATTAGCATGGAAATATCACCCTCTTTATCTTTTATGGGCTGAACATGAGACCAATACCATATTATTTTGCCGAAATATTCAATGGGGATTTCAAAATCAACTGCTTGCCCGGTCTCAATGATCTTTCGATGTTTTTCCATCATGTCTTCAGCAATAGGAGATAAGAAGTATTCATTTAATTTTTTTCCTGTAAAGTCTTCGGGCTTTCCTCCAAGAATTTCAGCCGACTTCCGGTTCATGAATATAAGCCTTAATTCTTTGTCATAAACATTGATAGGGCTTTCATAAATATCAATGAGCTGCCGGTATAAGTTTTCTGACATAAAAAATCCTCCAACCGGATAAAATCATCCGTTCAAAGCGGTCTGGGTTTAGGTATCAATACATCAATAAAAAAGCCTATCTTTGCATAACGCTATTTTTTTACATCTTATTGGATTTTTTAATAATTTGAGCTGACTATTGCAAATGCAAGTCGTAAATTTATATCAGGAAAGCCGTTTAAGTGTTTTATCATATTCGGGAAATCCTAATATGGATTGCAGCTCTTTAAACTCAAGGATCTCATCGGTGATTTCCCCATTTTTCAGGCGGGCAAGGGCCTTTTTCATGGCACAGGCGGTTGCAGAAAGCAGGGTCAGCGGATAAGCAGCGATGCGGTAACCCATGGACTCAAGTTCTTTTGGCGGCAGAACCGGTGTTACGCCGTGTTCGACCATATTAGCCATTTGACACCCGCCCAGTTTCCCGATTTTGGTCATCTCCTTTTTGGAACGGGGGGCTTCAATAAAGATGATATCTGCCCCCATGTTACGAAAAGTTTCGGCCCGGAAAAGGGCTTCATCGAGTCCTGTTGTTGCACGGGCATCGGTACGTGCAACAATAACGATATCCTCGTCATTTTTTCCTGCTTCGTTTCTGGCCTCTACAGCGGCTTTGATCCTTGTAAATGCAGTTTCGCGGTCAACAACATCTTTTCCTTTGGTGTGGCCGCATCGTTTGGGGCTGATCTGGTCTTCAATCATGATGCCGGAGGCACCGGCACGGATATATCCGTGCACCGTACGTTTTATATTAACGGGGTTGCCGTATCCGGTATCCCCGTCGCAGATAACTGGGATATCCGAGACATTGCAGATATTTTGTGCCTGATCCACCATCTCACCATAGGAAATCAGACCGGTATCCGGCAGCCCCAGACGAACGGCGGAAACACCAAACCCGCTCATGAAGGTAACTTCAAATCCGCTTTGGCTAATTAATCTTGCGCTTAGGCCATCATAACAGCATGGCATAATAATAAATTTGTCAGAGTTAATAAGCTCCCTGAGCTGTTTAACCGCTTTGGCCTGTCTGGACATTAGCTGATTTCATCTCCCGCGTTATTCCTGTTAAATCAAAAAATACATCGGCGGATAGGCAGAAGTACTTTTTGTTATGCCAGTGCATCTTTTACAGTTTCAAATCCTATCCGTTCTATCATTTTTCCAAGACGTTCGCCTTTTTTGGCATTTTCTGAATAATATCCGATTACTTTCTCAATGGCCAAAAGGGCTTCAGCGTCACTCAATTCGCTGGCCAACTCCTGGGCAATTCGCGGTTTTGCTCCAACATTACCACCGATAACAAGGGTCCATCCTTTTGATTTTCCGAATAGGCCGATATCGCGTACCCAGGATTCGGCACAATTGATATTACATCCTGATACGGCAATTTTGAATTTTCCGGGAAGCTCCATACCGTGATACTTTTCGTCCAGCTTCATTCCCATTCCAAGTGAATCCTGCTGTCCGATCTTGCAAAAAGTTGTTCCCGGGCACGTACGTACACTGCGTACGCACATCCCCACAGCCGCACCTGGTTTTAAACCCAGGTCTTTCCAGACATTATCGATGTCTTCTTCCCGAATACCCACCAGGGCAATGCGTGTTGCACCGGTGATTTTCATGGCCTGGACTTTGTACTTTTCTGCCACATCGGCAAGTTTCCTTAAGATTTCCGGCGTTACTATGCCGCAGGGGGTGTGAGCCGCAATTGCATAGGTTTCATTGTCCCTCTGAATAATAGCGCCTTTTTCTCCGAGTTTAAGCATGAATCTTCCTCCTGAAATATATGTTATGTAGTTATATATATTAAGAGCGGTTTTTTACTTGTGATCAATTTATACTAGGCAGCAATCCGCCAAGATCACTCAAACAACCCTTCTTTCCTGTTCCAATTAAAATCTGATATTGAGAAATTCTGCTATCCGGATAAAAACACGCTGTGAAAATTCACCTCTTAAAAGGTCGTGTCGGTCGTAGTTGAACATGACCAACTCCTTATCCTCTGAACCGAGGTTTTCAAATACTTCTTTGCTTCCTTCAGGGTGAACAACCGGATCCCCGGATGATTGTATCAAGAGAGCAGGAATCTCTATGCGATCAAGCCGGAGTGAGAGTTGTTCCATTAGCTCCAGCAGCTCTTTTACCCCGCTTATTGGATTGCGTAAATAGTTGATATGCGGGTTTTCAGGCTCATTTAGCACAAAGTGCCTCTGGCCCTTATCTTTCACAAGTTTGTCCAACAGTTTGTTCCATACAACAAGGGCCGGGGCAAATTTTGCGTTTCGTTGCCTCAATCTCATTGCACAGTTCACTGCAAAAACGGCATTAACCTTATATGGCATGTTTGCGGCTGCAAGCAGTGCCAAACCTGCTCCCATGCTGACACCGCCCAAAACGACATCCTTGGCACTATTCGCCAGAATCATATAACCGCATTCCACTGATTTCAACCAATCTTCCCAGGTTCTGAGAGATAGATCTTCGGGACTGGTGCCATGACCGCGAAGCCGCGGGGCATAAACGGTGTAGCCTTGCCGATATAGATAATCAGCCAGGGGCCTGACCTCTTCTGGAGCAGCCAAATAACCATGAACCAGCAATATTCCGGCCTTCGGGAAAATTTTGCGATAATAAATCGGAGCACCAATGTTTTTAGGTTTTGATTCGCCCTCGCGCCAATAGGCTTCATAGTCGGAGTCAAATTCCTGTTTGGCTATCTGTAGAAATTTATGTCTCAGGAACCGGCGTACTGACCACCAGGGCTGCTCAACAATTAAACGCACTTTCAAAGTCAGCAGCCGAAGATACTCTACCTCATTGAGAATAACCTGGTAAGGATTATCTCTCCTGATGCTATGAAAATCAAAAAGAGTTTTGATTACCGGTATCCTTAAGCTTATGATATCACCTTCTACTTCCGCTACACCGCTTTGTTTTGCCACTTCAAGAAAGTCAGCCAGAATTGTGCGGTAGTTGCGGCACAGTTGAACGTATTGGTTCTGGCGTAACCCTGCGTGCAGCCTTATGGACTTAAGCTTGGCGACTTCTTCCGCAGCCAGGTAGAGTCGTTGTGCCAGGTTAAAAAGGCTCAATTTTTTTCCGGGATAATATTTCAAGATATAGGCAATGAGGTGGTCATAATTAACCGTCGTATTTTGGTAAATGGAGGCCATCACCTTCAAGGTAAGCTTAGAGGCTATATGTTGCATTAATGGCCTGGATGTTAGTAAATCGTCTGGCATTATGGCGTGGGGGGTGCGTATGTCTTTTTGAATAATCCGCTTTGTGAGTAATGGTCTTATGGCTAAAGGTTTGCCGATAGTGATGTCAATATCTACTCCGGATAGAAGCATGGTCCCTTCGGTTTGCAGTTCCTCTACTATGCTGTCTGATATATCTTTTACTATGTACGAGGCAATTTTCTCAATGGCGTTTTGCCGTGAGCGGATAGGATAATAGCTGATATTAACCGGAAGAAGAAAGGTTTGTTTCTTGCTAACTTGTTCCATGGAAGAAAGATTAAAAACCCTGAGCTGCTGATCAAGCAAATCGCCGTCCGTTGCCTGCAAGTGTTGAAGTCTTAACCGGTAGAACTCGGTACGTAATGCCAGAGCTGCAGCGCCGGTATGAGGTGGTCGCCGGATGCCAGTAGCACTGTATATGAGGAATTTGCCGCGCTCAATTATCTTTTTGTCCTTGACCATACTTCCTTCCGGAAAAATTAGCCATGGATTGTCTCCGATTAGCAAAGAGCGAATAATAATTTCGTCACGGTGGGGATCCTTAGTAGATACTGCACCCATTTTGTCCAAATATTTGCCCAAAGCTCCGGTAAATAGTCCATGGTAGGCAAGCGACATAATTGGTTTACCGGTGAGTTTGTGAAATTCGTAAGGAAGAACCAGGGTTTCGAGGCGAGTGAAATGGTTTACTGCAAAGATGATTACACCGTCCGGAATGTTTTCGGCACCGTGAACATGCACTGATGCCTTAGACAAACGGCTCAGGGCCTGTATAGCCATCTTGCTGAGCGACAAAGCCAAGCGGTTGATCTCTGCCATCACATCTCCCGTCTTAAAGAAGCCGCTTTAAGCCCGGCAATCATAGTGGTTTAGTCAATGATAGAAATTTATTTTTCGTAACATTGAATATCACAAAGATAGAATTATGTGTCAATAAAAAATGTTCCCCATTATGTTGTGGTTGTTGAGGTGATTTGTTCTATTGTGGAACTACCGGTAATGGTGCATTCAATAAATTTATTGTTATCATGATCCTCACACCTGGATATTAACCCCTTGTTTATTCTTGTCAATAATAATAATTTTAAATAGTTTAATTGTAAAATGCGCATAGTAATATGCGCATAATCATTCTTGCAATTAAATGTAATTTCGATATAAATAACCAATGTCTTTATAAATAGTTAAGCCTCTGCTTAAAAAAGCGTAGCTTTCTTTCTCAATCCCGGAGATCAAAATCGTGATAAAGTAAGGTCTATAGATATGGCATTATTAGTAAATGAAATCTTTTACAGCATACAGGGTGAATCTTTATACAGCGGGCTGCCTTGCACTTTTGTAAGACTTACTGGCTGTAACTTGAGATGCACCTACTGCGATACAATATATGCATACAGCGAAGGTACTGAAATAGAAATAGGCAGTCTTGTGAAAAAAATTTCAGATTTTGGCTGCTCTTTGGTTGAAATTACAGGTGGAGAGCCTTTGATACAGGACCAATCACCGGCATTAATTGAGAAACTTCTTGATAATGAATTTACTGTGTTGCTTGAAACAAACGGAAGTATCGATATAAGCTGCGTTGATAAACGATGTATTAAAATACTTGATATAAAATGTCCGACAAGCGGTGAGTCTGAAAAAAATAATCTGGCTAACTTAAACAGACTTGATAAAAAAGACCAGATTAAATTTGTAATCGGAAACAGATATGATTATGAGTTTGCAAAAAAAATCGTAAAACAGATCCCCACAACTTTTTTCCGGGAAAATATTCTTTTTTCTCCTGTCAATAGTATTCTCGAATTATCAGAACTGGCACAATGGATACTCGAAGATAAATTAAAAGTTCGGTTCCATCTTCAATTACACAAAATAATCTGGCCTGATACAATTAGAGGCGTATAGAAAATTAAAAGGATTTACGATGCGAAAAAAAGCCATAATACTTTTGAGCGGAGGCCTTGATTCAACAACGGTAATGGCTATTGCAAAGCATGAAGGTTTCGACCTTTACAGCATGAGTTTTTTTTACGGTCAACGCCATTCATATGAACTAAATGCTGCAAAAAAGGTAGCGGAAGTATTTAATGTAAAGAAGCATCTTGTAATAAATATAGATCTTAATAAAATAGGCGGATCAGCCTTAACAGCTGATATCAAAGTACCTAAATCAAGATCGTTCAATTCAATAAAAAAAGGAATCCCTGTTACATATGTTCCTGCGAGAAACACCATTTTTCTATCTCATGCACTTGCCTGGGCCGAAGTTATAAAGTGCTTCGATATATTTATAGGGGTTAATGCAATTGATTTCAGTGGCTACCCCGATTGCAGGCCCGAATTTATCAATGCGTTTGAGCATATGGCAAATCTTGCAACAAAAGCCGGAGTTGAAGGTAAAATGCGTATCAATATCCAAACCCCCTTAATCAAAATGACTAAGGCTCAAATTATTAACAAAGGAATTGAGCTCGGGGTTGACTATTCGCTAACCCACAGCTGTTATGATCCTGAAGCAGACGGCAGTGCATGCGGTTTTTGTGACAGCTGCTTTTTAAGAAAAAAAGGATTTGATGAAGCAGGACTTATTGATCCTGTAAGATACAGCGGTACTTTATAAAAACATATTGCTCCAACCGTTGGTGAGCCAGGCAGCAATTGACAAATCCTTCTGATAAGTTTAACAAAATTTATTAAATAAATAACTTGTATAATCCGATAATACATTTAACACAAGAATCCGTATTAAGCGGATATAGCAAAGGTGCGCAAAATTCTTATGGAATAGCGCAGTCAAATTTAAACTACAAAAGATTAAATGTAAAACGAGGGAGCCAGTTTCAAAACGTCCCATTTTGGCCGATCTCTGCGTTGGGCGAAAATTTTAATCCTCGAAATACTCCATGTATTCCTGCGGTTAAAATTTTCACCCGCCTTGACCTTGACCAAACTGAAACGTTTTGAAAGTGGC